>JAZRJT010000070.1:0-17018 GCA_045645905.1 Clostridia bacterium
TGACGAAGAGGACGATTACGATTACCTTGACCTTGACGAAGTACGCAACAACGACAGTATTGAAATAACTGTTGAAGACGGTGTTTATATAGTTGAGGGTATGTATGTACGCAAGATTGTTGGCTCTACCAACTTTGACGATTATGAATCGTTGCAGTATTTTCAGCGTGCTCTTCGTAAGTCGGGCATAATTGATATGCTTGAAGAAAAAGGTATAAAAGAAGGCGATACCGTCCATATGTACGGTGTTGAATTTGATTATATAAAATAAGGTGGATTTGTTATGAACTTAACAGAACCGGCCATCAATATCGGACGTGATGTAAATGTTCATCTTGAAAATAGTACAATCACCCGCCACTTTTTCTAGTTTTTGTGATAATATGTGAAAATCGGGCAGAAATGCCCGATTTTTCTGTTTAGAAATATTTTGAAAAATATTCAAAAACTTTAAAAAAATCGTTGCAAAATATGGATAGATGTGCTAAAATATTATGTGAATAACTATGTAAAAATTATTCATCATATAAAAAATCTAAAATGGGAGGATTAGAAAGATGAAAAGATTTTTCAGTATGGTTTTGACTGTTGCTGTAGTCCTTGTTCTTGCGACTTTTTTTGTCCAAGCATCAGCTGCTGAAGAAGCAGTAACTGTGGATATCACATCAATTGTCGATGGTCAAACCATCGGTGCAGGTTCAAATGTATTTATTGCTATAGATGCACCGACATTGCCCGAGGCCGGGGTGAAGAACATTGACGTTCTTGCCAACGGTGTAAAACTGCCGGGTACGATTGTGGGCAACAGCGGCTCGATTATCTGGTATGATGTAACAGAGGGTGTGTATGATATTACTACTCAGATTACATACGTAGGCGGTGCTGCAGAACCTGGTGACGAAACAATAAGAATTACTGCTGTGTCTGATGATAAAACTGCTGTTGTTCCTGTTGCAACTCCTGAAATCAGCAACGGTGCGACAAAAGTTTGTAACGAGGTGGACAAATATCGTATCAACTTTGATGCTCCCATCTATCGCGATGAAGAAACAGCTCCAGCAATCGTTAAGGATGCAGCGGGTGCTACGGTTAGTGGCGTAACATATGTATATGGTACAGATTTTGTTGAACTTGATTTGCCGGTGCTTGCAAATGATACAACCTACACAGTAAGCATTCCTGCGAATACAATTCGTTCATATTATTCAGCAGATGTATATGTAGCTGAAACTAGCTTTACATTTACAACCAAACCGGATGTTTGTGGAAGTGCAATACCTATCATAAAGATGAATTATCCTGCAGATGGAGCAACTGTTTTGTTTGATACAGATTTTGCTGCAAAGATTGTTGCTCCCAGCTCAAGAATCGCTACTGTTGAATTGTATAAGGGCGAGACTTTAGTTGCCGTAGGTGATGCAATGACAAATGGCGAAATTTGGTTCCAGCCCACGACTGCTGCTTTAGCGGTAGGCGAAACTGCTGAATTTACAGTAAAGATGCTTGATGAAAATGGTGCCTTGGTTGGTGAGGCAGCAACAGCTACTTATACAGGTTCTACAACATCTAAGTATGCTGTGAAGGGTATCTACGAAGGTGCGGTTATCGTTAACCAGCATGAACCTGTAAGAAAAATCACCGTAGTAGACGAAACTAATGCAAACCTGGTTTCAGATGTTGCAACATGGGTATCCAAAGTTGAGTTCTATCAAAACACAGAACTTGTTTTTACAGATTATTGCTATCCTTATGAACACGACCTTACATTTAAAAAGTATGATGAAAACGAGCTTGAAATAAAGGTTTATGATATATATGGCACAATGCACCCATTCAGCTACAACTATTATGTAGCAAATGGTGTAGAAAACAGTGATTCATTTGAAGAAACCTTTGATGATCCTGACAAGGATTATTCTACTCACGAAAAACTGAAGGCTCTCTTCGTTGGCGGTGACGGCGCAAACATCAGTAGCAGACTTACATTGTCTGTTGAAGAATACAAGGATGGCAATGCATTGAGAATTGACCACGATAGTGAAAATGAATCAGCCTACTTTCAGTTTAGGGGTGCGCCCTCAACAACAGGTGCCAAGGTGCATTATTATGACTTTGATATAACAATGTCTACATCATACAGCCGTAACTTGTTTGTTGGTGCGGATGGATATACCAAACCAGAAGCCTTTAATTCAGATGGAACCCCAAAGACTAATGCACATACTTTGTTCACTAATAAAAATAAAGCAACAGGTATAGGTAACAACAGCGATATAACAAAATCTAATGTTGTAAATATACGTCTTGTACTTGACTATAACGATGCTCCTACAGCAATCGTTTATAAGAATGACGAACTATGGCAGACAATTCCTCTGACCAAGCTCGCAAATGGTGCAAGTGACCCCGTTTTGAGTTTGTATGTTCAGACTCATAGCTCTTCACATCAGATATACATCGACAACTTTAAATACACTGTATATGACATTGCCGTTGCAAACCAGGCACCTGTAGTCAGCGTTACAGCTCCTGCAGAAGCGGCGATTGGCGAGGCTGTTACACTTACAGCACAGGCAACAGACAGTGATGGTACAGTTAGCTATGTAGAATTCTATGCGGACGGTGCATTGATTGAAGGCAGCCGAGTTGAAACGGGAGTTGACGGTGCTTACACATTTAATTGGGTTGTTGCATCAGCAACAGCTAATCCGGAATCTGTTGCAATTATTGCAAAGGCTTGCGACGAAGATGGCGATATAGGTGAGTCAGAAGTTGCAAATATTGCAATTGTTACTAAGATTCCTCCCGAGGTTACAATTACAAGCCCTGCGACAAATACAACATATAATGTAAGCAGTGCCGAAGGATTTACCTCAGTTAAACCTTCAATTGCGTTTGCTGCAACTGATAGCGACGGTACAATCACAGATATATCGGTTTATGTTAATGATGTGAAAGACGGCTCGGTAGCAAATCCTGAAAATGCTACAGGATATACTTTGACCAATGCTCTTACAGCCGGCACATATACAATAAAGGTAGTGGTTACTGATAATAGTGGTATGGTTTCAAATGCTAGCGTTAATATCAGCGTTACACAGCAAGAAACCGTTACAGCACCTTCCTATGCTGTAAAGGGTATCTACGAAGGTGCTCATATTGTTGCTCAGCACGAGTTTACAGGGGATGATCCTACAAGAAAGATTACGGTAGTTGACAGTGCTAATGCAAACATTGTTTCTGATGCTGCAACAAGCGTAGACAGAGTTGAGTTCCACAAGGATAATGCTCTTGTTGCTACAGATTATGTTGCACCTTATGTATATGACCTTGCGTTTGATAGTTATGACGACCATGAACTTGAGATAAAGGTTTATGATGTGTATGGCAAAGAGCACCCCTTCAGCTACACCTATTATGTAGTAAACGGTGTAGAAAACACTGATTTTTCATTTGAAGAAGACTTTGATGACCCTGAAAAGGATTATTCTACACACGAAAAACTGGCAGCACTTTTTGTTGGCGGTGATGGTGCAAATATCCATAAAAGACTTACATTGTCTGTTGGACCATATCCCGAACCAGCTGCGGGCTATCCTGAAAGACCGACAGGAAATACGTTGATAATAACACCTGATGGATTGAAAAAAACCACGCACATTCAATTTAGGAGTGCAGCATCAACAACAGGAGCTAAGGTGCATTATTATGACTTTGATATTTTGACGTCTACTGGCAGTTTCCGACAATTGTGGGTTACCGCAGATGGTTATAGTACAAGAACGAATGCACATTGCCTGTTTACAAACAAGGATGACGTTGACGGTATTGGTACAAACAGTGCATTAAACAAGAATAAGATAGTGAATATACGTCTTGTTCTGGATTACAGCGGTGCGACACCTACAGCACTTGTTTATAAGAACGGCAGTCTCTGGCGGACAATTCCTATGACAAACCTTGCAAGCGGCGCATCTGACCCTGTTGTTACAATGTATATTTACACTGCAAGTGGCAATGTATACATCGACAACTTCAAGTACAGTGTATATGATATTGCACCTTCACCTGCTATTGCGTATGACGGCCTGCAGACAACTGAAAAAATTTCTTTGACTGCTAAAGCTACAAATATGGAAGAGATAGAGGGAACAATCCTTGCTGCCCTTTATGATGAAGATGACCATGTATCTGAAGTAAACACATATGATGCTGCAGCATCAGTCCCTGTGGAATTTGTTCAGACAACAGGTAATTACATTAAACTGTTCTGGTGGTATCTTGACAACCTTACTCCATACAGTGTTTCTGAAAAGATTGACCTTTAATACAAGGAGCGTCCGCAAGGACGCTCTTTTTTTGTTAAAATATTTTTTGAACTCTTGATTTGAATAACTTATGGTAGTATAATAAAACAATAAACATAGCAGAAGGTGAAATTATGAAGGTTATTGATATAATAAAGGGAGAAACTCCTAGTCTCTCGTTTGAGGTTTTTCCGCCCAAAACAAGTGATAATTTTGAGACAGTTATGTCTGCTGCTACCAAAATTGCACAGCTAAGACCTAGCTTTATGAGTGTTACATACGGTGCAGGGGGCGGAACTTCAGAATACACAGCCGACATAGCAGAGGTAATTGCGGCAATGGGGGTTGTGCCTATTGCGCATCTTAGCTGTATTTCGTCAACAAAGGAGCAGATTAAATGTCTTTTGAATAAATTGAGGGATAGAAAAATTGAAAATATTCTGGCACTTCGGGGCGATATGCCCAAAGACAGCACTTCTATAATGATGGAATACAGCTATGCAAGTCAGCTTGCGGCAGAAATAAAGGAATTCGGTGGCTTTTGTATAGGCGGTGCATGCTATCCCGAAAGTCATCCCGAAAGCAAAAACAGCATAGAGGATATTGAGAATTTAAAGAAAAAGGTGGATAGCGGTTGCGAATTCCTGACAACACAGATGTTTTTTGACAACAACATTCTTTATAACTTTATGTACCGTCTGCTTCGTGCAGGGGTTGATGTTCCGGTTGTTGCAGGAATTATGCCTGTTACCAATGCCATGCAGATTAAACGTATATGCTCAATTTCAGGCAACACATTGCCCCAAAGATTTTTAAGACTTGTTGACCGTTATGGCGAAAACCCTGAGGCAATGAAGCAGGCGGGTATCGCATATGCGACCGAGCAGATTATTGACCTTTTTGCTAACGGCATAAATGCTGTACATATTTATTCGATGAACAAGCCTGATGTGGCGGCGGCAATTCAAAACAATTTATCGGAGATTATAAAATGATTGCAATAGATTATCAGATAATTCCCACCGAGGAACTTGTGCTGAACGAGGGTGAGGTTGCAAGACGTCTGCATACCTCACGTGGCTTTGAAATGGATGAGATTGATGCTTGCCTTGCTGAACTTAAAGCCGTGGCAAATGTTAAATTTTCAGCGGTGCGTGTTCCGGTAAATTACCTTGGCGAAGACTGTCTTAATTGTGGCTTTGGTGAATTCAAAAGTGCAACGCTTATGAAGAACTTGCAGGGTTGCAAAGAGGTGTTTATTTTTGCGGTGACTCTGGGCTTGGGGGTTGACCGATTGCTGACACAGCTCTCATTAGTTTCACCGTCAAAGCATTTTATTACAGATGCTCTTGCATCCTCAATGGCAGAGGCGGCGGCGGAGGCGGCAGAAGAAATTATAAAAGGAAAACTCGATTGCCGTCCGCGGTTCAGTCCGGGTTTTGGTGACTTGTCGCTTGCGGTGCAACCAAGGATACTTGAACTTCTTAATGCACAACGGCTTTTGGGAATAACAATAAATAAATCGTTGCTGATGTCTCCCGGAAAATCAGTAACGGCAATAGTGGGGATAAAGAATGAATAATTTGCGAGAACTTATAAAGACAAAAAGATTATATTTTGACGGCGGTACGGGAACAGTACTTCAGTCTATGGGCTTACCTGCGGGAACGCCACCCGAAAAGTGGAATATAGACCATCCCGAAAGGATTATAGAGCTGCATAAAAGGTATCTGGATGCCGGTTGCAATATTATTAAAACCAACACCTTTGGTGTAAATTGCAACAAGTACAAAAATTATACAGAGCTTATAGAAAAGGCAATTGCTTGTGCAAAGAATGCCGTATCAGGCAGAGATTATGCCTTTGTTGCTTTTGATATGGGCCCCACGGGAAGACTTTTAAAGCCCTTGGGCGACCTTGACTTTGAGGAGGCAGCCAGAATCTTTGCGTCAAATGTGCGTGTTGCGGCAGAGTGCGGGGCTGACCTTATTCTGATTGAAACAATGAATGATAGCTTCGAGACAAAGGCGGCAGTTTTAGCTGCAAAGGAAAACTGTGACCTGCCTATATTTGTCACCAATGTTTATGACGAAAGCGGCAAGCTGATGACCGGGGCTACACCTTCTGCAATGATTGCAATGCTTGAAGGAATGGGCGTTGATGCCTTGGGAATGAACTGTTCATTAGGGCCCGATATGATGCTTGGAATTTTAGATGAGTTTACGCAAAATGCATCAGTACCGATTATAGTAAATCCCAATGCCGGACTTCCTGTTGTTGTGGACGGCAAGACGGCTTATAATATTGATGAAAAACAGTTTGCGGGGTATATGAATGAGATGGCACAAAAGGGTGCCTGTATTCTTGGCGGTTGCTGCGGAACAACACCCGAATATATGCGTCTTATGATTGAAAAGGTAAAGGATATTGAATACAAAGTTCCTGATTTCAAGACAAAAACTGTGGTTTCATCTTATACCCATTCAGTTGAGATAGGCAAAATCCCCACTCTTATCGGTGAAAGGATTAATCCAACAGGCAAGCCACGGCTCAAGGACGCTCTCCGCGAGAGGAATATGACCTATATCTTGAACGAGGCATTGCGTCAGGAGGAGGCAGGTGTTCACATTCTTGATGTAAATACAGGTCTGCCTGAAATTGACGAGGCTGAAATGCTGAAAAGTGCAGTTGAGGCTATTCAGGCGGTGACAGATGTTCCGCTTCAGCTTGATTCAAATAACCCAAAGGCGCTTGAAAGAGCAATGCGTATTTACAACGGCAAACCGCTTGTGAATTCGGTAAATGGCAAGGCTGAGAGTATGGAAAGTGTCTTCCCACTTGTTAAAAAATACGGCGGTACGATAATTGCCCTGACTATTGATGAAGAAGGAATTCCCGAAACAGCGATGGGTAGATGTGCAGTTGCTGCAAAGATTGTAGAGCGTGCGGCTGAATATGGCATTGACAAAAAAGATATAGTTGTAGACCCTCTTGCATTAGCTGTATCTTCCGACTCAAAGGGTGCTCTTGTGACGATGGAGTCAATAAAGTTAATTAAAGAAATGGGACTTTGTACAAGTCTAGGTGTTTCAAATATTTCGTTTGGTCTCCCCGAACGCGAAAAGATAAATTCAACATTCTTTGCGCAAAGTCTTGAGTGTGGTCTTGACTGTGCAATTATGAACCCTTTTTCAAAAGGAATGATGGATGTATATTTTGCTCATCGTGTTTTGCATAATATGGATATAGCTTGCGAGGAGTATATCAGATATGCAAATTCTGCCGAGCCTGCACAGGTTACCACACCTCAAAAAACCGAGGATAAGCCAAATCTTCATTATGCGGTTGTGAAAGGAATAAAGGAGCAGGCGGTTGCGGCAGCAAAGTATTTGCTTGAAACCGAAAATCCTCTTGATATAATTAATAATCATATTATTCCGGCACTGAATGAAATTGGTGTTGATTTTGAAGAGAAAAGGGCATACCTTCCTCAGCTTCTTATGAGTGCTGAGGCGGCATCGGCAGCCTTTGATGAAATAAAGGCAAAAATGCCTGATTCGGGCGGAGACAGCCGAGGGGAGGTAATTCTTGCAACCGTCAAGGGTGATATCCACGATATAGGCAAAAATATAGTGAAAGTGCTTCTTGAAAGCTATGGCTTTTTGGTATACGACCTTGGCAGAGATGTTGCTCCCGAGACGATTCTCCAAAAGGCAAAAGACACGGGATGCTCTCTTGTTGGGCTCAGTGCTCTTATGACAACCACAGTGCCCGCAATGGAAGAGACTATTAAGCTTTTACACAAAGAAATTCCGGACGTAAAAATTGTGGTCGGCGGTGCAGTTTTAAATAAGGAATATGCCGATATGATTAATGCAGATTTTTATGCGTCAGATGCAATGGAGACAGTTCATATTGCAGAAAAGTATTATAAGGATTAAAAAGAACAGGGTTGCGAATTGCAGCCCTGAAACTTTTTGAATAAATATTTAATTTTCCTATTGACTTTAACGCTTTACTATGGTAAAATGTGAAAGTATATTTGGTAAGGATGTGAAAATTATGGCAAAGATACATACTCCCGAGATTGAAAGATTAATGGAAGTAATTTTAAATCTTGACACAAAGGAAGAGGCTTTAAGCTTTTTTGAAGACATTTGCACAATAAAAGAAATTCAGGATATGTCGCAAAGGCTTCAGGTGGCAGAAATGCTGCATCAGAATAAAAGCTATATTGAAATTTCAAAGGTGACAGGCGCAAGCACGGCAACCATCAGCCGTGTCAACAAGTGTCTTAACTACGGCAGTGACGGATATAAGCGTGCACTCCAGCGACTTTATGAAAGTGAGGCAGAATAACAATGAGCAATATCAGTTCAGTTTTTGAAAATGACGAAAAGATAATATTCAAGCTACGTCAGCTTTATTCAAAATACGGATATATGAAATATCGTATGAGCAAGTTTGAAGAATATGACCTTTACGTACGCAACAAGGATTTTTTAGTTTCAGAAAATATAATTACATTTACCGATGTTGACGGCAAGCTGATGGCACTTAAGCCCGACGTAACACTTTCTATCATAAAAAACAGCCGTGAAGATGCAGACTCGGTGCAAAAGATGTATTATAATGAAAATGTATATCGTGCCTCAACAGAAACAAGAGCATTTAAAGAGATTATGCAGACAGGGCTTGAGGCAATCGGCGATATTGATGATTATTGCATTTGCGAGGTTTTGATGCTTGCGGCAAAGAGTCTTGAATGTATTACAGACGATTATATCTTAGATATTTCACATATGGGAATTGTATCTTTGGCAATTGAAGGCATTGAAATTTCTCAAAAGGGAAGAGCGGCACTTCTTAAGGCGTTGGGTGAAAAAAATATTGGCGGTATCGCTGCGGTGTGCAATGCAGAATGCATAGACGAAAAAACTGCTGAACTGCTTAAATCACTTGTGACAGTTTACGGTGCACCGGATAAGGTAATTGCAAAGCTTAAATCGATGAATTTGGCAAAACAGTTTGATGATGCAATTAAACAGCTTGAGGACATAACCGAAATGCTGACATTTTGCGGTTGTATAGATAAGATAAGAATCGACTTTTCGGTTATCAACGATATGGGTTATTACAATGGAGTAGTTTTTAAAGGTTTTGTCAATGGTGTTCCTGAAGGGGTTCTTTCGGGCGGTCAATATGATAATCTTATGAAAAAAATGTCACGCAAAAGCGGTGCAATAGGTTTTGCGGTGTATCTTGATTTGCTTGAAAGAATGTATGTTGACAGCCATGATTTTGATGTTGATACTGTGCTTATATATGACGAAGGTGCAAAGCTTGGTGATATAAATAATGCAGTAAGGTTGTTGACAGATAATGGCGAGTCTGTAATTGCACAAAAGGCAAAGCCTGAAAAACTGAGATACAAGAAATTGGTTAAATTATGCGGAATGGAGGTTGAGGAACTTGAAAACAATGCTTAATGTTGCACTTCCCAAGGGCAGACTTGGTGAAAAGGTTTATGCTATGTTTGAGGAGGCGGGATTTGAGTGTCCCTCAATCAAAGAAAATAACCGCAAACTGATTTTTGAAAACGAGGAAAAGGGAATAAGATATTTCTGGGTGAAGCCATCGGATGTTGCAATTTATGTTGAACACGGTGCGGCGGATATAGGTGTTGCAGGCAAGGATATTTTGCTTGAATATGAGCCTGATATCTATGAGCTTCTTGATTTGGACATAGGCAAATGCCGTATGGCTGTTGCAGGCAAGAAGGATTTCCGTGATAATACTCAAAAGACCTTGAGGGTGGCTACAAAATTCACCAATATTGCAAAGAATTATTATTCATCCATCGGTCGTGAAATTGATATCATTCATCTTAACGGCTCAATTGAGATTGCACCGATTTTAGGGCTTTCAGATGTAATTGTGGATATTGTTGAAACGGGAACAACCCTTAAAGAAAATAATCTTGAAGTTCTTGAGGAAATTGTTCCTATAAGCGCGCGGCTGATTGCCAACAAGGCAAGCTTCAAATTTAAAAACGAGCAAATTGAAAAGATACTCAAAAGTATGACCTGCCGGACGGAGGACAAAAAATGATAAAGATTTTAAAATATGGTGAGGTAGCAAACAGCGACATTTTTGCACGTGTTGTGCCCGAGATGGATGTTGAAGCAATAGTTACCGATATAATTGAAAACGTAAAAGATAATGGCGATAAAGCACTTTTTGAATACTGCGAAAAATTTGATAAGGCAAAGCTTTCGGCGTTAGAAGTTTCAAAAGCTGAAATTGACGAGGCGGTTGCGCAGGTTGAGCCGAGATTTTTGGATGTACTTAAAACCGCTGCAAAAAATATACGAAAGTTCCACGAAAAGCAGGTTCGCAATGGCTTTATAATAAATGATGAAAACGGTATTGTGACAGGGCAGAAGGTTATCCCTGTTGACCGTGCGGGATTATATGTTCCGGGCGGTACAGCAGCTTACCCCTCAACTGTTTTGATGGATTCAATCCCTGCAAAAATTGCAGGTGTTCGCGAGGTGGTAATAGTTACACCCCCAAATGCTGAAGGCAAAATTAATCCCGTAATACTTGCGGCGGCATCAATCGCAGGTGTTGACCGTATCTTCAAGGTCGGCGGCGCTCAGGCGGTTGCGGCTTTGGCATACGGGACAGAAAGCATTCCTAAGGTTGATAAGATTGTAGGCCCCGGTAACGCCTTTGTTGCTGAGGCAAAACGTCAGGTATACGGCACTGTTTCAATTGATATGATTGCAGGTCCCAGTGAAATTTTAGTGGTTGCTGACGGAAAGAGCAATCCGCGCTTTGTTGCGGCAGATTTGCTTTCTCAGGCAGAGCATGACGTTTTGGCAAGTGCTGTGCTTGTTACAGATTCAATGGATTTGGCATTGGCTGTTCAAAAGGAACTTGAGGTGCAGATACCACTCCTTGAACGTAGTGAAATTGCCAGACGCTCAATTGATGCCAACGGCAAGATTATTGTTGCAGACAGTCTTGATGTCGCAATTGAGATTTCAAATGAAATTGCCCCCGAGCATCTTGAACTTTGCGTTGATAACCCATTTGACTATCTTGACGGAATTCGTCACGCAGGCTCAATATTTATGGGCAGAAATTGTCCCGAGGCTTTGGGTGATTATTTAGCAGGCGCAAACCACACCCTTCCCACAAGCGGGACGGCAAAGTTTTCAAGCCCGTTGTCGGTTGACGATTTTGTAAAGAAAACTCAGTATACATACTACACCTATGATGCATTAAAGCGTGTTGCTGATGATGTTTCGTTCTTTGCTAAAAAGGAAGGCTTGACAGCTCATGCAAAGAGTGCCACAATAAGAGTTAAGGATTAAGGAGCGACGAAGGCTGAAAAATTCACACATCTAACCGCTTTTTGCTCAGGGCAGTGCACACAGCACGGCACCATTCGCGTCAAAGCGGTAATCTGAATAAATTTTTTATGCCTTCATATTTGTGCACTTGGTATAGAAAGGAATAAATAAATATGAGCAGATTTTTCAGTAATAAATTTGATGCGCTTACTCCGTATACTCCCGGTGAGCAACCAAAGATTTTAAATCTTATAAAGCTCAACACCAACGAATCGCCATTTCCGCCATCACAAAAGGCGGTTAAAGGTGCGGCAGAGGCGGCGGAGATTTTGCAGTTATATTCAGACCCAACCTGCAGCACCCTGACCGAAAAAATGGCAGAAATTCTTGGTGTCAAGCCTGAACAGGTGCTTATGACAAATGGCTCTGATGAGATTTTGAACTTTGCATTTATGGCATATGGAGATGCGGATAATCCCATAGTATTTCCTGATATTACTTATGGCTTTTATCCCGTATTTGCACAGCTTTCAAACGTTCCTTATGAGGAAATTCCGCTTGATGATGAGTTTAAAATAAGGGTTTCGGATTATATAGGGATAAACAAAACAATTGTTATTGCAAACCCCAATGCACCAACAGGAATTGCTTTAAGCCTGGATGAGATTGAGGAAATTGTAAAAAGTAACCCCAACAATATCGTGGTAATAGATGAGGCGTATGTGGATTTTGGCAACAAAAGTGCAGTTTGTCTGCTTGATAAATATGATAATCTGCTGGTTACGGGAACATTTTCAAAGTCACGTTCGATGGCAGGTGCAAGGCTTGGCTTTGGAGTTGCATCAAAAGAAATTATTCAGGATTTAAATACAATTAAGTATTCCACAAATCCTTACAATATCAACCGTATGACCATGGCGGCAGGTATCGGTGCACTTGAGGACGAGGAATACACAAAACAAAATTGTCGTACTATTTGCGAAAATCGCGAATACACAATGACAAAGCTTAAAGAACTGGGTTTTGTGATTACACCTTCAACTACAAACTTTATTTTTGCAAAGCATCCGTCAGTGTCGGGCATCGATATTTATACAAAATTGCGTGAAAAGGGTATTCTTGTCCGGCATTTTACGGGCGAGCGTATTTGTGAATATAACCGAATAACTGTAGGTACAAGAGAACAGATGGATAAATTTCTTACCGCAGTAGAAGAAATTCTGGAGGGCAGATAAATGAGAGTAAGTGAAATAAAAAGAGATACAAACGAAACACAGATTGAACTTAGTCTTAACCTTGACGGGAGAGGAGAGAGCAAAATTGATACGGGCTGTGGCTTTCTTGACCATATGCTGACCCTTTTTGCAAAGCACGGCAGATTTGATTTGAATGTAAAGTGCAACGGCGACACTCAGGTTGATGATCACCACACAGTTGAGGATGTGGGAATTTGCCTTGGCAAAGCCTTTAATGAAGCTGTTGGCGATAAAAAGGGAATTATCAGATATGGTAATATGATTCTGCCTATGGACGAGGCTCTGATTATATCTGCAGTTGACCTGTCGGGTCGCTCAGGGCTTTCATACAAGCTGGAGATACCTACCGCAAAAGTCGGCGCTTTTGATACCGAGCTAGTAGAAGAGTTCTGGCTTGCATTTGTAAGAGAGGCAAGCTGCACCCTTCATTTTGTTCAGCTTTCGGGAACAAATTCGCACCACATTATCGAGGGTGCATTCAAGGCGGCAGGCAGAGCCTTTCGTCAGGCAGTGGCAATAGATGCCGGATTTGAAAACGAAATCCCTTCAACGAAAGGGGTACTTTAAATATGGTAGCAATTGTTGATTATGGTGTGGGTAATTTATTTTCCCTTAAAAGCTCAATGGAGGCAATAGGGGCTGAAATTGTGGTTACGGGTGATGCAGATGTTTTGCGGTCGGCTGAAAAGATTATTCTCCCGGGTGTTGGTGCATTTGAAGATGCTGTCAGAAAGCTCAAAGAAACAGGGCTTGACGTGGTAATCAAGGAAGAAGCAGCAAAAGGCAAGCCTATTATGGGCATTTGTCTTGGTATGCAGATGCTTCTTGATAAAAGCTTTGAATATGGCGAGCATCAAGGTCTTGGCTTAATCAAGGGCGAAGTTCGCCCTATAGATGAGGTTATCCCCAAAGGCTTAAAAATCCCTCATATTGGCTGGAATGCACTGAAGTTTAACGGTGATAAGCATGAGATTTTTAAATATATAAACGACGGCGACTTTGTTTATTTTGTTCATTCATATTTTGGTGCAAAGTGCGAAAGTTCGGTTATTGCAACGGCAGAATATGGTGCCGACCTTACTGCGGCAGTTGCACAGGGCAATGTTTGCGGCTGTCAGTTCCACCCTGAAAAAAGCGGTGATGTGGGTCTGAAAATTCTTAAAGCGTTCTGTGAGATGAAAGGGGAGTAAGTGTATGTATATTTTTCCTGCAATAGATTTATATGAGGGCAAGGCGGTACGTCTTCTCCGTGGTGAATATGACAAAATGACGGTTTACAGCGAAAATCCCATTGAGATTGCATATGAATTTGAATCATTGGGTGCAAGCCACATACATATGGTTGACCTGCAAGGTGCAAAGGATGGCGGAACCCCCAATATTGATGTTGTACGTCAGGTTGCCGAAAAGACTGGACTTTTTGTTGAAATCGGCGGCGGTATACGCAGTATGGATGTCATTGATGCATATATCGGTGCAGGTATTGACAGAGTAATTTTAGGCACAGCGGCGGTACAGGATAAAGCTTTTGTAAAGGCGGCAGTTGTCAAATACGGCGACAAGATTGCCGTTGGTGCAGATATAAAGGACGGGTATGTTGCAATTAAGGGCTGGACAGAAAAGTCGCAGTACACCTGCTTTGAGTTCTGCGAGGAGATGCAGAATTTAGGTGTTAAAACTCTTATCTGTACCGACGTTTCAAAAGACGGTGCAATGCAGGGTACAAACCGTGAATTATACAAGGAACTGTCCGAGAAATTTGATATGCAGATTGTGGCATCGGGCGGTGTTTCGACAATTGATGATGTAAAGGCTTTGGCTAAAATGAACCTTTATGGTGCAATTATTGGCAAGGCATATTATACAAATGCAATTTCATTGAAGGAAGCAATAGAGGTGGCAGAATGATAACAAAACGAATAATCCCCTGCCTTGATGTTCGTGACGGCAGGGTGGTAAAGGGCGTAAATTTCGAGGGGGTGTCGGATGTTTCGCATCCCGTACAGCTTGCAAAGCATTACAGCGATAGTGGTGCTGATGAACTGGTTTTTTATGACATAACCGCATCATTTGAAGGCAGAGCCTTATTTACCGATATACTTAAAGAGGTTGCAAAAACCATATTTATTCCGCTTACTGTTGGCGGCGGAATAAATACTTTAGACGATTTTGACCGCGTGCTTAAATGCGGTGCAGATAAGGTAAGCGTGAATTCGGGTGCAATAAAAAATCCACAGCTTATCTATGATGCGGCAAAGCGTTATGGTGACCAATGCGTTGTAATTTCTGCTGACGTAAAGCGTGTTGACGGTATCTTTCGTGTTTTTGCCAAGGGCGGCAGAGAGAATACGGGTATGGAGGCAGTGGAATGGATTAAACGCTGTGTGGGCAATGGTGCAGGCGAGGTTGTGCTGAATTCCATTGATACTGACGGCGTTAAAGGCGGTTTTGATTTGGAGATGCTTGATGCTGTGTGTAATGCGGTGTCTGTCCCGGTAATTGCATCGGGCGGTGCAGGCGGAATTGCCGATTTTGTGGAGCTTTTCAAAAAGGTGCCAAAAGTGGACGCAGGACTCGCTGCATCAATCTTCCATTTTGGTGAGGTTGCAATCAAGGATTTAAAAGCAGAGCTACGTGCAAACGGAATTGATATAAGGTTATAGGAGGAAAATACGATGATTAATATTGACGAACTTAAATTTGATGAAAAAGGTCTGATACCCGCCATAGTTGTGGATTCTGTAACAAAAAAGGTACTTACCCTTGCGTATATGAACCGCGAAAGTTTAGAGATTTCGATGGAAAAGGGTTTGACTTGTTTCTGGAGCCGTTCAAGACAGGAGCTGTGGCTCAAGGGTGAAACCAGCGGCAACTATCAGCACATTGTGTCAATTACAGCGGATTGCGACAACGATGCACTTGTTGTAATGGTTGAAAAGGAGGGTCCTGCCTGTCATACAGGCACAGATTCCTGTTTCACAAAGGAGTTGTGGCAAAGCGAGGATATGCACGAATTTTCACTTCAGGGGCTTATGGATTTGCTTATCGGCAGAAAGATTGAAAAGAAGGAAGCCTCATACACCACATTCCTTTTTGAAAAGGGAATTGACAAAATACTCAAAAAGGTGGGAGAGGAGAACACCGAGGTTATTATTGCGGCTAAAGCTGATGACAAAAAGGAAACCATTTATGAAATCGCAGACCTTTGCTATCACGTGATGGTCTTAATGGTTGAAATGGGTATTTCGGTTGAGGATATCCACAAAGAGCTTGCATCACGTCACGTAATAGACCACAAGGTTAAGCAGGAGAAAATGACAAAATGATTTTAGAGGATTTTCACATTCATTCAACCTATTGCGACGGCAAGAATACCCTTGAGGAAATGGTTCGAAGCGCAATTGAATTAAAAATGACACGAATTGGATTTTCGGGTCACGCATATACCGCATTTTCGGATGTATACTGTATGTCGCTTGAAGATACGGTAAGGTACGCAGAAGATATTGCCGAGCTTAAAGAAAAATATAAAGGCAAAATTGAAATTCTTTGTGGACTTGAAATGGATTACTTTTCCGATAAGCCACAGATAAAAACAGATTATCTTATCGGCTCGGTGCACTATGTACATAAAGACGGAAAACATCTTGAAGTTGACTCTAGTGAAGAAGGTTTCAAAAATAATGTAGAAACCTTTTTCGGCGGCGACTACTATGCTTATGCAGAAGAATATTTTACGTTGATGGGTGATGTAATAAGCAAAACAGGAGCAGATATTGTGGGGCATTTTGACTTGTGTTCCAAATTTAACGAAGGAAACCGACTTTTTGATACTAAAAACCCTCGATACATTGCTGCGGCAAAGGCGGCAATAGACAAGCTGATTTTGTGCGGCAAGCCTTTTGAAATTAATACAGGTGCAATTTCACGGGGATATCGTACAGAGGCGTATCCCGAAATACAGTTTCTTGAATACATTGCCGAAAAAGGCGGAAGAGTAATCCTATCCAGCGACAGCCACTCGGCAAACACACTTTGTTATAAGTTCAGCGAATACGAACGCATTGCAAAGGATATTGGGTTTAAAGATTTAA
>JAZRJT010000071.1:0-37847 GCA_045645905.1 Clostridia bacterium
CTTATTTTTCACAGAAAGTGAAAAAACGAGATTTTTAAAATCAAAAAATTGGAAAATTTCAAAAAAAACTGAAAGGAGCCAAAAAAAATGAAATATGGATTTGATGAGGCAACAAAAGAAAAAGTGCCAATGTATTCAGAAAGCGAATCACATACAGAAACAGTCGATATTAACGACTGGGTTACACACAAAATGTTTGATGGGGAATTATTGCTGTGTACAAACAGGATGGCTATTCAGGGAATCCCTGAAGGTGGAAGTGCACCGCCCACGGAAATTCCGGCAAACAGCTCGCTTGCAGGCAGAATTGTTTTGCCAGATGAATTTATAACAAAATATGAAAATGAAAATGAGGTATGGGATTCAATAATAATATCTATGCTTGATCATCATCCAGTCGTAACAGAAATAACAATTAACGAGCTTAATCGAATTGTAAAGATAGCAAATAAATTTTATTTGTATGTTGTAGTGAAAAATAAAACAGCAAATGCTACGCAATTTCCGCTTATTGATATAAGTATAATTGCTAGACCTTATGTATCACCCGGTCCGGTTTAATTAGAGGTAAACAATGGATAGAAAAAAAGAATTGCTGGATTTGATTAAAAATGATTCGTCATTAGTACCTTTAATAGACGAGGTTGTGTATTTAGAAGAACAGCTGGATTATTTAAGATCATTGCCAAAAATTAAAGTTCACCCGAAGGATCCGAGCAAACAAAAGCCTACTCCGGCAGCAAAAATGTATAAGGAATTTTTGCAGCAATATATAAATGCTATCAAAGTATTACTAAAAGCGACTGGCGTCGAAAACGAAAATGAAGAAAGCCCATTAAGAAGGTGGATGAATGAGCGTCTTAATTCAAAAGAAAACAATATGGACACCTGACAATTCTTTTTTATTGGAATATCGCGCACGTGCTGAAACGGGTGAAATAATCATAGGACAAGAATTGTGGCAAGAACTTGATAATTTGGCTGAAGATTTAAGCAATGACCGTTATATTTACGACATAAGCGACGCCCTACTAAGAATGGACTTTATGGAAAATTGTGTGCGCCTAACAAAATCGCCGTATTATAACCAGCCTATGGTGTTGATGCTGTGGCAAAAGGCATTAATAGAAGCATATTACAGTTTTAAAATGGCTAAATTAAGCAAAGATAAAGGATTTTGCATTGACAGGTTTAAAAAACTATTATTGTTGATTGCCAGAAAAAACACAAAAAGCGAAACATCAAGCGCACTTGCTGAAAGTGAATTTATTGTTGGTAATGAAGGGGCTGACATAGTGGCCAGTAGCAACGATGATGCGCAGGCCTCAATTGTATATGATTCGATTGATACAATGCGAATGCTAATTGATCCGCTTGATCAGGACACAAAAAGAAATCAACGTTTTATTTTGAATAAACAGACAAAAACAAAGATTTTTAAATTGTCGGACCGTACAAAAAATAAAGAGGGCCGTAATATTGATTTTGCGATTATAGATGAAACACATGAAATGAAAGACAACGTAATTGCTAAATCAATTGAACAGTCGCAGTCGCTAAAGGATAATCCAAAATTTATAAATATTACAACAGAGGGGTTTGTAATAGATGGTTATTTGGATAAAGAACTGAAATATGCAAGGTCGATAATTGCCGGAGAAAAAGAAGGTGATGTTGCAGCTGAACGTTTTTTACCGTGGCTGTACACGCAAGATTCTGAAATGGAAATATGGGATGGTAACCGACAAAACCGACTTTGGATGAAAAGCAATCCGACTTTAGGAATTGTTAAAAAATGGGAATATTTAGAAGAACAGGTTGCATTGGCGCGTGAAAGCAAAGCAGATAGAATTTTTGTTTTATCTAAAGACTTCAACATTAAACAGAATGCAGCTGAAGCGTGGCTAAATCTTGAAGATTATAACTATAGTTGTGCTTATAATCTTGAAGATTTTAAAAACAGTTTTGGATTAGGCGCTGTCGATTTAGCAGAAACAACAGACTTATGCGCGGCCAAAATTTTATTAATGAAGCCAGATGATCCGAAGAAATATGTATACAGTCATTATTTTATACCTGAAAGCAAGCTTGAAGATTCTGACGACAAGTTATCCGGAGCTCATTATAGAGAATGGGCAGAAGCAGGATATATAACAATTACCGAAGGAAACGACATTGATTTGTCAATTGTTGCTGATTGGTTTTATGGCTTATATGAGCAATACAATATAAGACTTTGGAAAGCCGGCTATGATCAAAGATTTGCAAAAGACTGGATAAACCGAATGGCCTATTATGGATGGCAAAAAACAGGCGGTGATGATTCAGACTTGATTATGATTAACCAAAATGCAGTAACTTTAAGCAATGCAATAAAATTGTGTGAAGCAGATTTTAAACATCAAATAATACAATTTAACAACAATGAAGTGGATCTTTGGTGTTTTGGAAATGCAGGGATAAAGGTTGATGAAAAGGGATTGGCGTTGATTGTAAAAATGGAAACAGGAAAAAGAATTGACGGGGCTGTATGCTTAGCAATTCTTTATGAAATGTATAGAAGATATAGAACAGAACTTAAATCAATTGTTGAAAAATAGGGAGGTTGAACCGTGGAGTGGTTTGATAAATTATTTAGGCGTGAACCGAAAAAATCAAAATTTGCACCAACGATGGACGGATTTTTCCCGATATACACCCAGTTTGGTACGGATATATATGCGTCGGATGTAGTGCAGCAAGCTTTAAAGTGCATTGTCGATGAAATGAAAAAATTAAATCCTACGCATGTTAGATATATTGATTCAGATCCTACGCCGGTAAAAGATAGCAATATTCAGGAAATTTTAAACCGACCTAATGAATTGATGACAACAAGCGAATTTTTGGAAAAAACAATTTGGTTGTTGTTAATGAATTATAACGCATTTATTATTCCGACTTATTACACATGGATTGATAAAAAAACAGGTGCAGAACGACGGCGATATGAAAGTTTATATCCGATAAATCCGACACAGGTTGATTTTATAGAAGATGCAAGCGGTCGATTATTTGTTAAATTCATGTTTTGGAATGCTGAAACAACAACAATTCCTTATGATGATGTAATTCACATTAAATATAATTATTCGGTTAGTGAATATATGGGCGGAAATCGAATGGGCCAGCCGGATCACAAACCGCTATTAGGCACCCTTGAATTAAATGATCAATTGCTAAAAGGAATCGCACGCGCTATGAATGCCAGTTATCAAGTAAATGGAATCGTGAAATACAACACAATGCTTGATGATGGCAAAACAGAAGCGGCATTGCAAGAACTTGAAAGAAAATTGCAAAACAATTTAAGCGGATTTTTGCCGCTTGATATAAAAGCGGATTTTACGCCGCTAGAGCGTAGGTCGCAGTTAGTAGACGAGGGCACACTCAAATTTATTGATGAGAAAATTTTAAGAAATTGGGGCGTTCCATTATCAATTTTAACGGGTGATTATACGAAAGCTCAATATGATGCGTTTTATCAGAAAACTTTGGAGCCGTTAATAATTTCTTTAAGTCAGGCGTTTACAAAAAAATTGTTTACGGACCGTGAAAGAGCTTTTGGAAACAAAATTGAATTGTATCCAAAAGAGCTCATTTTTATGACGATGGATCAAACGCTTGAAATGATTAAGGAATTAAGCCCTACAGGAGCGTTATTTGAAAATGAAAAGCGAGTAGCTTTAGGTTTGAAACCCCTTCCGGAGCTGGAAGGCAAACGGTATATGAGTCTTAATTGGATTGATGCGAACAATGCGGAACAATATCAAGTCGGAGAAAATGCGAATGTAAATTTGGATATAGTGGACAAAGAGGACATGTAAGCGTTATGGTAAAGAATTATTTGGAAATCGAAAAATTAAAAACCCAAACAATTATTTTGTCTGGAAATGTGAGATTTAATCCTAATCACGATGCAAAAGGAAGGTTTACAACCGGAAGCGGCAGCGGTGGATTATCCAGTAATGGTGGAAATATTAAAAATATAACTGGACAAGGAAAAACTTATAATGATGCGCTGATAACTGCTAAATCTGGTCAGAGTGCAGATATTGCATGGCGTGTTGATACAGATAGTCACAGCCCAGAAGATTTTAATAAGTGCAAAGCATTAATCAAGACTGATGGCGGAAGTGTTGCAGCAGTAACGCAAGACGGCGACATAATAAGCGTTTGTAAAAATAAAAAAGACAATGTTTCCGGAAAAGAATTGATTGAGGCAGCAGTTGAGGCCGGAGGTACAAAACTTGATAGTTATGATGGTAACTACGGTTTTTACAGAAAATGCGGATTTGAACCGGTAAGCTGGACAAAATGGGATGATAGGTATGCGCCTAGTGGATGGGATCCAAAAAGAGATTCAAGAGAAGATATTATCTTTTTCAAATATACAGGAAATAAAAGTAATTTATCCTTTGAAGAATTGCGCTTTGAGAAAGAGAATTGGAAAAATAGCAAAAAGCCGGCCGCTGATTATGATGCAGCCGAGAAAGAAAGGGGATAATTATTTATTACTTGTGTTGATGAATATAAAAGGAGATAGAGCGATGAAAGAAAAAAATTATCTGGAAATTGAAAAGTTAAAAACAGAATCAATTATTTTGTCTGGAAATGTAAGATTTAATCCTAACCACGATTCAAAAGGGCGATTTACAACAGGAGGCGGCGGAGCTGGTGGAAGCACTGGCGGCAATGGAAAATTATATGCAGGAAAAGAAGGCCGTAATTATGGCGTAGCTGACACGTCGGATGCGATAAAAGAACTGCGAAAAGGTAAACAAAATTCGTTAGGTGAGTATTTAGACGAAAACGGCAATTTGACACCGGAAAGAGCCGCGCTGCATAAACAAATTATTGATGATTATTTAGCAAGTAAAAAGCCGGTAGAAGGACAAGCAGAAATGATTATGATGGGCGGCGGTCCAGCCAGCGGTAAGAGTAGCGCAATAAAAAGCGGACAGGTTAATTTACCAAGTGAAAAATCAACAGTTACCGTTGATCCGGATGATATTAAGAAAAAATTACCCGGATATAAAGCAATGACCGAAAAAACAGATAAGGCAGCAGAATATTATCACGAAGAAAGTTCGATGATTGCGAAACAGCTTGCAAATGTTTCTTTTGATGAAAATTTCAATGTTGTATACGACGGCACAGGTGATGGAAGTGAAGCAAGCGTTTTGAAAAAAATAAATGCTGCTAAAGCTAAAGGATATAGAGTCACAGCTAATTATGTGACTGTTGATACAGACGAGGGTGTAAAGAGAAATCAAAAAAGATATGATGATGCAAAAGCTAAAGGTGAAAATCCTAGAAAAGTTCCCGAAGATTATGTTCGCGAATGCCATTCAAAGGTGAGTAGTATATCACTAGCAACGGCGGATCAGTTTGATGATATTAAAGTTTTTGACAATAACGGTCCAGATGGATCTAAACCGATTTTAATTGCCAGAGGCGGAAATGGTAAAAAATTATCTGCAACTTCTGGAAATCAGAAATTATTTGATAAATACGTCAAGAAAAAAGATGAATGGCAGCCTAAAGTAGAAATCAATTAAAAAGGGGGAGCAATATGACTTCTGAAAGATGGAATGATTTAATTTATGCGGTTAATAACGATATACCGAAGGAAAAGGTCGAACCGCCAATTACAACGGAAGAGGAAAGCAGGATATTTGACAATATGGTAAAAGAACTGGCAGAAATGAGAAAAGATGATCCCAAAGCGGCATTCTGGCCAGTAGAAAAAGAATGGTAATCGGAGGTGCAATGATGAAAAAAGCAGAACTTGAGAGACGTGCTTATACATTTGAGATAAGTGCAGAAGAAAGTGAAGCCGGAAATGTAATAACCGGCAGACCTATTGTTTACAGCGAGCGAACCAACATAGGCGGCATGTATGATGAAATCATTGAACCGGGCGCTTTGAATAAAACAGATTTAACGGACGTCAGATTTTTAGTTAATCATGACACAAAAAAAATACCATTGGCACGGAGCCGAAGAAATAACGGTAACAGCACCATGCAACTTATGCCGGATGAAAAGGGCTTAGGAATCAAAGTAACGCTTGACACTGAAAATAATTCAGAGGCAAGGGCGTTGTATAGCGCTGTTAAGCGCGGCGATATATCCGGAATGAGCTTTATGTTTGGCGTCGATGGTGAAGAGTGGGAAAATCTTGAAAGTGAGATGCCGACTCGACATGTAAGATCAATTAGTTCAGTCGTAGAAGTAAGCGCGGTTACATTTCCGGCTTATGAATCTACTGAAATAAACGCACGAAGCAAGGAGGCGTTGGAGAACGCCCGGTCTGCGTTGGAGAATGCAAGGCAGCAGAGTGAACCGGAAGTGGACACTTCTGAAATTGAAATTTTAAAACTTAAAACCCAAACTTTATTAAAAATTTAGGAGGTATAAAACATGGGTAGAAAACAGATTCTTGAAAAAAGAATGCAGAGACTTAATGCTAGAAAACAGAGCCTTGCAGCAAGAGCGCAGGCGTCACAGGATGTAAGCGAAATCCGCTCAATTAATAGCCAGTTAGAAGATATTAATGACGAAATCGAAGAAACACAGGATGAACTTGAAGCAATTAATGCAGAAGGTGAAACAGGAAGCGATCAGCGTTCTGCGGTTCCAGCAAACGCAACACTTGTTAATGGTAATGTTGTGGGATCATATACACCGGCAACAGAAAAAAGAACAAGTGATGATCCTTTTGCAACAATGGAGTACAGAAAAGCGTTCATGAGATATGCGCAGACTGGAGAAGTAATTCCGGCAACTTTATATCAGAGAGATGGAATGCCAGAAAATACTTCACAGCTTGGAGCTACAATTCCTACAACTATTCTTAACGAGTTTATCAACTTAATAAGAGTACGTTACGGTAATTTGTATTCAAAAGTTAGAAAAATAAATGTTAAAGGGGCTGTTAAGGTTCCAATTGCTGAATTGCAGGCAACATTCAAGTGGATCACTGAAACAACAGTAGCACCACGTGAAGATGGTGGAAACATTAAGGATTTTGTAGAATTTTCATACAATATGGCAGAAATCAGAGTATCGCAGACTTTACTTTCAAGCATTGTAGCAATTGATTTGTTTGAACGTGAAATTGTTAACGTAATGATGATTGCTTATATGAAGGCTATGGATCAGGGAATTGTTAAGGGAACCGGAAACGGTCAGATGCTTGGTATCTTAAATGATCCTAGAGTAATGGATCAGGCAGGACATGTTATTCAGATGTCTGCTTCTGATATTAACAACTGGACAGCATGGAGAAAGAACTTTTTTGCTAAATTGCCGCTTGGATATAGAGCAGGTGAATTTATCTTCCCACTTGGAACAGTTGACGCATATCTTGAAACAATGGCTGATGCTAATAATAATCCTATTTTCAGACAGGCTACAGGGCTTGAAGTTGGCGATGGCGATGCAATGAATCCAAACGGCAGATTCTTTGGCCGTGATATATCTTTGGTTGAGCCTGATGTTATCGCAGACTTTGATTCTGCAAACGTTGGAGACGTAATCGGAATCTATTGGCAGCCAGAGGAATACGCAATTAATACTAATAGTGAATTTGGTATGCGTAGATGGTTTGATGAGGATAGAAACGAATGGGTAAATAAGATGCTTACAATCGTTGATGGTAAGGTGCTTAATCCTAGAGGATTCTATGTATTTACTAAAAAGTAAAAGGAGGTAATGAGTTATGAAAGTAACAGTTAATTCCTTAATAGACGTGTATGAAGCTTTAGGTGGAAACCTCACCGACACATACGAGGACATTGCCGGAGGTATTCCGGTAGCAGAATATAGCCTCATCCCAGATGCTATTCAGGCGCTTGCGAAAATTGCAGGCTCAACGGTAGAGCTTCCAGCAGTTAGCGGTTCAGACAACGGCAAGGTGCTGAAAGTAATCGAAGGCAAGTGGGCTAAGGGAACAGACGAGAGTTTACCAGCCATAACAGCAGAGGACGCAGGAAAGATTTTAGGTGTAACAGAACAGGGTGCGTGGGCACCAGAGACAGCGCCGAAAGAATTGCCAGCGGTAACAGCTGACGACAACGGAAAAGTGCTGAAAGTAGCCGATGGTGCGTGGGGAGTTGGCACAGATGAGAGCCTTCCGGCAGTAAGCGCAAGCGATAACGGCAAAATTTTGAAAGTTGCCAATGGAGCGTGGGGCGTAGACATAGCTGATGGACTTCCAGCAGTTACAAGCTCGGACAACGGGAAAATGTTGAAAGTTAAGTCGGGTGCATGGAATGTGTCGCAGGTTATTTCAAAGAGAACAGTAACGGCGCAAGTTGCGACAACAGCCACTACGTTAAGTTTTTCATCTAATGACTATACAGGAAATCCCCTAGTTGGAATTTCAATAACTGATCCAACAACTTTAGAGGCGTTTGCGCGAAAAACAGTATCTATTACTATAGAACACGTTTTTGTAAGTGCGTCTACTGCGAGCCCAAGAGTCAAACTGGATATTACCGAAGGTGGAGCAGTAACAGCAGGCACATATTCGATAGACATCTATTTTTTGGAAAAATTATAAATAGGAGGATAAGAAATGATAAACAACGATAGAATTGTACCGGTAACAGTGACCGATTTGCTGACACTGTACGGCAATATTTTGACAATCGCAGGAACAACAATTGATTCAGTTCAGGCGACTAATCCGGGTATTTTTGAAGTAGAGGATGCAACAAACACATTGATTGCAGCTGAACCGGTTGCAAAGATGGATTTTGCAGAAGATGTAACAGCAGCAACAGTTTATTTTATACCAGCTTACAATTATGCAGGATTTAGCGTAAATGGAACGGCAGTTGAATCAGAAGGTGTTGAAGTTGATCCAGATGGAAGAACTTTATATACTGCAACACTTTCAAGCGGAACGGTAACAATTGCAAAAGTAGGATTTTAATATTGAAGGAGGTTTAAAAAAATGACCGATACGATGTTAAGTAATGTGAAAAACGCTTTAGGCATTACCGGAGATTATCAGGACGACACATTGACAGAATATATTAATGAGGTAATGGGCTTTTTAACCGACGCCGGGGTGACGGCAAATAACATCACGTCGGGCATTGTAGCCCGTGGCGTTTCAGATTTATGGAACTATGGTTCGGGTGAAGGCCAATTATCACAATATTTTATCCAACGCGCTACGCAATTATCATATAAGCGTTAGGGGGTGTATATACATGGCTAGAGCTTACAGAATATATGCACCTTTTAACGTGGCTATGAAATTATTAATACCAACTTCAAAAGTGGTCAAAGGGGTAACGGTTAAAACATTCCCTAATCCTGAAGATGCACCACTTATAATGGGTTCGTTTAGAACGTTTGGAGGTACGGAAAACGTCGAAAATAATATATATACAATTAGAGATACAGCAACAATTGAAACATGGTATAGGCCAGATATTCAAGCCGATTGTCAATTGTATATATGTCAAACCGGGCAGACTTACAATATTATTGCAACACCTGAAAATATCAATATGCAAAATCAATATTTGCAAATTAAAGTAGAACGGATAGGAGGCAAAGCCTAATGTCAAAAATGAGCATTGATTTTAAAAATTTTGCTGAATATGCCGAAAAGCTGGATAAGATGGGCGGAGATTTGAGAGCTACAACACAAAAAGCGCTTGAAGAAACCCACGAGTATATTACTGCAAATATTAAAAGAGATATTCAAAAGCACCATAAGACCGGAGCAACAGAAAGATCTTTGATTGAGGATGCAGAAGTTAAATGGCAAGGTAATATTGCTTCAATAGACGTTGGTTTTGACATAAAAAATGGCGGTCTGCCTAGTATATTTTTGATGTATGGAACACCGAAACACGCCCCGGCAAATCAGTACGGCAAAAGCACGGGAGTTAATAGCGGAATAGATGCTGATAAAGAGTTATATAACGACATATACGGCGCACGAACTCAAAGAGAAGTAAAAAAAATACAAGAAAGAGTTTTTGCTGATGCAATTAAAAAAAGAATGGGAGGTTAGGAATGGAAGATAAATTGATTGAGTTGCTTGAAACTTTTGGCTATCCAGTTTATAGACAAGGCAGTTTATCAAATGACGCAACATATCCAGATAGCTTTTTTACGTTCTGGAACAATCAAAGTCCGGATCATGCTTTTTATGACAATACCGAATATGGTACAGAGTGGGATTTTGACGTCAATTTTTATTCTAATGATCCAGACCTCACATATTCAAAATTGCTGGAGGCAAAAGCATTATTAAAACAAAACGGATGGGTAGTTCCCGGCAAAGGTTATGATGTTATGAGCGACGAACCGTCGCATACAGGTCGTGGAATAGGTGCCCTATTTTTAGAAGTATAATCATGGAGGTAAAAATTAATGGCAACAGGAAATAAAACCTATTTTGAATATCGTGGTGTTTCAAATGCTGTATATGCAGAAGTAACACGCGATGATGCAGGCAATTATACAACAGGTCCAGTTAAAAACTTTACTGGTGTATCAGAAATTGCCAAAACAACAGAAAGCTCAAATGAGCCGCATTACTACGATAATATCCCAGCAATTATTGTATCATCAACAGGAGCAGACGAATTGTCAATTAATGCTTCAGGTATTCCGTTTGATGTGTTGGCTGAAATTACCGGTCAGTATTACGATTCTGAAAACGGAATGATGGTTGAGCAGGAAAGAACACCTAAATATTTTGCGTTTGGCTATGTAACACAGAAAACGGACGGAACAGAAGTGCTCGTCTGGAGACTTCGCGGTAGTTTTTCGATTCCGGATCAGACATCAACAACACAGGACGATGGCACAGAAGCAAACGGACAGACACTTACTTACACAGGCATTTCTACTACTTACAAGTTTACAAAAAACAACGCACCTGCAAAAGCTGTAAACATTGATACTTCAGTAAATCAGACAATGACAAAAGAAACATTCTTTAGTGCAGTACAGACACCGGACACAATCGGCGGAACAATTGCCGTAACTGGCGTAGGCTTAGCACCTTCAACAGCAACAATTGCTGTAGATGATACTTTAACACTTGTTGCAGCAGTAACACCGGCAAACGCTACAAATAAGGCTGTAACGTTTGAATCAAGTAGCGAATCAGTTGCTACAGTAGATGAAGATGGAGTCGTGACAGCTGTAGGAGCCGGAAGCGCAACAATTACAGTTACAACAGCTGATGGTGATTATACAGACACGGCGTCAATCACTGTAACAGCCGCACCCTAATATAGCCCTAGAAATTGAGGAATTAACCTTAAATGTGGGCGAAAGCAGACAACTTGCAGTAAATACTACCCCGAATAATGCAGAAGTTACATGGGGCGTTTTAGATGGTGAAATTGCAGCAGTTGATGAAAGCGGCAATGTAACGGCATTAGCGCCCGGAGAAACAAGCGTTACGGCAACAATAACAATTGATGGTGAATCATATGTTGACGCATGTAGTATAACAGTAAGTTAATTTACATCCGGGGGGATATACCCCCGGATATTGAAAGGAGTAAATCAATGGAAGAAATTATTTTAAATATATATGATGATGACAAAAATATTATTAAAAGTTGCACGGCAACAGAATTTACAATTAAATTCGGAGCAATTAGATCGCTTATGAGATTGCTTGATGTAGAAAATATAGAAGATACAGGGGAACTGTTAAAAGTTGTATACCGCGCATGGGGCGAACTTACAAAGATTTTAAACAAATGTTTTCCGGAAATGACAGAAGATGATTGGGATAATGTTGATTTGCCAGAATTAATCCCAGTCATATTAAAAATATTGAAAAATGTATCAGAAAATATTCTGACAATTCCAAAAGATCAAAAACACTGATGAGGGGGTAGACGATACCCCCTTATTTGAAATTTTATTTAGTATAAGTTATCAACTATGCAAAGAATTTCCGGCATTATCACCGTTTTATATAGATGAACAGCCTTTTAGCATGGTGATAAAACTATATGCTGATGTAAGAACTTTGCAAATCAGAGAATTAAGTGAACCTAGTGAAAAAAAGATTATCAAAAAGAAAGCCGGTGATGACTGGTTTTAAGAGGTGGGGAAACAATGCCAAAAAGTACGGACAGCACAACTAAATTTAAAGTAGATATAACAGACTTTAAAGCCGCTATGCAGGAGGCGGCCAGATATGTCAAACTGGCGGAATCAGAATTTAATGAGGCAAGCGCCGGTTTGGGCAAATGGTCAAATTCTGCGGACGGATTGACTGCTAAACTTAAACAGTTAGATAAAGTCTTAGAGGCACAAAATCGACAACTTGATGCATTAGAAACCGAATATGAAAGAGTTGCAAAAGAGCAAGGCGAAAATTCAAAAGGCGCTGAAGAATTAAGAATTAGAATAAATAATCAAAAAGCTGCGATTAAAAGAACTGAATCGCAGATGGATCATTATGCCGACACGCTTGTTGACGTCACAAAAGATACAGATGATCTCGGAGATGCAACACTTAAAGCAGGAAAAGACGCTAAGAAGGGTTCCGAAGGCTTTACGGTAATGAAGGGCGCATTGGCTAATCTGGTTGCTGATGGTGTTAAATTAGCACTTAATAGCGTTAAAAAATTATCTGGAGAAATTATTAATTTAGGTAAGCAGTCTATAAGCAATTATGCAAGATATGAACAGCTTGTTGGTGGTGTTGAAACTCTGTTTGGCGCTGGAGGATTGAGTTTAGATGAGTATGCAAAATCTGTAGGTAAATCGACAAAAGATATAAAAGAAGAATACGATAATCTCATTACATCTCAAACAAAAGTTATGGAAAATGCTAAGCAGGCATATAAAACGGCTGGAATGTCTGCAAATGAATACATGGACACCGTAACGAGTTTTTCTGCGGCTTTAATTAGCGGACTTGATGGAGATACAGCAAAAGCCGCCGATGTTGCAGATACGGCCATAACAGATATGTCAGATAACGCAAACAAGATGGGTACGTCTATTGAGATGATTCAAAATGCGTATCAGGGTTTTGCTAAGCAAAATTATACAATGCTGGATAATTTGAAGCTGGGCTATGGTGGCACCAAAGGCGAAATGGCCAGACTTGTAAAAGAAAGCGGAATTTTAGGAAAAGCCGGCGATAAATTAACCGCGAAAAACCTTAATGAAAAAGTAAGCTTTGATCAAATGATTGAAGCTATTCATAAGGTGCAGCAAAATATGGGCATTACTGGAACCACGGCAAAAGAAGCGGCTGGAACAATTGAGGGATCAACCGGATCTATGCAAGCAGCATGGGAAAATCTTTTGACAGGTATTGCAGATGATACGCAAGATATAGACGAATTGTGGAATAACTTTTTACAATCTGCGGTAGCGTCTGCAAAAAATATGTTGCCTAGAATTAAAAAGCTTGTAAATAATTTTAGCGCGTTTGTCGACAAAAAATTAAGGGAAAAATTACCGGAGTTTATGAAACAGTTTGATAGTGCGCGTGAAGCTATCAAAAGGCTTTTTAAATTTATTCAAGATAACGGACATGAAATAATAGCTGTAATGCAAGGAATAGCGGTTGCTTTTGTAACATACAAAGCAGTAGCAACAATTACCAGCGTTATAATGGCGTTCAAATCGTTGGTTACAGCAATTAAAGCAGGTGAATTGGCACTTGTTGCCCTTAATTCAACAATGTCAATCAGTCCTATAGGATTATTTGCGGCAGCGGTAGCCGGTTTAGTTGTTTCAATGATGGCGCTAGATGCGGCTAATAAAAAAGCTAGAGATTCACAATATGGTCTTTCAGATGCACAAAAAGAATGTATTGAAAATTCCGAAAAACTGTATGAAGAATACAGCGACATGGACACTGTGCGAAAAGAAAATAACGATGCAATTTTATCAGAATACGACTATTTGAATGATTTAAAAGACGAATATAATAGTCTGATTGACAAGAACGGTCAAGTTAAAAAAGGCTACAAATCACGTGCAGAATTTATTCTCAATGAGCTTGCGGAAGCTATGGGAGTAGAACGATCTGAAATTGATAAAACAATCAAAGAGAATGGCAAACTAGGTGAATCGCTTGATAAGTTGATGGTTAAGCAAAAAGGACAAGCGCTTATTAATGCAAATCAACAAAATTATACTGACGCAATAGGGAAAAGAAATGAGGCGTTAGAACAATATACGCAAGCTGCAACTACGGCCGCAGAAGCCGAAAAGAAATTCAATGATACTTTAGCAGAAGCAGGTATGATTGAAAGAACTTTTGCTGATTATCAAATTGCAAAAGATAATAACGACTGGAAAGCTGTATTATATTATCAACAACTGTATTCAAAAGAAACTTTGGACAATCTCGAAACTACATGGGAAGCAATGGGTAAAGCTAGAGATGGTTTGGTACAGGCTGAAAGCGCTTATGTAGGAATATCTCAAACTATACAAAATTATGAAGGTCTTTCTGCTGCGATTTTGGAAGGCGATAGCAAAAAAATTCAAAAAGCTATGGATAACCTCACAAACAATGTGGTTACAGCCAAGACCGGAACCGCGCAAACTTTGGAGCAGCAGGCATGGGAATTTAGAGAAAACTATAAAAAAATAGCTAAATCGGTTGAAGAGGGTGCGGCTAATGTATCAGATGCAGATTTGAAGGCTAGCAAATCATTAATGAATCGCGCTAATAACGAGCTTATTAAGTATATTAAAAATACTGATACTGCGAAAAAATTAAAAGAAAGCGGTTATGAGCTTACAGAATCTCTAACAGATGGCATAAAAGACGGCTATATAAGTGTAAACGATGCAATGGGAAGGCTTGAGAATTTACTCAAGTTGGAAAATGGAGAAATCGGATTTGGCTATGCTGGAACGGCGAAAAAATTAGGAGTTAAAATTCCCGAAGCAATTGCAAACGGAATTATAAGCGGAACAACTAATGATTTGCAATACGCGGACCGTGTAATGCGAACTGAAATAGACAAGGCATTAGAACAGACAGCTTTTATGGCTGGAATTTCCGCCAAAGACATTCCGGAAGAAATTAAATATGCTGTAGAAACCGGTCAAAAAGACATTAATACAGCTGTAACAGAAATGCGAAAAGGCATTGTTGACAATATGAGTGATACTGACAAGGACGGAGAGAAAGCCGGTTCTGATTTGGTATCAAATTATTCAAAAGGTATTACTGATAATGAGGAAACAGTAAAAGAAGCCGGTAAATCAGTATACAATGCAGCAGTTGAAGCGATGTCAGGCGATACTACAGAAAGTGGTAAAAATTTTGCGTGGGGCTTTGCTAATGGTATTAATGATGTTTTAAAATCAGGACATATTGGCGAAACAGCCGGGCTTGTTTCCAAAGATGCAATTGATTCTTTGAAGAAAACACAGCAGGAAGGTTCACCGTCAAAAATAACGTATAAGTCAGGACAGTATTTTACGCAAGGATATATTAACGGTATTTTATCGTTAACAGAAAATGTAAAGACGACAGTTGCAAAACTGACAAAAACAGCACTTAAACAATTGCGCGATGGTGAAACAGTCACTTTCAAATTTGATATAGATGATTCCCTAGAAAAAGCGGAATTATACTTTGATAATTTGATAAACAAAAAAACTCAAAAATATGAAAAAAACATCTCAAATCTTGAAAAACAGCAGTCAAAAGCTACTAGAGGGCTTGAAAAAGAAAGAGATGCTGAAGAAAAGAAGGTAAGAAAATCATATAAAGCGCAGATAAAGAGCAGAACAAAATATTGGGATGATTTAATTAAATCAGAACAAAACGGCCAAAATAATTATGCTGAATTGCGCGACAAAGAAATTGATGCACTGGAAGAAAAAAGACGAAATACAAAGAGCAGAAAAAAACGCAATAATTACACAACGCAAATTGAAGAACGAAAAAGATATTGGAAAAAATTAATTGAAAGTTCTAAAAACTCCGCAAATAATTATGAAACTCAACGTGATAATGAAATTAAGCGTATAGAAAAAACATCAAACAAAGAGCAAAAAGAAGTACGAAAGGCTTACAACGCAAGAATTAAAGAAAGCGAAAAATATTACAACAAATTAATTGCGCAAGAAACCAAAGACAAAGAAAATTTTGAAAATGTATCAAAAGAAATGGTTAAAAGCTTTACTAAAGCTTCAAACGAGTATACAAGACAAGCAAAAGAATTGATTGATACAACAATTCAAGGTGTAACTGATTCATATGATGAAAAATACAATGCACTTATAAATAAGCAAAATGAGCTTGCAAGTAAACTGAAAGATTTTGGTAACTTGTTTGAAATTTCCGGAGCAGGAGTTATCACATTTGAGGACATAAACGAGCAAACAAAACAAATAAACGATTATGCAAAGAAATTAAAAAAGATTAAAAAGAAAGTTTCTACTGAATTGTTTGATCAGATAGCTAGTTATGATATAAAGGAAGGTCAGGCCTTTATGGATCATTTACTAGGAATGAGCGAAGAAGAATTAAAAGCATATGATCAGGCATACAGTGAAAAAATGAGTTTAGCTGATAAGCTTTCAGAAAATATCTATAAAAAAGATATTAAGAAAGTTAATAAAGAATATAAAACCGCCATGAAAGAAGCTTTAGCCGGATTGCCTGAACAATTAGAAAAACTGGGCCAGCAAGCAATGAAAGGTTTTCTTAAAGGTCTAACTCAAAACACAAAATACATGGATAAAGACGTTAAAAAGTTTGTAAATAGTGTAGTTAAGCAGTTCAAAACGGAATTAAAAATCAAATCACCGTCAAAAGTGATGATGGGATTAGGTGAATATTCTGCGGAAGGATTCGGAGACGGCCTTAAAAATATGATTAGTTATGTTAAAAAGGCAGCAGGAAGTGTCGTAAACGCAACAACAACATCTTTTGATGGTGTCAAAGCTAATTGGGGAAGTGTTAAGTCTGTAATTGGATCTAATTCAAACGGTTTGATGGCTTCAGAATCAAATGTAGTAAATAATTATAATTTGGTTCAGAACAATACAAGTCCTAAGGCTTTAACACCGCTTGAAACATACAACGCACGTCGACAGCAAATCGCAATGATTAAAGCTGCAACTCAAAACTGATAAGGGGGAAAATAACATGTATACTTTAAAAGTAAAAAATAAATATGGTCAAATGCTTGAATTAACTAATAATGCAGCATATGTAATTAAAAGTATAGATGGGCTAAATCCCCCTCGTGCAAATATTAACACGACAATAAATGCTGATTCTGATGGTTCGGATTTTAACAGCGCTTATTTGACCGAAAGACAAATTATCATCACTATGGCGATTAATTCACCGGCAGAGCTCAACAGAATAAATTTATACCGATATTTCAAAAATAAAATGCCGATAACGTTATATTATTCAAATTCAAGCAGAAATGTGTATATCAATGGCTATGTTAAAGATTTTCCTATTGAATTTTTCACTCAAAAGCAAACAGCACAAATAACTATTGAGTGCCCGAATCCGTATTTTTTGGAAGTAGAACAAAGCAAAAATAAAATATCCGGAATAATTGATAAATTTGAGTTCCCGTTTTCGGTAGAAAAAAATGAAAATTTAATACCATTTCCGTATTTAAACAGTACAAGGACTATAAATGGTATAAACTGGGAAGTTCAAAACGATGGTACAATTATTGCAAACGGAACCGCAACAGCTCAATCAAATTTTTTAATTGCAATTTTTAGTAGGCAGTTTGATTATACTGATTATTTTTTATCAGGATGCCCGGATGGAGGCTCGGATTATACATATTATTTGCAAGTATTTAATGAATCAAGAAATGAAGTTAATAACGATTATGGAAATGGAAAAATAATTGAAATTGATGCAAACAATGTAAATGATACGTACAAAGTAATTGCAATTATTGCGCCCGGTTCAACAGTTAATAATTTAATCATTAAACCAATGCTAAACAAGGGAGACGCGGCAAAGCCTTATGAAATTTTCAATGCACATGATATTGAATTTTCCGTTTTAACAGATGAACCTATAGAAGTAATGAATTATGGAGACGTGGAAACGGGAGGAATTATTACAATAAATGCTAACGCTACAATTGCAAATCCTACGGTATATAATAGAGCGACAAATGAGCATGTCACAATAAATACAACACTAAGTGTTGGTGATTCTATTGTTATCAATACTCAAAATAAAGAAAAAAGTATAACGATAATAAAGGCGGATGGTACGAAAATCAATGCAATAGGCTTATTTGCAGCAGGCTCGTCGTGGCTTAAATTAATACCGGGAATGAATTATTTGCAATTATTATCCAATGGTGCCGCCAGCATTGCTGCATATGTTACATATGATTATAACGCAATGTATGAGGGGGTGTAATATGGATATATACGTACTTAATAAACAAACGGCTATAATTGGAATTATAAGTAATTTTCAAAGTGTTATCTGGAATATGCAATATTTTGGTCCCGGTGATTTTGAATTAATTACAGCTGCAAACGACAATAATTTAGAATTGTTAGAAATTGGCAATTATCTTGTAAGAGAAACGGACAGATCAAACACTATATATAATAATGTCATGGTGATTGAATCAAAAGAAATCAAATATGATCCTGAAAGTGGCTGGGTACTTACGATAACAGGTAAGGGATTAAAAAATATATTATCCCGTCGAATTGTATGGTCTCAAATTAATTTATCCGGAACTGTGGAGGATGCAATAAGAAAAGTAATAACAGACAATGTTATCAGTCCTGATAATACAAATAGAGCTATTCAGAACTTTCAATTGGCGCCAAAATTAAATCTTACAGATGAGGCGGAAATACAATTGCTGGGTGAAAATATAGCTGAATGGCTTGAAAATGTATGCACTCAATATGGCTATGGCTGGGATATATTTATTCAAAACAATAAATATGTTTTCAAGTTATATGTTGGAAAAAATCGGTCCTACAATCAAAGTGAAGTTATGCCGGTTGTTTTTAGTCCTAAGTATGACAATCTTTACAGTTCAAAATATTCATATAGTTTAGAAAATTATGGTAATGCTGGACTTGTTGGCGGTGAAGGCGACGGAATCAATCAAAAATCGGCAGCAGTTGGAAGCGGATCCGGATTAGATAGATATGAAATCTATATAAACGGTAGTGATGTTTCAAGTAATGGTGAAATAATCACTTTAGAAACATATTTGCAAATGCTTGAAAGCTATGGAAATGAGCAATTAGCAGTTATCCAGAAAACACAAAGCTTTGAAGGTGAGATTGAACCAAATGGAATGTATAAATTAAATCAAGATTATTTTTTGGGTGACATAGTGCAGATAGAAAACGAAAAAGGTATAAGCGCGGCACCTAGAATTATTGAAATAATATACAGTGAAGATGCAAATGGTGTAAGCATAGTTCCAACTTTTAGCGAATGGGAGGTAATTTGATATGGCTTTAAAATATGGTTTTTTTAATTCAGTAAATGGCGACAGAAGATATAATGCAGATGATATGAGCAATTATTTTGAGGGGCTTGTTAGTAATGGTGTTTATGAAAATATAGGAGACGCGATGGTTGTTACAGCCGGAACCGGAATGAATGTAATTGTTGGAACCGGTCGTGCAATAATAGATTGTAAATGGTTAAGAAACGATAGCGCATATAATATAGCAATCACTCCGGCAGATACAACACTGGCCAGATATACTTCAATTGTAATTTTGCTCGATAAAGACAATCGAAACATGTCTATAACTGCAATTGATGGAGAACCGGCTACAACTCCGGAGCTTCCAACAGTTCCAGAAAATAGCTTGATTTTGGCTGATATACTTATTCCGGCAAATTCAACCAGTATTTTGCAGGCTAATATAACAGATGATAGAGCAGACAGCACGGTTTGTGGATGGGTTACAGGACTAATTGAACAGGTGGACACCTCCGAATTATTCTTACAATGGCAAGATGCTTATACAAGGCAGTTTGAGACTTTTAAACAAGCTTATGATGAATGGTTTGAGCATTTAACGCAAGAATTAACCGTAGATACATATGTTGGTAATTATTCAAAACGTGTAGAGTACGATGATCAGGTGGGAAACACCATAGAACTTGATATGACGGGCTATGTATATGAATCAAGTGACATTATAACAGTTTTTATTAATGGTTTAAAAGCTGACGTAAACGAGGATTATACAATAGACACAAGTGGGGTTTACCCTGAAATAACTACAAATGCCACAGCAAGCGGAACCGTCGTTTATATATCCGTTTTAAAATCAAAAATTGGCTTTAATGTATGACATCATCAATCTATTTGATTTATTCCTTTTGAGGTCCTTTTTTAAGGGCCTCTTTTTTATAAAATATAACAAAAGTTTTATAAAAAGTATTTACAATATACAACAAATGTTATATAATAAAGATGTGAGGGGGAGAGATAAGGAGGAAGAAGTTATGAGAAAGTACAAAGGCTATTACATTGATGGTGTTGTTTTCAAGACCGAGAAAGAAATTGATGATTTTCACAGAAAAAGTGCTGTTGAAAGTTATCGCAAAGCTGTTGAAATATTTGCGAATCATCCTAGCATGGAAGCAAGTATTTACTGCCACGAAAAGGAAGAAAACCTGATTAAATATCATGGTTTTACATATGACGAAATTGAAGCTATTGAAAATGATGTTTATGAAACAATGGCAGCAGGATGTAAAGGAAAGGTGGGAGTTAATATGAAAAAAGCGAAATATATCGGTAAATTTTATGGAACTGGATTTAATAAAGATTTTGTTTATCTTGAATATGAGTATAGAGGCCATAGATATGAAGTCTATGAAAACAGAGCAAAGGGGAATGAACCGCTTTCATGGCAGCATAAAAACAAACAGGCTGAAATTGATAGATTGATTGAGATTGAAGAACAAAGTAAGAATCAAAAGAACGAGCCGTTTAATATTGATGAAGTTTTTGAGTTGTTAGGTTGGGATTGATTGATAAAAGAGCCGGATAAAATTCCGGCTTTTATTTTTTTTGAAAAAATATAAAACTTTTGTTATATAACTATTGATATTATACAACAAATGTTATATAATAAATGTGTAGGGAAGAGATGTTTTCAAAAGGAGGAAATGATTATGAAAGATACAAACGGAATCGAAATTAAAACAGGTGATATTGTTGAGATAACAGGCGCATACTTCAAAAATGACAATGGTTATTGGTTTGTAGACTACTCAAAAGGCGTTCCGTCATGGAGCGGAAATGAACATAGCTTAAAAAAGATAAGTAAAAGCGGAAAAATTAGTAACAGCCGTCACAACATTTGTTTCTGGCCTATTATGATAACAGTTAACAGCTGGGAAAAAAGAGCTGCCGCTAAAGAGTGGAACGAAGAACACGCTACAATAAAGGTTGTTGATGGTATCGACAAGGCTGAAATAGCTGAATACTTTAAAACCAAAGCGGATGCAGCAGAAGCCGAAGCTGAAAGACTTACATATGATTTTGGCGAAAATTGCGAAACAGTTAAGCTTTACAAGAAAATCAAAAATCACTATGAAGATGTTATCAAAAGAATAACAGCGTAAACAAAGGAGGGAAAAAGTTATGAAGATAAAGACAAAAGATACTTTTGGAAACACAAATGAATATGAAGTAGTTGAAAAAATGCCAAACGGCTATTTTGTTTGGAATATAGGCGCAAACATGGGAACTGATGAATATATACCAATTGCAGAATGGAAACACCCGGAAAACAAAGAAAATTTTGATATAAACTCTGATACTGTAAAGGCAATAAAAATGGATCCGGAGGATGTAAGAGTTTTAAGAAAAGCATCTGGCTATGGTATAAGTGACTACATGGATGCAAAAAGAGCAATTGCAAGGAATCCAAAATCCGGATATATGAAAAACAAAAAGGAGCTTGCAGAAAAAGCAATGAAAATTTTCGAGAAAATAACAGCTTGATAAAAAAGGCCACTCGTTATGAGTGGCTTTTTTTATATTGTTTATACAACGTGAGTATTTCAGGATCATCAATTAAATCCTCAATGCAGCAGTCGAGTGCTAGACAAGTTTTGACTATAATATCAAAGCCGGAACAATCAAATTTTCGGCTGCCTTGCTCATAGTGCTTGAGTGTGCCCAGTTTGATTCCGGTTTTTTCTGCAAGCTGATTTTGTGTTAATCCTTTATATAATCTCATAGCTTTTAATTTAGTAGGTGCGTAGTTCCTTGGCGGGCGTGTTTTCTTTTCTTCCATAACTGTTTACCTCCAGTTTTTATTTGATTTTATTATACAACAAATATTATATAAAAACAATAACAAAAGTTGTATAAAAGTATTTACAATATACAACAAATGTTATATAATAAAGATGTGAGGGGGAGACTGTTGAGAAAACAAAGGAGGTACGAACTATGAAGAGATTTGAAGTTGGTAAAAATTACAGTATGAGAAGCGCTTGCGACTGGGATTGTGTATGGACTTACAAAGTAGTTGCAAGAACCGCTCAAACAATTACAATTGAAGATGAGGATGGAAAAATCCTTAAATGCCGAATTAACAAATATTTGATGGATATTCAAGGCATTGAAGCCGTTTATCCGCTTGGTAGATATTCAATGTGCCCGATTTTAAGGGCTAGCAAGTGTTAATGAAGGGAGGTGACAAAAGATGACTTCTGAAAGATGGAATGATTTAATTTATGCGGTCAATAACGATATACCGAAGGATAAGGTTAAACCGCCAATTACAACGGAAGAGGAAAGCAGGATTTTTGACAACATGGTAAAAGAGCTGGCAGAAATGAGAAAAGATGATCCGAAAGCAGCATTCTGGCCAGTAGAAAAAGATTGGTAAATAAACTTAATAGTAACAATAATTCCCGGGGATGGCCCCGGGATTTTTTTTTTGTAAATATAACAAAAGTTTTATAAAAGTCTTTATTATATACAACAAATGTTATATAATAAAGGTGTAGGAAAGAGTTGGTTTTCAAAGGAGGTAATGAGTTATGAAAGAATTATTAAACAAACTTAAAGAAGCAGAAATTATGGCTGATAAAGCAGATGCAGCATGGGAAGCAGATCCGGAGAATGAACAATTAGAAAAAGCGTTTGATGAGGCATGGAAAAAAGAGTTTGAGGCATTTGAAAAGCTTGCTGATAAAATAGTGATTGTAACGGATGGAAAAATAAATAAAAAAACTGCTGCAACGATGATAAGAAAAAAAAGAAATGAAGTTGAAATGCTTATAAACATGATGGAATAAGGAGGTATGCTGAATGAGAATTGCAAATAATTATGATGAATTTATAGACGCAATGGAGAAAGCTGAAAGAAAAGCATTAAATAATGAGCTGGGGCAGAATCTTACAAAAGAGCTTTTGGAAATGAAACTTGCAGAAAATCCAGATATGACGCCGGAGCAATGGCAGCAGGCAAAAAATGAATTTATGACTTATATTTTTTGTAACGCATTAATGAATTTTCCGGAGCTGATGGATGAATTTGCTAGTCATACCTATGATAAATTAAAAAATGAGATTAAAAAGACCGCCTAAATGGCGGCCTTTTTGAAGGAAAAATTTTACAAATAAATACTCCAAAAACATATGAAAGCATTGTATAAATTTATTATATAATTTTCTTCTATAATGCGCAAGTGGCTTCAATGACGCGTACATTATAGAAGAATTACTCGAAGGCCCAGTAAATCGTTACATTATCACCGTCAAGCGTTATTTTGTCTATTAGTGATTCAATAACAATCCTTGTTTCCTCATAATTTCCACGCTTTAAAACGTCATTAAAAGACTGAATTTTTTCTATGGCATTTTCAAAGCTAATCTTGTTTTTTTCTTGTTTAACTTGTTTTTGTAATTCATTTTCCAAGTTTGTTTTTTGGGTGTTTAAGTCCACGACTTTACTTTGAATGACCTCAATAGGAATTGTATTCAATGTGTACAGATCCATTAACTTATTAATTTGATTATCTATCTCTGTTATTTTTTTATTGATAATGGCTATTTGAGATTTACTCTTATCATTTCCGCCGGGCTTTTGGTGGAGTGATTCCAGAGAGAGTTTTTTTATTTCTTCAAAAATCAAAGTATCAAGCTCGTCTATTTTCCAAATTTTATTTTTACACTTATGATTTTGGTTGTAATAGTAATAATATTCTTTGTTAGGCTTTGTGTTTTTTTTGCGGTAATATTTACAGCCGCATTTTTGACAGTAAATAAGGCCTCCGAGATAGGAGCTAGACATTCCAATGTGCGTATTATTTTGTTTAAAATTAAACGTGTTTTTTTCTAATAGCATTTGTGCGTCCTCAAAGGTCTTTTTGTCGATGATGGGCGAATGAACTCCGTTGAATGTTTTATCTCTTAATTTTACAAGGCCAAGATAAGTCTTATTTTTAAGGATCTGTCGGATTGTCGTCATTTTCCATGGTCCGTATTTATGAGTTAATCCGGCGTTGTTTAAGTCCTTAGCAATTGAATAGGGAGTTTTACCGCGCAAAAACTCATCAAACACTTTTTTAACAAGCATTGCCTCATAATCATTTACATATAAATTTCCGTCTTTATAATCATAACCGATGGGTGGGTTCGCGCCACAATTTGACAGGCCCTTTTTAGCTCGGGCTATTTTTCCCATTGCCATTCTTTCCTTGATTTGTTCGCGTTCCAGCTGGGCAAAAACGGCCAATATACCAATCATGGCGCGCCCTAGCGGCGTTGATGTGTCAAAGTTTTCTGTCATTGAAACAAAATTACAATTGTTTGCCAAAAATACATCCTCAATCAAGTAGAGCGTATCTTTTTGGGAACGGCTCAAACGGTCGAGCTTGTACACCAAAACCTTTTCGATTTTTCCGGCTTTTACATCATCAATCAATCTTTGCAGCGCTGGACGTTCCATGCTGGCACCTGAAAAGCCAGCGTCATTGTATATGGTGTAATTATTCCAATTCATGGCTTTACAATAGCTTTGCATACGTTCAATCTGTTCATTAATCGAATTTCCGTGTAAAGCTTGTTCTTGCGTGGAAACACGCGGATATAATGCGATCATATTAACACCCTCTTTTCTTTAAATTTAAAACGTGTTAAAATGATTAGGTCAATAGAATCATACATGAGACAAATTTATTAACAAAAAGCGTCAGTGTTGCAGCACTGGCGCTTTTTTTAGGTTCTATTATCTCTAATCATTTCAATGGCCATGTTTAAGGACATTTGAACAATGCGGCGCTCATGCTTTGAAAGCGGTTTTCCGTCTAATTGCAAATTGGAGACATCTCCGTAAGTTTTTGCTATTTTCTTTAAATCTTGCGCATCTAAATCACTTTCCTTAACCTCTTCAATTCTGCCTTCTGCGAGTGCGTCAGTGCTTATATGTAAAGCGTTGCAAACTTTAATTACATTATGGATTGACGCGCCAGCAATACCGCGCTTCAACATTCCGTCTACAGTCGAATAAGAAAGATCTACTCCGGAGTTATTAACAAAATCCCTTAAACTGCGATAGTTAATTAAAATGTATGCTTTTAGTTTTTCTTCTATAGTTCGATTAGGCATATAACCACCTCTTTTCGTTATATCTTTGCACATAAAGTATAAAATTTTATTTAGTAAAAATCAACAATAATTTACCTTAAAAAGTAAATTTAAAACATAATTTTTTATAAAATTCACACAAAAAGATAAATACGTGTTGAAGTTTACCGAATAGCGTGATAATGTAATGATATGGTTAACCGAAAACGGTGAAAAAATAAATAGTTTACCGAATTAGATACATAGAAAGGAGAATCTTATGTACCCAACTTTAAGGGCAGAAATGGCAAGAAAAAACATGAGTATTTCAAGACTTGCTTTAGAAGCTGGAATGAGTATGCCGAGATTATATGACAAGATGCACGGAAAAGCTAAAAGAGGCTTTTTGATTAGAGATTGTATCAAAATCAAGGAAATTTTGGGCGTTGATATGCCACTAGAAGAACTTTTCAAAGAAGAGGAATAGCCTATGATTAAACACGTTTTAAAAGACGGTTCTGTTTTGGATGACATAACAGGCCATGTTGTAAAACAGGATGATGCAAAAATCATATATAGACTTATAGATTCTATCAATCAGAGGGGAAATGAGGAAAACGATGGAAACGATAAGAATTAAAATTTTAAAATTCATAACCATAACGGCTGTAATTGTTTTTTTAATAACTGGGTGCGCCCTAGATAGTGATAGCTATATACCGCATATTATGTGTTTTTGTAGTGAAATATGGCTAGGTTTAATGGTATGGGCAAATTGTACGGAGGTAAGCGATGGAAGAAAAAAATGTGCTGATAAGCATATCAAGGTACGAAGAACTGTTAAGAGCAGAAAAGACGCTTGAAATCATTGAGACGGCCTTTAATCAAAATGCAGAATTAAACTGGGATGATGAAAGAATCAAAGTAAAAGATGGTTTTTATGAGGTTTTCAAGTCAGTAAGTCCTATTGTTTACAATTCAAAATTGCAAAATTTGAAAAAAGCAAAAAAAGAAAAAGAGGAAATGAAAGATGAATAGAGTAATTTTGATAGGCCGCCTGACGAAAGATCCGGAAATCAGATACACACAAACCGGAGATCGTGACATGGCTATTGCCAGATATACATTGGCGGTTAATCGACGCACAAAAAAAGATGGTGAGCAGCAGGCCGATTTTATCAGGTGCATTGCGTTTGGTAGCAATGGACAATTTGCCGAAAAATATTTTACAAAGGGAATGAAAATTGTTGTTGAAGGCAGGATCCAAACAGGCAGTTACACAAATCAGGCAGGCGAAAAAGTATATACAACAGATATTGTTGTTGATTCACAGGAATTTGCAGAAAGCAAAAATTCAAACAGTGAAGCTAAGCCGGCAGAAGTTCCCGGACCGGATGGATTTATTAATATTCCTGACGGAGTAGAAGATGAAGGACTGCCGTTTAATTGATGGAGGGATAAGATGCCACAGATAGCTTATACATTTAGTAAAAATGACGAGTGGTATACTCCGGCTTATGCAGTATATCCAATAATCAGATTTTTGAAGCCTAAAAGCGTTATATGGTGCCCTTTTGATACGGCAGAAAGTGAATTTGTAAAAGTGTTAAAAAAACACAATTTCAAGGTCATTTTTAGTCATATTTTATCGGGGGGGGACTTCTTTACAGCAGAAGTTCCGGACTGCGATTATATAATAAGCAATCCGCCATATAGCAAGAAAACAGAAGTGTTATTTAGGCTTTTTGAAATTGGCAAACCGTTTGCAATGCTCATTAATTTACAAGGGATTTTTGACAGTAAAGACAGATTCAAGCTGTTTAAAGAAAATCAGTTTGAAATGCTTTGGTTAAGTCCACGAGTAAATTTTATTAAGCAGTCCGGAGCCAGTCCTAGCGGCGTGCCTTTTCAAAGTGGGTATATATGCAGCAGGATATTAGATCATCAATTAGAGTTTGAATATTTAGATAGGAGCTTAACTTGAGAAGCATAATTGTTAAAGATTTAAAAGTATGTTATGTATGCAGAACTAGATCCAACGTAGAAGTGCATCATTGCATCCACGGCGTAGCCGGGCGCAAATTAGCAACTAAGTACCATTTGTTGGTAGGACTATGCCCTGAATGCCACAGAGGAACTAATGGCGTACATGGCAAAAACGGCCATGATTTAGACATTCACTTAAAACGATTAGCACAGCGGTCATGGGAATTTAAGTACGGTAACCGTGAAAAATGGATTGAAATTTTCGGAAAAAGTTATTTGTGAGGGTGAAATGAATAAAAAATTAAAAAATATATATGATTTGATAATTGCAGCAGTTCAGAACGAGAAAAGGTGCGACAAATTATTATTAATTTTTGATATAGATTTGTTTATAGATTTTAGGGATTATTGCGACGAATTTGGTATACAAAACGGCCATGAAATAGCGCTATCTAACTTGTATTGTCTTGTTATAACTCCGGAGAAAAGGATCACCTTGCATTATGTGATAAGTGAGGATAAAAACGTTTATTATCCAGATGATTTTTATATTACAAAAATCAAAGAAAAGGCTATTTATATTGAGTAAGGAGAAACTAACTATGGCGGAAAGAAGAATGTTTGCAAAGACGATTATTGACAGCGATGCTTTTTTAGATATGCCAGTCACAGCAAGGTTGTTATATTATGATCTGGCAATGAGGGCGGATGATGATGGTTTTGTTAATTCGCCCAAAAAAATTATGCGTATGGTTGGTGCGTCACAGGACGATTTGACGATTTTAGCAATGAAAAAATTTATCATTCCGTTTGAATCCGGAGTGGTAGTTATCAAGCACTGGAAAATTCACAACTACATCCGAAAAGACACCTACAAAGAGACCGCTTACAAGGATGAAAAAGCAAGATTAGCTTTTGATGAAAATAATTCATACACGTTACAAGACAATGTGCTTGAAACCCCTGAAATTACTGATGTTTTGATAGACAGTCGACGAGCCGTCGACGAGCCGTCGACACAGGATAGGTTAGGTAAGGATAGTATAGGTTATATAAAAGAAAAAGATAAAAAAGAAAAGAAAACCGCCAAGCGGTTTACCCCTCCAACGGTGGACGAAGTAAAAGCATATTGTCAGGAAAGAAAAAACTCTGTTGATCCTAACCAGTTTGTAGACTTTTACACATCCAAAGGCTGGAAGGTCGGAAAAGAATCCATGAAAGACTGGAAGGCAGCAGTCAGGACATGGGAAACAAGAGACAAAAAGACTTATACAAAGCCTCAAAAAAATTTAGTTAATAACCGCAGTTATAATTTCAACGACTTAGAAAAAAGATTAACCGGGAGGTAATATGTTTGAGAATTGGAGCAATCTTGTAAAAGAATCTCAAAAGTTAAATAAAAAAAATACAGAATCTCAAAAAACAAATCAAGAAAGTAAAAATACAGAGATTTGGAAGTCAAAAAAAGATTTAGAACGTGAGCAATCAAGTGGTTGTGTGTTTAAGGAGGACTAATGGACAGAAAATTTTACGAAGAGAGAGACATGGCTTTTATTGATGCGGTTTTGAATGATAACTGGGATGGTGTAATAGCGTTTTGGAAAAAACAAAATATCCCAGTACCGAAAAATGAAAGAGTTGTAAAAGCAGCTGTATATAAAGCCGTGCAATATTGCTTAGATATTCCGGTGGACGTAAAGGGGATTGCATTAGAAAAGTGTTTAGAACTGGGAATGAGCCCATTTGTAAATTGGGAGGGTAAACAATGATTTATTTCTTTGCAGCTATAGGAGTTATGACTTGTATAACAATCGTAGGAGCTTTGATTTTGTTGTTAATGACAACGGGTGAAGATGGAGTTGCTAAAAGCATTATGTATGATGATCCGGAATATTTCATACACGAACCAAAATGGTTGAATGATGATAAAAAGGCAGATATGCAGCAGGAAGGAAAACGAAAATGAAGAACAATCTGGAAGCATTGAATAACTATCTTTTTGAAGCAATTGAAAGAATAAACGACGACGAGCTGACAGACGAAGAACTGGAGCGAGAGATTAAAAAGAGCAAGCAAATAAATCAGATCGCTCACACAATAATAGAATCCGGAGCCCTAGCCCTTGAAGCGCAGAAGCACTTCGACGACTACGGCGACGAGAGACGTGTCAATAATCCTATTTTAGGAATCGGTGTAAATGATTAACTGGAAAAAGCGCCCTGACATGGTTGAGTTTATGCTTGCTTTTATTCCGGGACACGAGGAAAAAGAAATAAAGCAGGTATTTCTTGACCGCTTCGGCATTTTGCTTACTGAAGGGCAAATATCCGGATTTAAGTATAGCCACAACATATGGTCCGGAACTCATGGCGGACGATTTGTAAAAGGTCAGGAATCGCACAACAAAGGGAAGAAGCTGACGCCGGAACAGTACGAAAAAGTGAAAGCTACCATGTTCAAAAAGGGGAACGTTCCGGCAAATGTAAGACCGGTCGGAAGTGAGCGCGTGGATGTTGACGGCTACATCAAGATAAAAGTTGCAGAGCCCGACAAGTGGGTACACAAACAGCGGTATATCTGGGAGCAGGCGAACGGACCCGTTCCGAAGGGCTGCGCGATCACTTTTCAGGACGGCAACAACCGTAACTTCGAGCTCGACAACTTGAAGTGTATACCGAAGTCCTTGCTGTCTTATATCAACAACCGGAAGCTACACGGCAAGGCAGACGTTGAGACCTTCGAGCTGATGAAACAGCTGGATGAAGCTATCAGAGGAAAAGAGAAAAAGTCAGATGTGCAGCAGGATGGAAAAAAGGAGTTTGAAGATGACGATTGAAGAAATTGATAGAATGCTATGTGATAAAGCGTGCGTAAATGAAGCAATCTTTAATAGTTTTGCCAAAGCTACAAGCATTATAAATTCAATCAAATATAAAAGCATTATCTGTTCAATAAGCGGCGGAAGTGACAGCGACATAATTTTAGATATTTGCACAAAAGTCGATAAAAATAAAAAAATCAAGTATGTATGGTTTAATACTGGGTTAGAATATCAAGCTACAAAGGATCATTTGACATATCTTGAAAAGAAATATGATATTGAGATAAAAAAGGAACGTGCAATTAAATCAATTCCGTTGTCGTGTAAGGAATATGGCCAGCCTTTTGTATCAAAGTATGTTAGTGAACAGATTATGAGGCTTCAAAGCATTAATTTTCAATGGGAAAATGAACCGTTTGAAATTTTAAAAAAAAAATACAAAGAATGTCATTCTGCAATTAAATGGTGGACGAATTACTACACGCAAGAAAACGGCTTTGAAAAAGTAAGTCGATATGACATTGATTATAATAAATATTTAAAAGAATTTATTTTAGAAAATCCGCCAGAGTTTAATATAAGCCATATTTGTTGTAAGTATGCAAAAAAAGACGTATCAAAAGAATTGAAAAAAAGATATAACGCTGATTTAGAGATAATTGGAGTAAGAAGGGCAGAAGGCGGAATAAGATCACAAGCTTATAAAAATTGCTATTCTGATAATTCTGCTGAAGGCAGGACAAGTCAATTCAGGCCGATATTTTACTATACCGACGATGACAAAAAGGAATATGAAAAAATATTTGATATTAAACATAGTGATTGTTATTTGAAATATGGCATGACTAGGACGGGATGCGCTGGGTGCCCCTACAATCGAAATATAGATAAAGAGTTACATGTAATAAAAAAATATGAGCCGATGTTATTTAGTGCAATTCAAACAGTTTTTTCAAACAGTTATGAATATACAAAAAAATATCACGAATTTTGTAACAAGAAAAAACAAATATCCGGACAAATGAGTTTTTTTGATGAATGAGGTAAAAAATGGAAATATACGAGGTATTAACAAATTTAAAAAATTTTGATTGCTGGGATTTTAAAAGTTATTCATTAAGCAAAGCTGAAGCTGAAGCAATTATTGATCTACTAGACAAACCAAAAGGGATTGAATACTATGCGATAGAAAATACTATTGATGAATATGGACATACTCAAATAACAGGCAAATATGAAACATACGTAGAAGCAAAAGAAGGTTTAAAAAATAAATACAATTATTTTCGCGATAGAGGAACGGGGAAAATTATTAAAATAAAACAATGGTTTGAAGGATTTGAACTAAAAGAAAATAAACGTGTAATATACGAACGGATATGTTAATAGTGAGGTAGAAGAATGAAAATTGATAAAGAAACTATTGTTGAATCAATTGAAAAATATGGAATCGAAAAACAAACAGTGGTTTGCATGGAAGAGCTGGCGGAACTTATCCAAGAACTGTCAAAGATTTTAAGAGGCAAAAAGAATCAGGAAAACTTAATTGAAGAACTTGCAGATGTATATATTTGTTTAGAGACTATAAAACAAATAAACATAGTTGATGATAATAAGCTACAGTGTGAAATATACCGCAAGCAGGAGCGACAGCGAAAAAGGCTTATGGAGGTGGAAGAATGAACAGAGATGAATTATTAGACATAATAAGAAAATGGATCCATGAAGCAAGATGTACAGATATTTGGTTTAGGGAAGAAGATTATCGTATAATTTTAGGACGAAATACAAGAAATATACTTATAACATCTGACTTATTTGAAAGCACTTTTGAACACGCAAAAGAAACTTTGTTTGGAATTCCGACTATTATTGATGCAGTATATAAGAACAGATTAGAATTAGTAAGGGTTTGCAGGAAAGAAGAACAATTATGTGAGGATGCACAATGACGAATCGAGAAAAATTTGAGCAAATGAGCAATGAAGAATTAGTAAAATTTTTAGTCTCATTTAAAGAAAATTATTGTTGTGATTGTGTCGCTTACGATTATTGCGTCAATACGCCACATTATGTTTTTGCAGAATGTAAAAAGGTATTAGAAAAATGGCTAGAGCAGGAGGTGTAAGAATGACAGAAGAATATTTATTTAGTATAAACGGAATGAAAGATGGCGCTATATGGGACGAGGGAGTAATAACAAGATCCGGAAGATATTTTTATCTTCAATGGGTAGGTTTAGGGGTAAAAAGAAGAATATCAAAGAAATGTGTAGATAGATTAAGTAAATCAGAATTGAGGATAAAGAATGAAAATGACTGTTTGTGATATTTGTAGAATTGACATGAGTTTAATGCCAATAAGTAAAATAAAAGTATATAGGCAAGGATTTTTTATAGACAGCAAAATTCAGGAAGTAGATATATGTGAGGAATGTTTAAATCAAATAGCGATTGAGGTTAGAAAAAGCAGGGAGAAATTAGATGAAAAAAGAAACTAATCTGGATAAGTTTAAGGCTTGCATAGACAAAGAAGTTAAAGCATGGAATATGACAACATTGTCAGAGCTTGAAAAGTTTTATCAAAACAAAATGATTGTATGGGGCATTATGGAAGCGGCACTATATATCTTACCTTTTAAAGATTATCAAACACTTATACAATATGTTTACGATAAATACGGTTACAATTATGGTAGCGCAATAACAAAAGATGATGATGCAGCAGGATGAAAGGAAGGAAAAACTAAAATGGATATACCAAAACAGAAAAAAACGCCGAAGATGCCAATAACACCCATATATATTCCAAAAGGACCGTTAATGATAACAGTGCAAGGTGATATTGTGGAAAATATTAAAAACGTGGATATTAAGATTGAATTTAAAGAAGAGGATAAAAAATGATTATTTATCTAAGTGGTAAAATAACAGGTGATCCGGAATATAAAGAAAAATTTAACAAATATCAAAAGTTGTATGAAAAAACAAAGATGTATGATGCGGTATTAAATCCGGCTGTATTGCCTGAAGGATTAAAGCCAAACGATTATATGCCTATATGTTTTGAAATGATAAATGCAGCAGATATTGTTGTAATGCTTCCGGACTGGAAGAAAAGCAAAGGCGCAAAGTTAGAAAAAGCCTATGCAGAATATCAAAACAAGGGGATAATAATATTATAAAGAGAAAGGAGATATTATTTATGACAGTAGAAGAGTATAAAAGAGAGTTTACGAAAATATTTAAAGATGCGTGTCAGGGATTTAAAGAAGAGGATCTTGATGCGTATATTAGCAAACTGGATTTTGAAAAAATGCTAGACACTGATCTAAAGCTATATGGCGAACCAAGATATGCAGCAGCCGCAAGCGAGTATGCGTTAATATATCCAGACATGTAGGGGGGAAAATGAAAAAGATACCGACGTTATTTAAACGAGAATTTGAAAATCATAAAGTATCAAAGATTTATCCTGAAGTTGTCGAAGGCATGGAGTGGGTGCTTGCTGGTGAGGGTATAGCTTCAGTAAAATTTGACGGGGCGTGTTGTGCGATAATTGATGGCGAATTTTACAAGCGCTACGATGCAAAGCAGGGTAAGCCTATTCCGGAGGGTGCAATTAAATGTCAGGATGACGCGGATCCAATAACCGGACATTTGCCGTGTTGGTTAAAATGCGATAGAAACAATCCAGCTGATAAATGGTTTTGGGTTGCTTATGACAATTCAACAAAGGAATATACATTGCCAGAAGGCACTTATGAAGCTGTCGGACTACATTTTAATGCAAATCCTTATAATTTGGACACTGATATAATAATCAAGCATAGAATAAACATTGTAAACGTAGAAAGAACGTTTGAAGGTATTCAAGAATGGTTAATGACGCACAAAGAAGAAGGTTTGGTTTTTTGGAAAGATGGAGAACCACAGTGCAAAATTAAAAGAACTGACTTTGGTTTTCAATGGCCGTTATGAAAAAGGCAAGTATGCAGCAGGATGGTGAAATTATGATAAATAAATTATCAAGGCGTAAAAGCAGAAAGCAGCTGTTAAAAGAAAACAAAGAGCTAAGAATCGAAATAAAAAGGCTAGAGGGGATTATATACCGTGATGCGGTTGTTCCGGAACAATTAAAAACAGATGTTTTAAAAGACCATTTTTCCGGAACGCTTTTAGGGAAATGGTAAGGAGTAAAGATGATACATGCAGCAGGATGGGAGGTTTTATGGATGATGTTGAAAAGATAATTGAAGAGACCGTTAATCGCACGGTGACGAAATTAAAAGTTGCCGGACTAATGAAAGATGACAGAAAAACGGCTTTTCAAAAAACTGAAGAATTATTGTTAAATTATAATAATTTAAAATTATCGGATGAACGCAAAACAAAAATATTAGTTGCAAAAATGAATGAAGCGCTCGGAACGATAAAAACAGACATATATTATGGCATAATTCCAATGTTTTATTTTGAGAATGAAACACGGGAAAATATAGCAGATTATTACAATACAACAGTAACAACAATAAGCAGAAATAAAACCCGGTTAGTAAATGAGCTGAAAGCAATTTTGTTTTCCAGTGATTTTATAACTGAAATATATAGTTAAAAAAACGCCTTTTAAGGCGTTTTTTTATTGCGCGAATATAAATATATATGCAATCAAATTGAAATGTTTAAATGAGGCAAATAAGCACCGTATATTTTAAATTTGTGTAACATTGGCGTAACACGGTGTATCTGTGTGCACGCATAAATAAGGGATATACTTAAAATATATTGAAATCGTGAAATGTAATGGGAGGTGTAGTGATGAAAGTATCAAAAGGAACTATTATACGAACCGCCTTGCTTGTTTTGGCTATTGTTAATAATTTACTTGCTTTATTCAATAAAAGCCCATTGCCAATTGAAGATGAGACTATAGAAGCGGTTATAAGCTTTTTATTTACGACAGGAACGGCAATAGTCGCATGGTGGAAAAATAACAGCTTTACAAGTGCCGCGCTTGCTGGCGATGAGGTAATGAAACAATTAAAAGCAAGGGGGCAATAAATGACAGCACATATTATAACAATTATTTTATCGGTTGTTTCTGGAGTATTGGTTTACATAGTTCAAAATTTATTAAAAGAGAATGAAAAACTACGGCGTGAAAAAAGAGACAATGAAGAAAAAAAACAGAAAGCAATCGGAAATGGGGTTTTAAGCCTTTTAAAAATCCAATTAATAGAATATCACGACAAATATATGCAAGGTCAAAATATACCTACTTACGTATATGAAAACTGGGATGAAATGTATTCTGCTTATGAGGCTTTAGGCGGAAATGGAATGGTCAAAAGGATGAAAGATGATATTGACCGATTGAGGTTAGGAGGTAACGGAAAATGAAATTAATAGATTTAAGTTATCATAACGGAACCGTAGATTTTAAAAAAGTAAAGGCAGATGGCGTCGAAGGGGTAATTTTAAGAGCTGGTTATGGGCAAACAACAGTTGATAAGAAATTTAAAACCTATATAAAAGACGCAATAAAGAACGGTTTACATATAGGTATTTACTGGTTTTCTTATGCGTTTACGCTTGCGGCAGCAGAGGAAGAAGCAAAGCTATGTTTAAAAACAATCAAAGAGTTTAAAGATCATATTGATTTGCCGGTCTTTTTCGACTGGGAATATGATTCTATGAATTACGCAAACAAGCACGGTGTGAATCCTGACAAAAATCTTATTACAAGCTTGAATAAAAAGTTTTGTGAAATCATAGAAAAAAATGGTTATGCAGCAGGAGTTTACTTCAATGAAGATTATCGCAAGCGTTTCATTGATTTAGATAAACTCAAAGGTTTTGCGACGTGGTATGCACGCTATACAAGCGTAGCTCAAAAAAAATACGACATCTGGCAGAAGTCCAGTGAGGGAAAAGTAGCAGGAATAAACGGCAATGTTGATATGGATATTTTAAACAATATGAAAATCCTGAAAACAAAAGTCGAAACAAAAAAAGAAGAAAACAAAACAACAGAAAAAGCATCTACTTATTACATTGTTAAAAAAGGCGATAATCTTTCAAAGATTGCAAAGAAGTTTAATACAACAGTAAATAAGATTGCTAAAGATAACAACATCAAAAACGTTAATTTGATTTATCCGGGGCAAAAATTAAAGATTTGAAAGCGTGGTGATTCTATGAGTGGTAGGGGCAGACCTAACAAATATAAAACACATGTAGAACCGTATCTTGATCAAATAAAAGATTTAGCGCTGACAATGACAGAAGAACAAATTGCGGAAACGTTAGGTGTTGCATACAGTTCTTTTCGCGTATATAAACAGCAATATTCGGCATTAAATGACGCTTTACAAAAAGGGCGTAAAGATTTAGTCGCAGAATTAAAAAGCGTGCTTATAAAAAAGGCAAAAGGCTTTATTTACGAGGAAAAAACAATAATTGAAGAGGTGAATCCTGAAACCGGGGAAATGGAAATTGTACGTCGTGAAACAAAAATTAGATACGCTCAACCTGACGTAGCTGCCGGAAATTTATTGTTGAAAAATTATGACAAAGAAAACTGGGCAAATGATCCGCAAGCGCTTGAATTGAGACGCAAAGAATTAGAGCTGAATGAAAGAAAATTAGAAGCTAATGAGTGGTAATTAATATGTTTACATTAGATACATTTTACAGAACTAAAGAGTGGCAAGAGCTTGTTAAAATATTAAAACTTGAAAGAGTTAATGAAAATGGCGAGCTTATATGCTGGCACTGCGGAAAACCTATAACAAAAGCTTATGATGCAATAGGTCATCATACAATATTTTTAAATTCTGAAAATGTAAATAATTGTGAAATTAGCTTGAATCCGTCATTAATTCAATTCGTTCACCACGGTTGCCACAATAAAATACATAACAAGTTACATGAAAACTATAGAAGAGAAATTTTTCTTGTTTACGGTTCGCCGCTAAGCGGTAAAACAACGTGGGCAAAAGAAAATATGAATGAGGGGGACTTGTTAGTTGATATAGATAACATCTGGGAATGTTTTTCCGGATGTAATAGATATATTAAACCCAAAAGACTTAATGCGGTTATTTTTGGCGTTCGTGATGAGTTATATCGGATGATTAAATACAGAGTAGGCAAATGGAATAATGCTTATATTGTAGGAGGTTTTCCGTTAATAAGTGAACGTGAACGGCTATGTAAGGAGTTTGGAGCGCGTGAAATTTTTGTTGATACAAGCAAAGAAGAGTGTATAAGGCGCTTAGAAGCTTCAAATGACCGCAATAAAACCGAATGGCTTAAATATATTGACGAATGGTGGACTAAATACACCCCCCTATTGTGACAAATAAAAAGGCCGTGGGGTACAAGTCGGATCGTAGCCATGTCGTTCTGTGAGCCAAGGAGTGGGATCCA
>JAZRJT010000072.1:0-3017 GCA_045645905.1 Clostridia bacterium
ATAATTGTTGCAAGACCTGCAATAATGGCGATAGTGCCAACCGAAAGCGCAATGGCTTTACTTTTTTTCTTTTCGGATAGAATGCGTGTGTCAAGAGCCTCTTTGGCACGGGTAACCGAGTTCTTTATATGCTGTTCATCTGTATCAAGCATTTCAAGTCTCTTATGAATATCCCAAAGCCGACCATATTCGTTGTCCGAAATCACAGCGGAGGGGGTAGTGTCAGATTGGGCATATCCTGCGGATATCTTTGCTTTTAATTCTTTGCCATTTTGCAACAAATCCTTTGATAAATCAAGAGAAAGCTTATATTTTTTTAATTTTTCAACAGCTGATTCTCTGTCAGTCAGCTTTTCAAGAAGGGTGGTATATCCGCCAAAAGCTTGTTTGGCAGAGTTAACTTTGTTTAGATTATCCGCCATTTCAATTGCCGTCTCAAGCTCTGTGATTTCATTCTTTATGTTATTTATATCTGTCATCAGGGTGTGCTGATTTTCTGTTTGGGCAATCAGCTGTTCGAGAGAATTTTTCAGTTGTTCAAGCTGGGATTTGGCATTAACAAGCAAGCCCTTTTTACCGCTTTTGGAAACAAGCTCTTCCCTAGCAGAATCAATTCTTGACCTTATGGTGCTTTGTGAAATATTTTCGTCACCTGATACCGAAAGATTTGCAATTCGCATAGCAAGGCTGTCGCCCGAGGCATCGGTTGAAAACCCCCCAAAGCTGTCAATAAACACACTGCGTTCAAACTCGCCTTGTTCCATATCAAAGAAGATGCGTCCCATTTCACTTGATGCAGGATAAGACAATTTTTCTCCTGTGCTTATGTTGTAAACTGTGGTTTTGTCGGTAGCCGCAGTTTTTTTAAATTCTTTGTGAAGTCTGATTTCTGTGCCGCTCGATTCAAATTCAATGGCACCTGACATTGCCGAGCCGTTCCAGGGGGCATATTTTCTTCGGGGATTTTTTGAAATATCCGTACCTTTGGTACCACCGCCACCGTAAAACATCAGCTTGATAAATGACATCAGGGTTGATTTTCCGTCCTCGTTTTTGCCGAAAATCAGGTTAAAGCCGGGTTTAAACTCAATTGCACGACCCGAAAACTTACCAAAGCCTTCGATATCAAATTTCTTAATTATCACCCAAAGTCACCTCTCTTTCAAAGGCTTTAAGACCAAGCCGCAACGCCTTGATATAAAGGTCTTTATCGGTATCATCTGCACTGTTTTGCATTTCAAGTAACTTTTGAACAAAGATACCGCGAAACGAGCTTTCGGATGCTATGTCAGATATATTTTCAAGGCTTGACTCGGTTTTGTCGTATACACGGATAGATGTTGTTTCATCCTTTAAAGAATTTTCAATACGAGAAATATCGGGGGTAAAATCTGCACTTACAGTTCCGCAAAGGGAAATTCTGTACAGATTGTTCTTGTAGTTGTCAGGATATTTTTCTTTTATATATGAAAGAATTTTTGCAGATATCTGATTTGTGATTTCACAGCCCGATATGTCGAGTGTATCAATAATATATTTTCGGGATGAAAGCTCGGTATATTCAAGATTGCATTTACCTTTTTCTATGCATCCTATATATACACCACGGCTGCCGTCCTCGTCAAAACCTCTGCCGTCAGGGCATCCGCAGTAGGAATAAAAGGTCTTGCCCGCTTTTTGTATGTCGCTTCGCTTGTGAACGTGACCAAGTGCAAGATAATCAAAACCGCTCTCTTCAATTGTGTTGACGTGAATAGGATTATATTCGCTTTCGCCAAGAGCGGTAACGGTTTGCCCATGAAGAACACACAGATTAATCATATCCTTGCTGAGCAAGAGCCCCGATGTAAGTTGCGGAATTCTTTCAAATCTGTCGGTAAATGCCGCTCCGAAAATTCTTACATTCCTCTCTTCAAAATCATAATACTCCATAAAAGAGGTAAAGATAATGACATTATCGGGAAATTGATTTTTAAGCCATACCGAACCAGGGCAAACGTAATCGTGGTTGCCCGGAGAGATAGCTATAACCGTGTCGGGGATTTGTGACAGAGCCTCTATTATTTCATCTGTTGTTTCGCTGTCTGGAAAGGGCGTGTCAAAAAGGTCGCCCGAAATCAGCAGAAAATCAACTTTTTCTGCTTTACAAAGCTTGATAACCTTAATAAAAGTGTTTTTAAGCTCTGCCCGACCTGAACCTACGCCCGACCGTGAGGAACCTATATGAAAATCTCCTGTGTGAAGAATTTTTACACCTTCCAAACAGACCAATCCTTTCGTACATAATTATACATCTTAATTATACCACAAAGGAGTAAAAATTACAAGATTATGGCAAGATAAATATGAAAAATGATTGACATAATAGTGGTAGTATGATACAATAAACACAATATATGGTAAAATATGGGTAATTTGGTTTAATATTTATTGTTTTAGGCATTTTGCCTAATTATAAAAATCTGAAAAATATTCTCGGAAAGGAGAAAATAATGATAAAGGCAGACAGCGTTGTGAAAAAAGAAACAAAGTATATTGCATATTTTTCGGTAGTCTTAAGCATGCTTATGCAGGCAGTGTTTCTCCTTTTGAGAAAGTGGAACTATACTGTTATTTTGGGCAATCTGCTTTCGCTGGCTATTGCGATTCTTAACTTCTATTTTATGGGGTTATCGGTTCAGAAAGCGGTGGATATGGAACAAAACGATGCTGCAAAACTTATGAGGGCATCGCAGGGGATACGAAATCTTGCTGTGTTTGTTGCAGCAGTGATAGGCGTTGTGTTACCGTATTTTAATACTGTTGCGGTTATTTTGCCGATATTTTTCCCAAGAGCAGCGGTTGCCTTCCGTCCTCTTGTAAAAGAAAAGGAGAAAAAGGAAGTGACAGAAAAATGAGTCGTATGACACGTCGTTTTAAGATGCTTGACATTCTTTATATTGCAATGATGATTTTGCCGGTGCTCTTTTGTATCGTGCTTAAAATTTTGACCGCACCCCCGTCTAATGGAATATCTA
>JAZRJT010000073.1:0-3246 GCA_045645905.1 Clostridia bacterium
ACCATTGCACTTAGCGTTGTTGCTGAGTGCTTTTTTCTTTTTATCCATGCGGCCCTCGGTGTGAAAACACCTTGTGTTTTCCTACATCCCAAAATGCTCTCGCATTTTGCAATCCTGCGCTACCGATATGCCACCGGCATATCGTCTTAACGCTCCGGCGCAGGTTCGAATCCTGTCGCCTCGACCATAACAAAAAAGGCTTGTCTGCTTGACAAGTCTTTTTTGTTATAATTTAAATCAAGTCTGCAAGATGTGGACGCAATTTTTTGAAAAGAACGTTTCCAATTACAGTAAGTACCGCAACAAATGCCCAAAAATAAATAGTCTGCCATGGCTTTTCCCAAAAAACCGTTCCGTAAACAAAAGTATCACGATAACCCTGAGTCACATAATAGATAGGGTTAATCTGAAATAATATATGAAACTTTTGCGGCAAAGTATTAATATCCCAAAAAAGTGGTGTTATCCAGAACCCAAACTGCACCAGAACCCCTACAAAATTATTGGTATCACGTACAAACGCTGTAAGTGTTGCAGTTATTCTGCCCATTGAAAGAGTCAAAACATATGCCGCAACCATATAATAAACAATCTGCAAATCAAGCCACTGGGGAGGATATCCGCAAGCGAAATTTACAATAAAGGTAAGCGCAACAAAGAACAAATGTACAAATGCCGCTGATGTTACACGCACCGCAGGTAAAAGCTCAACCTCAAAAACCACTTTTTTTACAAGGTATGAATAATCAATCAAAACACCGGTTGCACCGCCCCAGCCCTCTGAAATAAAGAACCAAGGTACAATGCCCGAAACCAGCCACAGTACATAAGGAACGCCGTTGACAGGTCCATTTTGAAATGCCACCTGAAACACAAACCAATAAATTAATATGGTAATTATAGGGGTAACAAACCCCCAAACCATACCTAGTGCCGAGCCTGCATATTTTGCTTTAAAATCATTTTTCGCCAATGAAAATAACATATATCTTCCTCCGGAAATCATTTAATTTTCCAATCTTCAAGCCCGGTTTTGATGGCTGTCATCATACGGGTTTTAAAGTGGTGGTCTATCTCGTTTCTTTCGTTTATAAAATCCTTCATCTCCTGCCGTTTAGATACGCCATCCATCGGGCAGGGATTATGAACAATGGGTATGTTCTCCCTTTTTGCAAAACCTTTTATATCCCCCTCGGCAACATAAATCAGCGGTCTTATAACATACATATCAGTCCGCGAAAGGTATGTAACCGGTGAAAAGCAGTTGAGTCTGCCCTCATAAAAAAGCGAAAGAAAAAATGTTTCAATTACATCTTCGTTGTGATGCCCAAGTGCCACCTTGTTGCAACCGTGGTCCTTTGCCAGATCATTAACTCCGCCCCGACGCATCTTTGCACACAGAGAGCACGGATTTTTTTCTTTGCGGACATCAAACAGAATTTCTGCAATGTCGGTGTTCTTTACAACATATTCCACACCGATATCGTTACAAAGTTTTTTGACAGGCGAGTAGTCAACACCTTCAAAACCCATATTAAGAGTAACACCCATAACCTCGAATGGAACTTCCAAAAATCTTCTGTACGCCGCCAATGCACAAAGCAGGGTAAGGCTATCCTTGCCACCCGAAACACCGACAGCAATTTTGTCGCCCGGCTGTATCATATTATAATCCTGAATTGCACGGCGCATTCCGCTTAACACTCTTCTCATAAAACTATTCCTCTATACTTAATTTAGCCAACGCACGGCTTCTGTGGCTGATTGAATTTTTTACCTCGGCCGGAAGCTCTGCCATAGATTTGCCGAATTTCTCCACATAAAATACAGGGTCATATCCAAAGCCTCCTTCGCCACGCTTTTCGGTGAGAATAAGACCCTTACACTCACCGCAATAAGTTACAGGCGCTCTATCGGGGTACGCAACTGCGATAACACAAACAAATCTTGCTGTCCTTTTTTCTGTTTCAACCCCATCTAGTGCTTTCAGCAATTTGGCAATATTTTCATCATCAGTTGCACCCTCACCGGCAAAACGTGCGGTATAAACCCCCGGTGCACCGCCTAATGCATCAACGCACAATCCGCTGTCGTCAGCGATAGCAGGGAGCCCTGTCGCCTTCATAACAGTGACCGCCTTTTTTATAGCATTTGCCTCAAAGGTGTCGCCATCTTCAATTATTTCAATATCACCACATCCAACTGCATCAAGGGTTTCAAGTTCTATTTTATCACCTAAAATCGCCTGCATTTCCTGAGCCTTGTGACGATTCTGGCTTGCAAGAATAAGTTTCATATATTATTCTCCGTTTCTATTTGTCAATTTGTATATATTATTTATACCATATTTTTTTGATGTTGTAAATATTGATAGTTGCAAAATTTATTTTTTTGTGTTATACTATCAAAGGTGTGTTAAAATTTTACATATTACATAGTTAAATTTTTAACAAATTTCCCCGAAAACTATTGTATATTTCGGTAATATATGGTAAAATATAATTAATAATCATATAAATATTTTGGAGGTAATCTAATATGTCAGTAAAAGTTGCTATTAACGGTTTTGGTCGTATCGGACGTCTTGCATTCCGTCAGATGTTCGGTGCAGAAGGTTATGAGGTAGTTGCAATCAACGACCTTACAGATCCTAAGATGCTTGCTCATCTTCTTAAGTATGACTCATCACAGGGCAGATACGACGGTCACACTGTTGTTGCCGGTGAAGACAGCATCACAGTTGACGGTAAGGAAATCAAGATTTATGCAATTAAAGACGCAAAGGAATGTCCCTGGGGTGCTCTTGGCGTAGACGTTGTTCTTGAATGTACAGGTTTCTACTGCTCAAAAGAAAAGTCACAGGCTCACATTGATGCCGGTGCAAAGAAGGTTGTTATTTCTGCTCCTGCAGGCAATGACCTTAAGACAATCGTATTCTCAGTTAACGAAGATACTCTTACAGCTGATGACACAATCATCTCTGCTGCATCATGTACAACAAACTGTCTTGCTCCTATGGCAAAGACTCTTAACGACTACGCTCCTATCCAGAGCGGTATCATGGCTACAATCCATGCTTACACAGGCGACCAGATGATCCTCGACGGTCCTCACAGAAAGGGTGACATAAGAAGAGCTAGAGCTGGTGCGGTTAACATCGTTCCTAACTCAACAGGTGCTGCAAAAGCTATTGGCCTTGTTATTCCTGAACTTAACGGCAAGCTCATCGGTGCTGCACAGAGAGTT
>JAZRJT010000074.1:0-2839 GCA_045645905.1 Clostridia bacterium
CCTTTGCAAATACCTCCGTTGTATAAATATCTATATATAGTAAAATTTCTATATTATTCCACAAAATACAGTATATCAAAAAAAATTTGCAATGTAAAGTGTATTTTAGCAAATTTTTATTAATATATTCAAAATTGAAAAGACAGCCCAAAAAATTGGGCTGTCTTTTTACGAAATACCATCATACAAACCTTTATCGCAGAATTCCTTCATCGCTTTCATTACGACTTCCTTATCTTCACGGTAGGTCATACCATACCAGCGGTCGGGACTGTTTAAAACCTTTACTTTAGTTTCGCCCTTCTTTATAAGAATATCAACAACAATCGGGATAAGGAACTCGTCCTTCATAAGATCCTTTTCGTTCTTGAAAATTTCAAATTCTCTTTCAAGATAGTCAAATATTTCTGTGCCAAACCCCCACATATTCATTGAAACAATGCTATCCTCGGGCAAATGATGAACGGTTTCGCCATCCTCACAATATGTATATCCGCTTATACCCTTTGTTTCACGTATGCCTGTAAGATAGCCATCTTTCACCTGACAAACACCACGTGTAACTGTTCCGTTTTCGGTAGTGGTTTGTGCAAGGTCATATCCAACCAGTGACATTTCGCCCTCGGGCATATTTTTAAGCCAGTTGTTAACCTCAACATATGCCGCCTTGCCGTAATAATCATCTGCATTTATAATCGCAAAAGGTGTTTTAACAACATCCTTACAGCAAAGAATTGCGTGACCTGTGCCCCATGGCTTTATGCGGCCTTCGGGAAGGCTGTCCATTTCCTGAAACACATATTCAACATCCATATATTTTTTCACACGGCTTGCAACTATGCGGTTAAAATCCTCTTCCATTTCTTTTTTGATAACAAAGACAACCTTTGAAAAGCCTGCCTGCTTTGCATCAAACGCAGAAAAATCCATTAAAAATTCACCGCCCGGGCCAATAGGCTCCATCTGTTTAAGTCCACCAAATCGGCTGCCCATGCCTGCCGCCATTACTACTAATGTTGTGTCCATAACATAATTCCTCCATTATGTAAATATATAAATTTATTTATTTCTCTTTAAATACAGTTGCCGCTCTTTCTATAATTCCGCTTAAATATGCAAGTATTACTCCATAGTTTGTAACAGGAATATTTGCCTTTGCAAAAACTTCCAGACGAGTCTGCACCGTTCTTTTATTTATCATACAACCGCCGCACTGGATAACTAATTTGTATTTTTCAACATTTTCAGGAAAATCGTGACCCGAAAGATGAGTGAAATTCAGCTTTTTGCCCGTCTTTTTTTGCAGAAGGTTGGGAATTTTCACCTTGCCTATATCCTCGTGCGTTGTATTGTGCGTGCAGGCTTCAAGCATCAGAATCTCGTCATCATCATTAAGCTTTTTGATTACATCCAAGCCGTCAAGCAACTGATTAATCCCACCTTTTTGATTTGCCAACAACATAGAAAATGATGTCAGCGGTATCTCTTGGGGAACTATATCATCAACCTCTTTAAACGCCTGAGAATCGGTCACCACAAGGTCAATTTGCGGAAGCTCAGCAAGTGTATCTGCAAGGGTTTCAACCGTTGTCACAGTTGCCCTTATGTTGTGGTCAAGGCAGTCACGCAAGGTCTGCACCTGAGGCAAAATCAATCTTCCTTTGGGTGCCGCATCATCAATGGGAATAACCAGAACAACCATTCCGCCAGACGGTACAATACCACCTAAAAGTGTTTCGTCATCCCTTTCCATCGTACTGAGAATAGATACCATTCTTTTTTTCAGTTCTTCAAGACCGGCTTCGGTATGCTCATATATAAAAATTCCGTCGGGGTCAAGTCTTTTGACATATTCCACCCTTTGGGGCAATGCGATATCACACTTTGTATATACATTTATTTTTTTTGTTTTTCCAAAGTCAAAATCCGTATTATTGTCCACGCTGACATCTTTTACATACAGCACCAGGTCTGTACGTATCAGTATTTCCTTAGTCTTTTTAACACGGGCAACGCCTAAGTCGGTTGTATCACCAAGACCTGCCGTATCGATAAGAGCCACCGAACCGTATGGAATAAGCTCCATTGCACGGGTAACAGGGTCGGTTGTTGTTCCGCTAATTTCCGAAACAATTGATACATCCTGCCCTAAGATTGCATTAAAAAGTGTTGACTTTCCTGCATTGGTATCCCCGAAAATCGCTATATGTTTTCTTAAAGAAAGTGGTGTTTTTTCCATAACGTGTATTAATGCTCCATTTCGCTGCCAAGTGCCAGTGTTATTGCCTGTTTTTCATTTATTATTGATGCTTCTTTCACCGACCCGCCAAATTCTCCGTCTAAAGTCCATTGCACCGTATTTGCCGAAGTAAATTCAATTTTATCTGTCCTGAAAACAACAAACGCATCAGAAGATAAATCCTGACGGACAAGCCTTGACAATATATCCTGTGTTTCAATAACATTTTTGGGGTTTTTTACAAGAATGACCTCAAATAGACCATCGTTAAGCTGTGCCTTGAATGCTTTTTCTGCTTTAAGTCCTCCAAGATAATTGGTATTTGAAACCATTCCGTAAATATATTCCCCTTCGATTAAACCGCCGTCATAACTAATTTTCATTGAAACGGGCTTCAGGTTTATCAGACTTTTTGCACCCTCAAGAAGATATGCTGCGTGTCCAAGCACATTTTTATTTTGCTGAGGTGTTTCGTATGCAACGTTGGTAAATGCACCAAATGCCGCAACATAAATAAAATTCTTGTCATTAAAAAGACCTATGTCGCATTTATACGGATGGCCTTTCATTATATCCATAGCTGCTTTTTTTGCATTCTTT
>JAZRJT010000075.1:0-26487 GCA_045645905.1 Clostridia bacterium
AGGATGCTTTGATATACGAAAAAAATCTTTAACAGGGAGGATTTTAAAAAAGTGAAATTAATACTTGGAATAGAAAGTTCATGTGATGAAACAGCAGCGGCAGTCGTAAAAGACGGCAGAGAGGTTTTATCAAATGTTATAAATACACAAATTGATGTGCATAAGCTTTATGGGGGCGTTGTCCCTGAAATTGCGTCAAGAAAGCATATTGAAACCATTGACAGGGTAGTAGATGAAGCTTTAAAAGAAGCAGGAGTAACTTTAGATGACATTGAGGCTATTGCCGTAACAAACGGCCCCGGACTTGTGGGAGCGTTACTTGTTGGGGTATCTTGTGCAAAGGCTCTGGCATATGGTGCAAAAAAACCTTTAGTTGGTGTACATCACATAAAAGGGCATATTATGGCAAACTTTTTGGCACATAAGGATTTAAAGCCGCCTTTTGTATGCCTTGTGGCATCGGGCGGACACAGTCATATAGTATATGTCAAGGATTATAATACTTATCAGGTTCTTGCAAAAACCAATGACGATGCGGCGGGCGAAGCCTTTGACAAGGTTTCAAGAGTTCTGGGGCTTGGATACCCCGGTGGTCCTGCTATTCAGAAATGTGCTCAGTCGGGCAATCCCGATGCTATAAAATTTCCCCGAGTGAATATGGGTGATGATGGTTTTGATTTCAGCTTCAGCGGAGTTAAAACTGCAGTTATAAATTACATTCACAATGCAGAGCAAAAAGGTCTTAAAATAAACAAGCCAGATGTTGCGGCATCCTTTCAGGAGGCGGTGACAGATGTACTTAGCCGGCATCTTATAGAATGTGCAAAGAAGTATAATGTAAAACAAATTGCTCTTGCCGGCGGTGTTGCGGCAAATAAGGCTCTACGCGAAAGGGTAGAGACTTTGGCGGTAAAAAGTGGTATGACTTTTGCTTGCCCTTCAATGTCACTCTGCACAGATAATGCAGCTATGATTGGCTGTGCCGCATACTATGAGTATCAGGCAGGAGTTCTTGCAGATATGTCGCTTAACGCTGTGGCAAATCTACCTTTGGGTTAGAAAAAGTTTTGAAAAATTTCAACAAGCTTGAATCTTATTTCTACCGGCACAGATTCAGACCTTTCGGTTATAAGGCGGTATTCGGATGGCGAAAGACTTTCTTTAAGTTGTTTTTTGGCATCATCGGGCATTGCCACAATTCCGTCGGTAAAGCAAAGGGGCGGATACATAACGCACCACCAGTTTTCACCTTGTGAATCGCCTATGCGGATGTTTACGGCATTGTATCTGCCTTTTGGCAGAGCTATATTTCCGTAAACCTTGGTGGGAAAGTTGGTTTCACCCACATCTACTGATACATCATAGTCAAAGCCAAGACGGCGGATTTCTGCCTCGGCAATTGTTTTAATATAGTCGGTATTTTCACGGGCAAGCTTGAGTGCCTGATTGGGATTTGATGACTGACTGAAAATATGAGAAGTGCCACGCAAGATGCGGTCACGAACCTGAAGTTTCAGACTTTGGTCAAGGTCAGAGTCACTGTTTGCTACAATATGCAAACGGACAACCGAATTTGCAATATCTGTACCTGCAGACTTTGCATAGGACAAAATAATGGTGAATAAAAGTGTAAGAGTGATAAATAATGCAAAAAAACGTGTTTTGTTTATGTAATGCATAGTTAAATTTCCTTTCATGTAGATTTTGGTTGCAAGGAAAGTTTTGACAAGGTTTTGTTGATTTATACATATTGATTTTTTTGATGTTGTAGTTTAAAATTATCTTAGATAGGAATGATTAACAATGAAAAAACTTAATGTTTGTGTGCTTTTTGGCGGTGTATCAAGCGAACATACCGTGTCCGAGGTTTCGGCATCGGCTGTGCTTGACAATATTGACCGCGATAAGTATGAAGTTTTCCCAGTGGGCATAACCAATGACGGAAAATGGCTTTTGTACGATGGTGAGATTGAAAATATAAGAAATCACACATGGGAAAGCGGAAAGACCGTTCCGGCTATACTTTCGCCCGACAGATGCGATAAAGCTTTGGTTACCTTTGGAGATGCCGGAATTGAAAAGATTAAAGTAGATGTTGTATACCCTGTTCTTCACGGCAAAAATGGTGAAGACGGCACAGTTCAGGGTCTATGTGAGCTTGCGGGAATTCCGTATGTGGGCAGTGGAGTTATCGGCAGTGCCGCTTGTATGGATAAATGTATAGCAAAAATTCTGTTTGAAAAGGCGGAAATTCCTCAGGCAGACTGGGTGGAATTAAAGCTTGGCGACAAGGTTGATTTTGAACAGATTGAAACAAAGCTTGGTTATCCCTGTTTTATAAAGCCATCGTCGGCAGGCTCGTCGGTTGGTGTAACCAAGGCGTCAAATCGTGATGAACTGCAAGACGGCATAAAGCTGGCACTGGAGCACGATTATAAAGTGCTTATCGAGGAGGCTATTGATGCCCGTGAGGTTGAGTGTGGGGTAATGGGCAATCTTGACCCTGTGACAGCCAATGTTCTTGGTGAAATTATGCCTGCAAACGAGTTTTATGACTTTGATGCCAAGTATAAGGATGCAGACTCAAAACTGATTATTCCGGCTAATGTAGATAATGAAACCGAGGCTAAGATTAAAGAACTTGCAAAGCGTGCATACAAAATTTGTGAGTGCCGAGGTCACTCCCGTGTTGATTTCTTTATTGACAGACGTGACGGCAGACTTGTTTTAAACGAAATAAATACAATTCCGGGCTTTACCCCGATAAGTATGTACCCCAAGGTTTGGGAGCATTCGGGAATGCCAATGCGTGATGTAATTGATAAGCATATTGAGCTTGCACTGGGCAGAGAGGATTAGGAGAAATGGATAACCGGCCAATCGGCGTTTTTGATTCGGGTCTTGGGGGCCTGACCTGCGTAAAGGAAATAATGAAGATAATGCCAAATGAAGATGTTATCTATTTTGGTGACACAGGCAGAGTTCCGTATGGAACAAGAGATAGAGATACCCTGCTTAAATATGTTCGTCAGGATATCAGATTTCTTGAAACCTTTGATATAAAAATGATAATAATAGCTTGCGGAACAGCAAGCAGTGCGGCACTTCCGTGTATTTCAAGCGAATTCGGTACCGAAATTATTGGTGTTGTCGAGCCTGCTGTGCGTGCGGCGGTAAAGGCAACAAAGAGCAAACGGATTGGTGTTTTAGGAACAACAGGAACAATAAAAAGCGGCAAATATCCCGAATATATTAAGAGTATCTGTCCTGATGCAGAAGTGTTTCAGAAGGCGTGCCCGATGTTTGTTCCACTTGTTGAAAATGGCTATACAGACAACGAGGTTACAAGGATTATAGCCCGTGAATACCTTGAAGAAATAAAGAAATGCAATGTGGATACTCTTATTCTGGGCTGCACACATTATCCGCTTATTAAGTCGGTAATTGGTGAAATTATGGGCAAAGATGTTGTTCTTATTGATTCGGGTGCGGCTGCGGCTGACTTTGCGTTTGAACAGCTGAAGGGCTGTGATATGCTGAGTGATAAAAATAGGAGCAGCTGTAAGTATTTTGTAAGTGACTCTGCAGCTGACTTTGCAAAGCTTGGCGGTATGTTTTTAACCCGACCAATTGATGAAAGTGTCGGTAAGGTTGACATTGAAAAGTATTAGATAAGGTGAGGATAAATGGAAAATAACGCAATGATATATCTTAAAACTCTGCAATCGGTTGACGGCGAGAATAAGACAGATGAAATAGAGCTCCAGACCAAGGGGACATTTGCATTTAAAAACAATAAGTTTTATATTATATATGAAGAAAGCGAGCTTACAGGCTTTGAGGATACCACAACAACAATCAAGGTATCGGATGATGCGGTGTGTATGACGCGAAAAGGTAAATATAACAGCCGTATGGAATTTCGTCCCGGTGAAAAATGCTTATGCAACTATAACACACCATTCGGTGTAATTCCTGTGGGTGTAAACCCAATATCGGTTGAAAATAATTTAAGTGAAAAGGGTGGCAATCTTGCCATTGAATATATCCTTGATATAGATAATAATGATTACCTTGTTAACCGACTGAAATTGACGGTTGACAGAATTGTATCATAAAACAAAGGAAAATTTTTTCGTCGCACAGCGGCAGAATGGAGATAGATATGAGTATTATAGAAAATTCAAAAAAGAAAATCGGACAAGCAATAGCACAGGCTTTTGAGAAGGCGGTAAATGATGGTGCTCTTACTGCACCCGCAGAGGTTAATGTTGCTGAAAAAATTCAGCTGGAAGTCCCCAAGGATGAACAGCACGGCGATTTTGCCTGCAATATTGCAATGCTTCTTGCAAAGGAATTGCGTATGCCCCCAAGAAAAATTGCCGAGGCGATTGCGACAGGTATTGAAACAGGTGGTGAAATTGAAAAAGTAGAGGTTGCCGGGGCAGGCTTTATCAATTTTTATCTGTCAAATGCCAGACTTTATAATGTTATGTCTGAAATTGAGGAAAAAGGCAGCGACTACGGCAAAATTGAAATGGGCAAGGGCAAAAAGGTTATGGTTGAGTTTGTAAGTGCAAACCCGACAGGCCCTATGCATATGGGAAATGCCCGCGGCGGTGCACTTGGTGACTGTATGGCAAGTGTGCTTGAATATGCAGGCTATGATGTAACCCGTGAATTTTATGTAAACGATGCAGGCAACCAGATTGAGAAGTTTGGTAAGTCTTTAGAGGCAAGATATATTCAGCAGTTAAAGGGTGAAGACGCAATTGAATTCCCCGAGGACGGCTATCACGGTGATGACATAACCGAGCACGCAAAGACATTTATTGCAATCGAGGGCGACAAGTATCTTGACACATCTTCCGAGGAAAGAAAGGCTGCATTGGTTGGCTATGCCCTTGAAAAGAATGTAAATTATTTAAAAACCGACCTTGAAAAATACCGTATCTTTTATGATGTGTGGTTTCGTGAGAGCGAACTTCATAAATCAGGTAAGGTTCAGGAGGCTATTGACCGCCTGACAAAAGCCGGTTACACCTATGAGGAAGACGGCGCAATATGGATTAACTGTGAAAAGATGGGACTCGAGAAGAATGAGGTGCTTGTTCGCAACAATGGTATTCCCACATACTTTGCGGCGGATATTGCATATCACATCAACAAAATTGAAACCCGTGGTTATGACCTTTGTATTGACGTATGGGGCGCAGACCATCATGGCCACGTTGCCAGAATGAAGGCGGCTCTTGCGGCTTGCGGAATCGACCCTGATAAATTTGAAGTTTCATTGATGCAGCTTGTTCGTCTTACACGTGACGGCGAGGCTGTAAGAATGTCAAAGCGTACAGGTAAAGCAATCACCCTGACTGACCTTTTGGAAGATGTTTCGGTTGATGCAGCAAGATTTTTGTTTAATATGCGTATGGCGGGCAGTCATCTTGATTTTGACCTTGATTTGGCTGTTAAGCAGGAAAGCGAAAACCCTGTATATTATGTTCAGTATGCACACGCAAGAATTTGCAGTATTATAAGAGTGCTGAGCGAAGAAGGAATTACAGTAAAGAATTTCAATGAAATCTCTCCCGAGGTTCTTTGCGAAAAGGAAGAAATTGCACTTCTTAAAAAGCTTTGCGACCTTCCCGAAGAAATCAAAGCGGCGGCTGAAACACGTGAACCTGCGCGCATTACAAGATATGTTATGGATTTGGCATCGGCGTTCCATACCTTCTATAACGCTTGCCGTGTTAAGGTAGAGGACAAAGACCTGATGAATGCACGTCTTAAGCTGGTTGACAGCACAAGAATTGTAATTCAGGGCGTGCTGAAAATGCTTAAAATCACTGCACCTGACAAGATGTAAGGAGAGGTATTCCATGAAAAGAATTTCAAAAAAACTGATAGCACTTTTGCTGGTTATGGCTGTTGTTTTTTCGTGCACAGCGGTTTTTGCAGAAGAAACAACGAACCCTTATAAATATTCCGATTATATAAAGAATATTGCAAAAAACATATCGCTTTTTGGCAGATATGATAATTTGATGGAAAATGAATTGTATCTTACAGCCCTTGACGCAATTATCGAAGAAAACCCCGAGTTTTATGAAACTGCAGTACGGGCTATGATTGAGTCTGTTGACGAAAATTCGGCATATTATAATGAAGACGAGGCAAAACAGTATCTTGAAACCCTGCAGGATGAGGTTGTGGGTATCGGGGTTAGCGTTCTTTATCAAGACGGAAATATTGTTGTATCTATGCCTGTACCGGGTTCTCCGGCTGATAAAGCAGGTATCAAAGCAGGGGATATAATTATTGCCGCAGATGAAATTAATCTTAAGGAAATGGTTTTCGATACTGCTATTGAACATATCCGCGGCAAGGAAGGAACAACTGTTACCATTACGGTTGTACGTTCGGGAATGGAAGCACCCATAAAATTCACAATGGTTCGTGAAAAGGTGTCTGAGGCCTCGGTTGAGTATGAGCTGATAGAACAGGATGGAAAGAAAATAGCAAAAATTAACATTTATTCTTTTACCGAAAATGTTGCATCACAGTTTGCTGATGCGTTGGCAAAAGCTGATGCTGAAGGTGTAAAGAACATAATTATCGACCTTTGTGACAACGGGGGTGGCTATCTTGAACAAGCAGTTATGATTGCGGATATGTTTTTGCCTGCGGGCAAAACTATTACTACCGAGGACCACAAGCTTGATATGCTGGATAAAGTGTATACCGCAACAGGCGACGAAACCGACTATGAAATTGTAATACTGATAAATGAAATGAGTGCCAGTGCGTCTGAGGTACTCACCGCGGCACTTGTTGAGAACGATGCGGCAATTGCTATAGGAGCAAGGTCCTTTGGTAAGGGAACTGTCCAGAGGATGTATGATGTGCCTGTTAATGCGTTAATGAAATTTACGGTTGCGTATTATCTTACACCCAAAGGTAATAATATTCACAAAATGGGAATAGTTCCATCATCGGTTGTTGAGAATTCGTCAGTTCCGGTAGATATGTCTGAAATTTCACACTTTGCTCTCACAAAAACCTATAAAATTGGTGATAAAGGTGCAGAGGTACAAAATGCCAAGAAGATACTTGATATTTTGGGTATTTATATAGGTGAAACAAATGACATTTATGACGAAAATTTAAAAAGTGCGATAAATCTGTTTCAGCAGGCAAAAGGTCTTTATCCTTATGGCGTCCTTGATTTGACAACACAGATGAAACTGTATGATACAATCAAGAATGCGAAAGTCGAGGTTGACGACCAGTTGCAGGCGGCAATTGATGCATTTTAATTAATACTTGAGTGAAAGGATGAGAAGAAAATGAGTGAAAATTGCACACACGATTGTTCAAGCTGCGGTGAAAACTGCAGTTCAAGAACAGCGGAGCAGAGCTTTCTTGCTCCTAAAAATTCAATGAGTGATATAAAATCAGTTATTGGTATTGTCAGCGGCAAGGGTGGCGTTGGTAAGTCGCTTGTTACGTCGCTTATGGCGGCAGGTATGCAAAGAGAGGGCTACCGCAGTGCGATACTTGATGCAGATATTACTGGCCCTTCAATTCCCAAGCTTTTTGGTATTACTGCCAAGGCTGAAGGAACAGAGTATGGTATTATGCCTGCTGTCAGCCGTGGCGGAACAAAGATTATGTCAATTAACCTTCTTCTTGAAAACGATACCGACCCTGTTGTATGGCGTGGACCTGTTATCGGCGGAACTGTAAAGCAGTTCTGGACTGATGTTGTATGGGAAGATGTTGACTGTATGTTTGTTGATATGCCTCCCGGCACAGGTGATGTACCCCTGACTGTTTTTCAGTCATTGCCTGTTGACGGAATTATTGTTGTAACATCTCCACAGGAATTGGTATCAATGATTGTTGAAAAGGCTGTAAATATGGCTAAATTGATGAACATTCCCATACTTGGTGTTGTGGAAAATATGAGCTATGTTGAGTGTCCCAACTGTGAAGAAAAGATCCGCATCTTTGGTGAAAGCAAGCTTGATGCTGTGGCAAAGAGTTTTGGACTGAAAGCGCTTGGACAGATTCCTATGAAGGCTGACATTGCGTCAAGATGTGATGCCGGCGAGGTCGAGGCGGTTGAAAGCTCGGCTTGGCTGGGTGATGCATTTGAGGCGGTAAAAGCACTTGTAAAACAGAAGATTTAAGGATGAGATATTATGTTTTTATCTGATAAATGGAAAGATTATGAGCTGCTTGATACAAGCAGAGGCGAAAAGTTAGAACGTTGGGGAGACATTATTCTCAGACGTCCCGACCCACAGATTGTATGGGATGTTGAAGAAGCAAAAACTGACCCTGCGTGGAAGGGTGCAGATGCCCATTATATACGAAGTAATACCGGCGGTGGACATTGGGAAAGCCGCAAAGGTATGCCTGAAAGCTGGACAATAAGATATCGTGATTTGAGATTTGGTATCAAAATGATGGGCTTTAAGCATACAGGTCTTTTCCCCGAGCAGGCAACAAACTGGGATTGGTTTTCTGACATAATAAAAAATTCAGGCAGACGCGATGTAAATGTGCTTAATTTGTTTGCATATACCGGCGGTGCTACAATGGCAGCGGCTGCGGCAGGTGCGGCAGTTTGTCACGTTGATGCATCAAAGGGTATGGTTGGCTGGGCAAAGGAGAATGCAGTTTTATCGGGTCTTGATAAATGTCCTATAAGATATATTGTTGATGATGTTAAAAAGTTTACCGAGCGTGAAATCCGTCGCGGCAGAAAGTATGATGCGGTGATTATGGATCCGCCTTCTTACGGCAGAGGCCCGTCAGGAGAAGTCTGGAAGATTGAGGACGAGCTTTTTGATTTGGTTAAGCTGTGTATGGGCGTCTTGTCGGATGATCCGCTTTTCTTCCTGATAAATTCATATACAACGGGTCTCTCGGGTGGCGTTCTTGAAAATATATACAAGATGACATTGCAAAAAAAATTTGGCGGATGTGTATCTGTTGACGAGGTAGGGCTTCCTGTAACAAAACACGGACTTGTTCTGCCCTGCGGATATTCCGGCAGATGGTGTAAATAAATTGCCAACATTCGATTGGTATACGGCTTAAAAACGAAGGTGAAAAATTTGGACAAAAATACAGACACAATAATTGAAATAAATGACCTTGAATTTGCCTATGAGGATGCAGAAAAAGAGCAGGCTGCTGTTGTTTTAAAGGGTGTCAGTTTGTCGGTGAGCAAAGGCGAATTTCTTGCTGTGCTTGGGCACAATGGTTCGGGTAAATCAACTCTTGCCAAGCACCTTAATGCAATTTTAGTTCCTCAAAAGGGTAAGGTTCTTGTTGAAGGAATTGACACCGCGGATGAGGATAAATTGTATGATATAAGGCAAAGAGTCGGAATGGTTTTTCAAAACCCCGACAATCAGCTTGTGGCAACAATTGTGGAGGAAGACGTGGCATTTGCCCCCGAAAATCTGGGTGTTGCACCTGATGAAATTCGCAGACGTGTTGACTATGCACTTGATGCCGTAAATATGACAGAGTTTGCACATCATGCACCCCATATGCTCAGCGGCGGACAAAAGCAGCGAATTGCTATAGCCGGTGTTCTTGCTATGAAACCCGATGTGCTTGTTATGGACGAGCCAACTGCAATGCTTGACCCAATAGGCAGACGTGAAATTATGGATACGGTTAAAAAACTCAACCGTGAAGAAAAAATGACGGTGGTAATGATAACACACTTTATGGAAGAGGCTGCTCAGGCTGACCGTGTTATTGTTATGGACCATGGCAATATTGTTATGGAGGGCACTCCTAAAGAAGTTTTCAGCCACGTTGAAGAGCTGAAGAAAATCGGGCTTGATGTTCCGCAGACAACAGAACTTCTTTACAGCCTGAAAAAATCGGGCATAAATGTTGATGCAGATTTGCTTACCATAGATGAATGTGTAGACGAATTGCTGAAGCAAACAGCTAAGCACAAGGGAGGTACCGCAAATGATAAAGCTGAATGATGTAAGCTATGTTTATATGAGTGGCGGTCCTTTTGAAAAGGTAGCGGTTAAAGAGATAAATCTTAACCTTAAAAGCGGTGAATTCGTGGGATTAATCGGCCATACAGGTTCGGGTAAATCAACTCTTATTCAACTTATGGCGGGGCTTATTAAGCCAAGCGGCGGTACGGTTGAAATTGACGGTCAACCGCTACATACAAAAGGCTGTGATATGCGAAAAATAAGATTTCAGATAGGTCTTGTTATGCAGTACCCCGAATATCAGCTATTTGAGGAAACTGTTTATAAGGATATTGCCTTCGGTCCTAAAAACATGGGTTTGCCGGAAGAAGATATCAAACGCCGTGTTCATTTTGCGGCAGATTTGGTAGGATTAAAGCGGGAACTGCTTGAAAAGTCACCTTTTGAACTTTCGGGCGGTCAGAAAAGGCGTGTTGCCATTGCCGGTGTACTTGCAATGGAACCGAAATTCCTTATACTTGACGAGCCAACGGCGGGTCTTGACCCCGCAGGCAGGGACGAAATCCTTCATAAAATCCGTGACATGCACCGTAGACTAGGCATAACAGTTGTTTTGGTGTCACACAGTATGGAGGATATAGCAGGCTTAGCTGACAGAATTGTGGTTATGAATCACGGCAAAATTGCAATGACGGGAAAGCCGGCAGAGATTTTTAAATCTGCCGATAAATTAAAAGAAATGGGGCTAACAGTGCCGCAGATTACCAAGGTATGTACAAAACTCCGCAATGCCGGGCTTCCGATACCTGACGGGATATATACGGTAGAGACGGCTAAGGCGGAAATTGAAAAATTATTAAAATGACGAAATGGGATGAATGACATATGCTTAAGGATATTACTTTAGGGCAGTATTTTCCGGGGAATTCTATTATTCACCGACTTGACCCAAGAACAAAAATTCTTTGTTTGATTGTCTATATTACCATAATATTTTGTATCAAAGGCTTTATCGGTTACGGAATTCTGGCAGTATTTACAGCTTTGTTTATAATTGCATCAAGGATACCGTTTCGGTTTGTACTTAAGGGACTTAAGCCTATTATGGTTTTTGTGGTTGTTACTGCACTTTTTAATCTGTTTTTAACAAACGGAAGAGTGCTGTGGAGCTGGGGTTTTCTTAAAATTACTGCAGAAGGATTAAGTCTGGCTGTTTTTATGGTGCTGAGGCTGTTTTTCTTAGTGCTTGGTACATCTATGCTTACGCTTACCACATCACCAATTGCATTAACCGACGGGATTGAATATCTGCTTTTGCCATTCAAAAAAATCGGTGTTCCTGCACACGAGCTTGCGATGATGATGACAATTGCATTAAGATTTGTACCCACATTGCTTGAAGAAACCGAAAAGATTATCAAGGCACAAACAGCCCGCGGTGCGGATTTTGAAAGCGGAAATCTTGTAAATCGTGCTAAGGCGATGATTCCCATATTGATACCCCTTTTTATAAGTGCGTTTCGTCGTGCTGATGATTTGGCGGTTGCTATGGAGTGTCGCTGTTATCGCGGCGATGCCGGAAGAACACGTCTTAACGAGCTTAAAATGGGTAAAGCTGACCTTGCAGGATGGATTGCGGTTGTAGTTTTGACTGCATTGATAATTCTGGCAAACATTATTTTTTAAAAGGTGTTGATATGAGAAATATAGCGGTAAAAATAATGTATGACGGTGGCAGTTATCATGGCTGGCAGTATCAGCCCAACGGCATCACCGTTCAGGAACGCATAGAAGATGTCCTGACAGAATTGACAGGTGAGAAAGTTTCGGTTTGCGGCTGCAGTCGTACAGATGCAGGTGTTCACGCTCTTGAATATGTATTTAATTTCAAAAGTGATACTCAAATCCCTGCCGACAGGCTTCCTTATGCAATAAATACACATCTTCGTAATGACGATATTGCGGCAGTTGCCGCAAGTTGTGTTGATGACAGCTTCAATGCCCGTTTTTCTTCCAACGGAAAGCGGTATATCTATAAAATTTGGAATTCAAATATTCAAAATCCCTTTACTGCAAAATACAGTTGGCATGTGCCATACAAGCTGAATATTGACGAAATGAAGGCGGCGGCAGAAAAATTCTGTGGAACTCACGATTTTGCGGCGTTTATGGCGGCAGGCGGTTCGCAAAAGACCACTGTACGCACTATCCGTGACTGCAAGGTTGAAAAAAGCCGTGAATGGGATGAACAACTGGAAATTGAGGTGGAGGCAGACGCCTTTCTTTACAATATGGTTCGCATTATTACGGGCACGTTGGTCGAGGTAGGTACGGGCAGAAAGTCTGCTGATGAAATTCGTGAGATAATTGATAATTGTGACCGACGCGGTGCGGGAATGACAGCACCTCCCGAAGGTTTGTTTTTAAAAAGGGTATTTTATATGCCCGAGATTTTGGAGTGGTAAAGTATGAGAGATAAGGGTGTTACTGCCAAAAGAGCATTCAGCAAAAAAAGAATTATAGCAGTTTTGATTGTTTTTGTTTTGATTGCGGTTATGATGTTTTCAAATCCTGAAGTGCAGAAGTTTCTTCTTGAACCTTCAGACATAAAACTCAGTGTTCAAAGCGGCAAAAACTATGATGCCAAAACTTACGGCAAAGGAATGCTTCTTATCGGGAATGATGGTATACGTGCAATCGACAACCGCGGCAGGGAAAGTTGGAGCATAGTGTCACCCACCACGTCGCCTATGGTGATTACAAAGGATGAATACATAATGCTGGCAGACCACAAGGGTACATCGGTAAATGTTTATGAAAAAGATAAAATAATTTCGCAAATAAAAACCGAAAGAGAAATATTGTCTGCTAAAATGAATAAAAATGGTTATGTGGCAGTTGCAACCGAGGAACTGGGTTACAAAGGAGCGGTGCGTATATTTGACAAGAGCGGCTCTGAGTTTTTTAAGTGGTCAAGCGGCACCGGATATATCGGAGATATTGATATTTCTTCTAAAAATCGCCTTGCGGTATCTCAGCTTATGACCGATAAAGAACATATTTACAGCCGTATCCTTGTTGTTGAAACTAATTCCCAAAAGGATGCGAAATGCATTGCCCAGATTGAAGGAATTGTGACAAAATTAAAGTATAAAGATAACGGCGGACTTATTGCAGTTTGTGACAGCGGTGTGTATGCTTATAAAAAGAACGGCAAGCAGGATTACGTGATAGATTTTGGCAGCAGAACACCTGTGGGATGCAATATTGAGAACGAAAATAATATGGTATTTGCCTTTGACAGCGGACTCAATAACACAATTTTAGAAAGCTATTCGGTAAGCGGCAAATTGCGTGGCAGTTATGAAACCGACGGGGAGATGATTTCCTTTGATGTTAATGGTGAGTGTATTTTGTCTGCCGGTATGAACGGTGCTTTTCGTATCACCCCCAAGGGTAAAGAGAAAAGTCATATCGGTATTAAACGTGATATAAAGGCAGTGAAGATTTTTCCGCGCAGAGATGAATTTTTGATAATTGGCAGCGGTGGTGCGGAAATAATTAAGTTAAAATAAGGGGAGGACAAATTATGATTGCAGATATTATTGTTATTGCGGTAGTCGTTGTTTCTGTTTTTCTTGGTTATAAGTCGGGTTTTTTAAAATCCCTGATAAATGTAGTGTCTTATATTGCCTCAATTATTCTTTCGTTTTTGTTCTACCCGATACTTTCGGATTTTTTAATGGATACACCGCTTTATACATTTTTTGTTGAAAAGATAGGAGAAAAGTATTCTGCAGAGGGAATAATACAAACCGAGTGGCAGTTTCTTGAAAAATACATAAAAGGGGCTGAGGGTGCAGTTTCGGCAGCAATTGCCGAGCTTTTGATTAACATTGTCTCTTTTATTCTTATCGTGATTATATTCAAGATTGCAATTAAGTTCATAGGAAACGCCCTTAATTTGTTTGCACGCCTGCCGGTGATTAAACAGTTTAACCGTCTGGGCGGAGCGGTGACCGGAGGAATTCTTGGTATATTGATGGTTTACATAGCGATGGCATTGATGGTGACAATTGCACCGCTTGAAACCCTTGATAAAGCGACCGCTGAAATACAAAAATCCGTATTTGCACAAGAAATGTATAATAATAACATAATACTGAAATTTATTAGCGGGGAGGAATAGTGTGACAGTAAGCGAATTACAGAACCTTAAACTAAAAGAACTGCAGGAACTTGCAAAGGAAAAGGATATAAAAAATATATCCAAGCTGAAAAAAGGTGACCTGATAAATCTTCTCACAGAAACATTTGGTGATGAAAAAAGCATACCGACAGATACAGAAGCGAAAAAAACGGCAGTTACCAATGACGGAATTGAATATTCCGACCCTGTACGCAGAACAAACCTGATGAGCGGAGTTTTAGAGGTTATGGCAGATGGTTACGGTTTTTTAAGGTCGGACAACTATCAGTCGGGCGAAAATGATGTTTATGTTTCACAGAATCAGATACGAAGATTTAATCTTAAAACCGGTGATTATATTGTGGGCAACACACGTATGCAACACGAAGGCGAGCGTTATCAGGCTCTTTTGTATGTGCAGACGGTTAACGGCGACAAGGTTGATGTTTCAATCAGACGAAAAGCCTTTGATGATTTAACTCCCATATATCCTAACGAGCGTTTAAAGCTTGAACGTGGCAGATGTGATTTTTCGATGCGTATGATTGACTTGATTTCGCCTATAGGCAAGGGACAGCGTGGTATAATTGTTGCCCCCCCAAAGGCAGGCAAGACAACGCTTTTAAAGTCAATAGCCAACAGTATAACTGAAAATAACCCTGATGTACACCTGATTGTGCTGCTTATTGATGAGCGTCCCGAAGAGGTTACCGATATGCAGAGAAGTATAAAGGGCGACGTCATATTTTCGACCTTTGATGAAGAACCGTCAAACCACACCAAGGTGGCAGAAATTGTACTTGAACGTGCAAAAAGACTGGTGGAGCATAAAAAGGATGTTGTAATTTTGCTCGACAGTATTACAAGACTTGCACGTGCATACAATCTTACTGTTATGCCATCAGGCAGAACGCTTTCAGGTGGACTTGACCCGGGTGCATTATATAAGCCCAAGAGATTTTTTGGTGCGGCAAGGAATGTGGAGGAAGGCGGAAGCCTGACAATCCTTGCAACCGCTCTTATTGAAACAGGCAGCCGTATGGATGATGTGATTTTTGAGGAATTCAAGGGAACAGGCAATATGGAGGTTCACCTTGACCGCAAGCTTCAGGAAAAACGTGTTTTCCCTGCAATTGATATTGCAAAATCAGGCACAAGAAAGGAAGAACTCCTTCTTGAACAAAGCGAGCTTGAAGCAATATGGAGTATACGCAAAGCCTTTAGCGCACGTAATCCTGTTGAAGTTACCGAAACAATAATAGACAGAATAGTAAAGACCGAAAATAACCGTGAATTTATTGCTATGTCAGGGAAAATTCTTGAGGATTAATTGCCCTTTGTAGAAAGCTACAATAAAATGTGAAAAGGATTGCGAAAATTTTAACAAAAAACACTTGATAAATTTTCCTAAATAGGTTAAAATATATCTTACGAAATTAATTAACAATTAAGATAAATTTATGGAGGGTTCAGAAATGAATAAGAAAACAATTGACGATATTTGCCCAAAGGGTAAAAGAGTTCTTGTACGTTGTGACTTTAATGTTCCCATTAAAGAAGGCAAGATTACAGACGAAACCCGTATTGTAGGGGCACTTCCCACAATTAAAAAACTTATTGAAGACGGTGCAAAGGTTATTCTTTGCTCACATATGGGCAAGCCCAAGGGCGAACCAAAGCCCGAGCTTTCACTTGCTCCTGTTGCAGCTCGTCTTTCCGAGCTTCTTGGTAAGGATGTTGTATTTGCTGCAGATGACAATGTTGTAGGCGAGAATGCAAAGGCAGCAGTAGCAAATATGAATGAAGGCGATGTTGTTCTTCTCGAAAACACAAGATACAGAGCTGAAGAAACAAAGAACGTTGAAGAATTCAGCCGTGAGCTTGCAAGTCTTTGCGATGTATTTGTAAACGATGCTTTCGGTACAGCACACCGTGCTCATTGTTCAAATGTTGGTGTTACTGAATTTGTTGACACAGCTGTTGGCGGTTACCTTATCAACAAGGAAATCGAATACCTCGGCAATGCTGTTAACAACCCCGTAAGACCTCTTGTTGCTGTTCTTGGCGGTTCAAAGGTTTCATCAAAGATTTCTGTTATCAATAATCTTTTAGAGAAGGTTGATACACTTATCATCGGTGGCGGTATGGCTTATACCTTTATGAAGGCTCTGGGCGAAGAAGTTGGCGATTCACTTCTTGAGGCTGATTATCTTGACTACGCAAAGGAAATGATGGAAAAGGCAGAGGCTAAGGGCGTTAAGCTCCTTATCCCTGTTGACACAGTTGTTGCAAAGGAATTTGACAACGATGCTGAAAAGAAGACTGTTGGCAGAGGCGAAATTGAAGCAGGCTGGCAGGGTCTTGATATCGGCGAAAAGACAATTGCTCTTTATAAGGATGCTCTTAAAGACGCAAAGACAGTTGTTTGGAACGGTCCTATGGGTGTATTTGAAATGCCCAACTTTGCAAAGGGTACAAATGCAATTGCTGAAATGCTTGCTGACCTTGATGCTACAACAATCATCGGCGGCGGCGACAGTGTTGCGGCTGTAAACCAGGCAGGTCTCGGTGACAAGATGAGTCACATTTCAACAGGCGGCGGTGCATCACTTGAATTCTTAGAAGGCAAAGACCTTCCCGGCGTTGTTGCAATCAACGATAAATAAAACACAAAGGAGAAATTAAAATGGGTAAGTATATTATTGCCGGCAACTGGAAAATGAACAAGTTGCCCAGCGAAACATATGATTTTGTAAAGGAAGTTGCTGCTGCAACAGAAGGCGCAAAGTGCGAGGTTGTATGCTGCACACCTTATGTTTGCCTTGCAGAAGCTATTCGTGCTGCAAAAGACACACACGTTAAAATCGGTGCGGAAAATCTTCATTTTGAAGACAAGGGCGCATTCACAGGCGAAGTAAGTGCAGATATGCTCTGCGATTTGGGCGTTGACTATGTTATTATCGGTCACTCAGAAAGAAGACAGTACTTTGCTGAAACTGATGAAACTGTAAACCTCAAAACAAAGAAGGCTTTGGAAAAGGGTCTTATCCCCGTTGTTTGCGTTGGCGAAAGTCTTGAAGAAAGAGAAGCAGGCATCACAATGGACCTTATTGCAATTCAGGTTAAGAAAGCTTTTGCAGGTATTGCTGCAGAGGACGCAAAAAAGGTTGTTATTGCATACGAACCAATCTGGGCTATCGGCACAGGCAAGACTGCAACTGCTGAGCAGGCTCAGGAGGTTTGCGAAGGTATCAGAAAGATTTTTGCAGAGCTTTACTGCGAAAAATGTGCGGCCGATGTTACTATTCAGTACGGCGGCAGTATGAACGCAGGCAATGCAGCTGAACTCCTTGCAAAGAATGATATTGACGGCGGACTTATCGGCGGTGCAAGCCTTAAGAGTGCTGATTTTGCAGTTATCGTAAAGGCTGCTCAGTAATTTATAAAACTAAAACCGACGAGGGCGAATCTATATTCGCCCTTGTTTTTGGGTAAGATATTACCAATGAATAAAGAAAGGAATTTTTGATAATGAGTAAGAAACCTTACGCACTTATTATAATGGACGGCTACGGCGTAAACGAACGTCACGAAGGCAATGCGATTTATGCGGCTAATACTCCTAATATGGATAAGTATATGGCAGAGCACCCCAACACAATTATCCACGCATCCGGTATGGATGTAGGCTTGCCTGACGGACAGATGGGCAACTCAGAGGTTGGTCATACAAATATCGGCGCAGGCCGTATTGTTTATCAGGAATTGACCAGAATTACAAAGTCAATCGAAGACGGTGACTTTTTTGAAAACGAGGCACTTTTGGGTGCTGTTGAAAACTGCAAAAAAAATGATTCCGCCCTTCACTTTATGGGCCTTTTGTCAGACGGTGGTGTTCACAGCCATATAAATCACCTTTACGGTCTTCTTGAAATGGCAAAGAAAAATGCTCTTGACAAGGTTTATGTTCATTGCTTTATGGACGGCCGCGATGTATCTCCTACATCAGGGGCTGACTTTGCCGAAGCCCTTGTTGCAAAAATGAGAGCATTGGAGACAGGTAAGATTGCAACCGTTATGGGCAGATACTACGCTATGGACCGTGACAACCGTTGGGAACGCGTTTCCGAAGCTTATCACGCAATGGTATACGGCGAGGGAAACAAGGATACATCAGCAGTCAACGCAATCAAGAAATCATATAATGATGGTGTGACAGATGAATTTATTGTTCCTACCGTAATTACAGATGACGATGGTAATGCTCTTGGCAAGATTTCAGCAGGTGATTCTGTTGTATTCTTTAACTTCCGTCCTGACAGAGCAAGAGAAATTTCAAGAACAATTGTTGATGCAGATTTCAGCGGATTTGAACGTGAATTCTTCAGCACATATTTTGTTTGTATGACACAGTATGATGCATCAATGCCCAATGTTCATGTTGCATTCAAGCCACAGAGCCTGGTTAATACATTTGGTGAATATATCAGCAAAAAGGGTCTTCGTCAGCTGAGAATTGCTGAGACCGAGAAGTATGCACACGTTACATTTTTCTTCAACGGCGGTGTTGAGTCAGTGTGCGACGGCGAGGACCGAGCGCTGATCAATTCTCCTAAGGTTGCAACCTATGACCTTCAGCCTGAAATGAGTGCTCCTGAGGTTTGCGATGAGGTTGTAAAGCGAATTGAAAGCGGCGAATATGATGTAATTGTTCTTAACTTTGCAAACTGTGATATGGTTGGTCACACAGGTGTTTTTGATGCAGCAGTTAAAGCGGTTGAAACAGTTGACACCTGCCTTGGAAAAACAGTTGACGCAATCATTAAGATGGGTGGCACAGCACTTATTACAGCCGACCACGGCAATGCCGACCAGATGGTTGACTATGACACAAACGATGTATTCACAGCTCACACAACAAATGTTGTTCCGCTTATTATGATTGGCGGACCCGATGCTGCAAAACTCAAAGTCGGTAGACTTGCAGACCTTGCTCCCACAATGCTTGACCTTATGGGTCTTGAAAAACCTGAAGAAATGACCGGAGAGTCATTGCTTGTAAGATAATTTAGATAAACTAATATTGAACGGTACATTTCTGTACCGTTCTTTTGCTGTATAAGGAATTTTTCGCCATAAATCAGGATAAAATGAATAAAGGAGAGGTGTTTGATTTATGACGAAAAAGAAATTGTTTTACAACGGTCAGGTAATAACCGTAAATAAAAATAATGATATTGCAGAGGCAATTCTGATTGAGGATGACAGAATTTCCTGTGTTGGCAAAACAGTAGAGGCATTGCGTTTAGCGGATAAATATACCGAATGGATAGATTTAAAGGGTTGTGCTGTGCTTCCCGGATTCATTGACTGCCACATTCATATGGCTGTAGCGGGAGCAAAGATACTAAATCAGATTGATGTATCAAAAAAGGCAGGAGTAACTTCTATAGACAAATTGCTGAACAAAGTTAAAGTTGCGGTATCGAATGTCGAGACAGGCGAGTGGGTAATAGGCAGCAGTTACAGTCACGAAGGTCTTGAGGAGCGACGGCATATAACAAAGGCGGAACTTGATAAAATGGCACCCGACAACCCTGTGCTGATAATTCATACAAGCGGACATATGAGTGTTGCAAATACCTGTGCGTTGGAAAGTTCAGATATTGATTTGTCTATACCCGGGGTAATAAAGGATGAAAGCGGCAATACAACGGGGCTGCTTCAGGAAACAGCGCATTTTGTTATGCTAGAAAAATCTCCGGTATTGCCAACGGATACCGAGCTTGTTTCGGGAATTGATAAATTCTGTAAAAAGCTTGTAGCAAGAGGGATAACTTCTGTTCACGATGCAGGCGGTTTTGGTACGGCAACCTTTCGCACCCTACAGCAAGCGGCAGAACAGGGGGTGCTTTCTTGTCGCACATATCCAATGTTGTGGACTCTGTTTGGAAAGCAGGCACAGATTGAAACAGCAAAAAATGCATTAAAGAATGGATTTTACAGCGGACTTGGTAATGATTTGCTTAAAATTGGTCCCATAAAACTGATGGTTGACGGCTCGGCTGTGGGCGGTACCTGTGCAACATCCAAGCCCCTTGCACATCTTGAGGATACAATAGTCTCGACGTTTTCTCAGGAGGAGCTCGATGAAATATTTATCGAAGGCCACAGAAGGGGATTTCAGCTTACCGCCCACGCTGTTGGCGATAAGGCTATTGAGATGGTGCTTGACTCGTATGAAAAGGCAATGAAGCTTTATCCCAGACGTGACCCTCGGCACAGGATTGAGCATTGCTTTTTATGTACCCCCCAATTGATTAAACGGATAAAAGAGCTTGGTGTAATTCCCATTCCCAATCCGGGATTTTTGTCGGTGTGGGGAGATGTTTTTGATAAATATTACAGCGACCGCATTGAGAATGTAATTCCTTTAAAAGCCTTTAGGGACGAGGGAATTATTACGCCCTTTGGCTCGGATGCTATGGTGATAGAGGAATATGAGCCAATCTTTGGTATTGCCGCGGCAATGGAACGAAAGGATTTGAAATCGGGTAAGGAAATTAATAAGTCGCAAGCAATTGATTTGATGCATGCAATAAGATGCTATACCTATTATGGTGCATATGCATCCTTTGAAGAAAACAATAAAGGCAGTCTCGCCGCGGGAAAGCTTGCGGATATGGTAATTCTTTCGGACTCTATTCTGGGAAAGAATCCTGAAGAAATACGAAGCTTGAAGGTAAAAGAAACCTATATTGGAGGACAATGTGTTTTTTCTGCAAAAACTCGATAAAAATTTCTGCATAAACAGTTGAAAAAAACAGAGATGTTTGGTATAATGTCTTAGTATACTGTAAAATGTGGCAAATAGCGTACTTTTTTGATAATCTAGGTGAAATCAAATGAAAAATAATAAGACAAAGGCTCTAAGGGAAGGCTCAATGATGGTTGCGTTGACAGCCGTGCTTATCCTGGCAACAAGATTTGTGCCGTTCTTTTCAATAATAGGCACATTTGCATGCGGAATTCCACTTGCGGCTCTTGCTGCACGTAATGGGTTTAAGGTGACAATCCCTGCAATTATCGCAGTTTTTGCGGTAACAATACTGATTACCGGCGATGTTCTTTCGGCATTCTCAATTATATTGATGTCGGTACTGCCCGGGGGAGTTGCAGGATATGCATTAGGAAAGAGATATTCCTTTTTTACGGCACTTTTTGCCACCTGTGTAACTGTTTGTATAGGTTGGATAGCAGAGCTTATGGCCATTGAACTGTTTATGGCAGGTGGAATTGATAAAATGCTGGCGCAAGCAATGGATGGCTCAAAGGCTATGTTTGAGGCTACGCTGCAGACATTGACCGAATCTGGTGTATTTGCCGAAGATATTTCCGCAGATGAGCTTGCGGGGATGCTTCTTAAGGAAACCGAAAAGCTTATAAGGCTTTATATGCCTTCATTTATTGTTGTTATGTCTATGGTTGAGGGTTATATTATAATGAGACTTTGTGGTTTTGTTATTAATCGGGCAAAGCTGGCAACGATTGAGATTGTGCCCTTTTCGCGGATTAAGGCACCAGGCAGTATGTGCACAATTGCACTTATAAGCTATTTGGTTTTTGTTTTTTCAGGAACAGGCACGGTTTTTGGCTCGGTACTTGCAAATCTTGTGTTTATTCTTTATACTATTATCGGAGCGTGTGGATTTTCGGTTGTTGATTTTAAGCTTAAGACAAACATAAAATCAGCCTGGGCAAGGTTTGGTATATATGCCGCGGTATTTATTTTTGGCGGAGCATTTATGTTGTATATAATTCTGGGATTAATTATTGTGGGAATTCTGGACAGCAGAAGAGATTTCAGAAGACTCGGCTCTGCCGGGGAATAGAACTTGGAGGTGACTTCCAATGAAAACAGAAAAAACAGCAGCAAAGGTGTTTTTTAATTCACGGCGCAGATACATACGATTGTCGGTGTATGCGGCATTATTGGTTGCTTTAGGAATTGTTATGGCTATAAACCGCAGAACCGAGGCGATTTTTGAACTTGCCATTACTGCCGGTGTAATTGCATTCGAGATTTTTCACGTACGAAAAAGTCAGAAGGAGTTTTTGCTTTATACCGAGCATTTGGGCTTTTGCCTTAATGACAATTCGCGTGGCTCACTGCTTAACTATCCGGCACCCTTGGTTATCACCAATACCGATGGGCAAATAACCTGGTATAATGACTTGTTCAGAAATGCTGTTGGTGTCGACGAACTTTTTGGCAAGCCCGTTCAGGAATTGATTCCAAAACTGGAAATAAAAAAGTTTATGGAAACCGATGAGCAAAACCGCATTAACCTGACAATAGGCGAAAACTATTATGAGGTATGGGGAAATATTGCAAAAAATACAATGTCTGCAACTCAAAGCAGTCTTATAGTATTATATTTCATCGACAAAACCGAGGAAGTACGCACAGCCAAGCTTCGCAATGATGAAAAAATGATTGAAGCAATAGTTATTATTGATAACTATGACGAGGTTTTAAAGGAAACTCCCGATTCAAATCACGGCACTCTTATTGGTGAGATTGAATCAAAGGTTGGTGCCTGGGTTGCATCGGGCAATGGTATTTTGCGAAAGTATGAGCGTGACAAATTTATTGTATTTTTTAGCAATAAAGATTTTGCAAAGATTACCGAGGCTAAGTTTTCTGTACTTGATGATGTGCGTAGCATTAATCACGAAAATAAAATCCCGGCAACACTCAGTATCGGTGTTGGCAAGGCGGGACTGGACGTTGCAGAAAATGATAAATATGCACGTCTTGCAATAGATATGGCTTTGGGACGAGGCGGCGACCAGGTGGTTATCCGTGATAATGTAAACTTTACATTTTTCGGGGCAAAGACCCGTGAGGTTGAAAAACGTACCAAGGTTAAGGCAAGGGTTGTGGCACACGCCCTGCGTGAGTTGATTGACCATTCAAGCAAGGTAATAATTATGGGCCATCATAATTCGGATATGGATAGCCTTGGGGCGGCAATAGGTCTTTTTAAAAGTGTTAAAAGCCGCGGTAAGAATGCATTTATTGCTGTTGAACAAAGCACAAGCAATGCAAAAGTGCTGATACAGGAATTTAAAAAGATTCCGCAGTATGAGGATGCTTTTATCAGCAGTGAGTACGCTCTTAACATTTTTGACCGTGAAACTCTGGTTGTTGTGGTTGACGTGCACCGACCCGGTATGGTAGAGTGCCCCGAACTTTTGCAACACGCAAAAAATGTGGTACTGATTGACCATCACCGCAAAAGTGAGGACTTTATCGAAAATGCGGTGCTCACATATCACGAGCCTTTTGCATCCTCTACCTGTGAGATGATAACCGAAATTCTGCAGTATGTTCAGGACAATGAGCGTCTTACCAAGCAGGAGGCAGAGGCACTTTATGCCGGTATCTTTATGGATACAAAGGGCTTTACCTTTAAAGCAGGTGTCAGAACCTTTGAGGCGGCATCATACCTCAGACGTATGGGCGTTGACACAGTAAGCGTACGCAGACTTTTTAAAACTAATATAAACAGCTATATTGCCAAGGCTGAAATTATAAGAAATGCTGTGATTTATAAGGATAATATTGCGGTTTCATATTTGTATGAAGAATGCCCCGATATGTCGGTGACAGTTGCACAGGCGGCCGATGAACTTCTTAATATTTCAGGAATTGAGGCATCTTTTGTTCTTGCAAAGGCGGGCAGTCGTGTCCTTATCAGCGGACGTTCGCTTGAGACAATCAATGTTCAGGTAATTCTTGAAAAGCTTGGCGGCGGCGGACATATAACCATCGCAGGTGCTCAGCTTGTGGATACGGCACTTGAGGATGCTGACAGACTTTTGAAGGAAGCGATTGACGAGGTTTTAAGCCAGTAAAGAAAATATAATTCAGAAAGGATGAACATAAATGAAAGTTATACTTACTCAGGACGTAAAGGCACAGGGAAAGAAGGGCGACCTTATAAATGTCAGCGACGGATATGCAAGAAATTTTCTGTTGCCAAAGGGTCTTGCTATTGAGGCAAACAAACAGGCATTAAATGATTTGGAAGGTAAGCGTGAGGCTGCGGCTTTTCATAAAAATGTTGAAGAAGAAAAGGCAAGAAATATTGCAGAGCGTATGAAGGAAATAACTGTTAACCTTTCAGCAAAGGCAGGTGCCGGCGGAAAGCTGTTCGGCTCAATCACATCAAAGGATGTTGCCGAGGCATTAAAGGCGCAGTATAAAATTGATATTGACAAAAGAAAGTTTGAACTGAAGGATGGAATTAAAACACTTGGAACAACCGAGGTTCTGGTGCGTCTTTATCCACAGATAACAGGTACGTTTAAGGTTAATGTTACCGAACAAAAATAGATTTTTGTAAATATACAAAGGAGGGGAATATATGGAAGAAAGGCTTGAAACCAGGGGCACAGAATTTGAAAGAGCCATGCCGTTCAGTCGTGAGGCAGAACAGTCGGTTTTAGGTGCGATGCTTCTTGATTCGCAGTGTATTCCCGAAGCAACTAATATTTGCAGGGCTGATGATTTTTATATTGAGAGAAATAAGGAGCTTTTTAAGGCTATTGTTGAACTTTATAATTTAGGCAAGCCCGTTGAAATTGTTACCATAAAGGAACAGCTTATACTGCGTGGTGTTTTTGACTCGGTTGGCGGGCTTGAGTATGTTATGGAAACTATGAATATGGTGCCCACGACCCGAAATATAAAGCACTATGCCGAAATTGTTGCTCAAAAGTCTTTACTCAGAAACATCATACGAATTTCCGAAAAGGCGGCAGAAAACTGTTACCACGGTGACGAAGAGGCAGATTCTATCCTTGGTGAGATGGAACAAAAGCTGATAGACATTTCGCAAGGGCGAAGCTCTAAAGGTCCTGTTCATTTGCGGACATATTTAGGGCAGAGTGTTGAAAAGCTTGCAAAGCTTTCTGAAACCGAGGAGGAAGTAACAGGTATATCTACAGGATTTATCGACTTAGACAAGCGTACGGCAGGTCTGCATGGCTCTGAGCTTGTGCTGATTGCGGCTCGACCCGGTATGGGTAAAACAAGTTTTGCTTTAAATATTGCACAGAATGTAGCAATTGATACAGGAACCTGTGTTGCCATATTCAATCTTGAAATGCCAGGAATACAAATTGCCAACCGTATGCTCTCAAGTGAGGCAATGGTCAGCTCCGAGGCGCTTAAAAAAGGCAATATAAAAGACGAAGAATGGGAAAAGATTGGCGAGGCGGTTGATGTTTTAAGCCGTGCCGATATCTATATAGACGACACTTCATCAATTACAGCTTCAGAGATTGTTTCACGATGCAGAAAACTGAAAATGGAGCACAATCTGGGTCTTGTTGTTATTGACTATATACAGCTTATCAGCGGCGGCAAAACCAAAGGTGACGGTAACCGTCAGCAAGAAATTTCGGATATTTCACGTAGCCTTAAGATTATGGCAAATGATTTGAATATCCCTGTTATTGCACTTTCACAGCTCAACCGCTCGGTTGAGAGCCGTGACGTGAAGGAACCCCGACTTAGTGATTTGCGTGAATCGGGTGCTATCGAGCAGGATGCCGATATGGTTATGTTCCTTTACCGTGAGGGTGCTTATAACCCTGAGGCAGAAGAACCCAACCGTACAAAATGTATCTTTGCTAAGCACAGAAACGGTGAAACAGGCTTTGATTACTTAACATGGCTTGGTGAATTTACTAAATTTTCTAATTGGAGTGGAAGCCGTGAGTAATGTTAACTCAGTTTTGCAGGAAGTTATGGATACCATCCGCAAACATGGGATGATAGATAAAGGTGACAGAATATTGGCTGCAGTTTCAGGCGGTGCAGATTCGGTGTGTATGCTTCACGCACTTAATACAATTAAAAAATCAATAGGCTTTGAAATTTATTGTGCACACCTTAATCATTGCCTGCGTGGTGATGCAGCCGACAATGACGAAAAATTTGTTGTTGATTTATGTAAAAGGCTGGGCATACCGGTTTTTACAAAATCGGTTGATGTAGCGGCTCTGGCGAGCGAAAAAAAACTGACAACCGAAGAGGCAGGACGCTTTGCCAGATATGAATTTTTCAGAGAACTTTCGCAAAAACACAAAATTAATAAAACGGCAACAGCACACAACAAGGATGATAAGGCTGAAACCGTTCTTATGCGGATAATCCGTGGTACGGGTACAGATGGCCTTAAAGGTATTGCGTATGTCAGAGCAGATGGAATAATAAGATTTTTTATCTGTTTCCATTTGCTGAAT
>JAZRJT010000076.1:0-34315 GCA_045645905.1 Clostridia bacterium
TGCAAGAACAGCTGCAAGGTAAACAGCACCAGGTCTTTCAGTTGCGTTGAAGCCCCAAACACCTTTGATTGTTGTTGGGTCCATATCCATTGTTTCTGAACCGTAACACCAGCAAGGTGTAACTGAAAGTGTAATAGCTACGCCTTCTTTCTTGAATTTGTCTGCACAAGCAGCTGCTTCAGGAACTCTGCCGATTGATTTATCAGCCATAACAACTCTTACAGGTTCACCGTTTGAATAGTAAAGGTTTTCCTCAAAAAGTTTTTTTGCAGCATTAGCCATAGCCATAACCTGATCTTCAAGACTTTCTCTAAGCTGCATAGGTCCGCGTCTGCCGTCAACTATTGGTCTGATTCCGATTGCCGGATAGTCACCGACATATCTGTTTTTTGCCATTTTTTATTTCCTCCTCGTATATATGTAATTTAGAAAATTTGTTTCCATATATAATTATATACTTGCATTATACGAATTACTTGTGTTATAATAGAAAAAAGTATAACAATATTCAGTTTTTGGTGATTGATATGATTTACAATGAATTAAAACAAAGAGGCACTGCAGATTTCCCCATAGAATATCACTTTGTTGACAAAAATCACACACGTTATGAGATGTCTGCACATTGGCATTCTGAACTTGAAATTATAAGGATTTTACAGGGTGAACTGAAAGTCAGGCTTAATAACCAGAACTACACCGCAAAAGAGGGGGATGTTATTTTTGTCAACCCGGAAACCGTTCATGCGGCAAGTCCGGATGCTTGTGTGTATGAGTGTCTTATTTTTCATATTGATTTTCTTGATACAGATATAAACAGCTGTCGCTTTTTTGTTGAAAGTATTTTAAACCGTGAATTTGCAATTAATGAATACACTCCTGCAGAACTTTCTGTTTTTCATACATCTGTGGATAACGCTTTTGAAGCAATCAAAAACAAATCATCAGGATATAAATTTAAGGTTATCGGCGCACTTTATGCAATGCTCGGCGTAATTGTTGACGAGCATCTTTACAGTTCGGTGAATTCTGATACATCAATTGCAAACAACAAAAATATTCCCAAGCTGAAGAGGGTGTTGATTTTTTTGCGTGAGAACTATAACATACAGCTTACTCTTACTGATATGGCAAAAGCTGTTGGGATGTCACCCAAATATTTTTGTTATTTCTTTAAGGAAATGACGGGTAAAACACCTGTTGAATACCTTAATGCTTATCGTATAGAAAAAGCCTCGCAAATCCTGCTTAATTCCGACCAAAGTGTTACAGAAATTGCATTTTCGTGCGGTTTTAATGATTTAAGCTATTTTATTAAAACATTTAAAGCACACAAAAATATTTCGCCTGCAAAATTCCGGAAAATGGATTAAGTGAAAAAATTTTTAAAAAACTATTGCATTTTGGCAAAAAGTGTGTTATACTCATTGAGTTAATTATGGGTAGTCCTCTGCTTATAGTCTATCTGGAGGCTGTATGGTATGAATATCTGAAATAGAAAGGATGTAAAAATATGAACATTTTAGACCAGATTACACAGGAACAGATCAGAACAGATCTTCCCCAGCTTAACATCGGTGACACAGTTCGCGTATATGTTAAGGTAAAAGAAGGAAACAGAGAAAGAGTTCAGATGTTCGAAGGAACAATCATCAAGAAGAATCACGGCGGAATCCGTGAAACTTTCACAGTAAGAAGACTTTCTTACGGTGTTGGTGTTGAAAGAACATTCCCCGTAAACTCACCTAACATTGACCGTATTGAAGTTTCAAGACGTGGTAAGGTTAGACGTGCGAAGCTCTACTATCTCCGTGATAGAGTTGGTAAGGCTGCTAAGGTTAAAGAAAAGATTTAACATCCAATATGGCGGGTATTTTCAAAATACCTGCCATTTCACTATCTAAACTTATAAAGGATGGTTATTATGGAAAATTTCGAAAATAAAAATTTAGAAACATTCGAGGAAAAAAACTCCGGAACAGATTGGAAGAAGGAAATGTGGGAATGGGTTAAAACTATAGTTATTGCTGTTGCTATTGCTTTGCTTCTTAAAACCTTTGTTATGACTCTTGCAAAGGTTGACGGTCAATCTATGGAGCCAACTCTTCAGCATGCTGACCGTATGTATGTTAACAAGCTGTTTTACACTCCCGAAAGAGGAGATGTTGTGATTGTTGAAACAGGCGACCCCAACGCACCCTTTTATATTAAACGTGTAATAGCAACAGAGGGAGATACTTTGTTTATCGACTTTGAGACAAGTGACGTATATGTAAACGGTGAAATAATTGACGAACCTTACATTGCAGAGCCCACGCGCCGTACAGGCAGCTATATTAATAAGCAGATTGCAAAAGGAAAATTCAGCCGTGAAAATCCGCTTGTAATTGGCGAAGACCAGGTGTTTGTTATGGGTGACAATCGAAACAACAGTAAGGATAGCCGTGAAATAGGTCCTGTATCGGTGGATGATATTACTGGTCACGCAGTATTAAGATTCTGGCCGTTTGATAAAATAGGTAATACAGATTATTCTTTTGAAGAATAGAGGAAAATAACGTGAAAAATCACGTTATTTTCTGGCAGATTTAATTGCATCGCCGAAATTTTCGCACCATATATGGTGCGAAACGACGATGTGCATAATTTCCATTATACGCCTTATCTGCCCACGTTAAGAGTGTATAAAATTCTATTATTTTTTGTGGGCAGAAAGGCTATGGAAATTTTAATGCAGATACAATGGTTTCCGGGGCATATGGCAAAAACCCGCAAGCTTATCACCGAAAACTTAAAGCTTGTTGATGTGGTGATAGAGCTTGTGGATGCAAGGCTTCCGCTTTCGTCAAGAAACCCCGAAATTGACAGAATTGTGGGCAAAAAGCCCCGTGTGCTTATTTTAAATAAAAGTGACATTGCAGACCCGACCGCAAACGATTTATGGGTGAAATATTTTGAGAAAAAAGGTATTTGCACCATTCTGGCAGACAGCCTTTCGGGCAAAGGCCTGAAAAATTTCGACCGGGCAATTGACAAAGTTCTTGCTGATAAATTTGCCAGAGAATGTGAAAAGGGTATGATGCGACGTGCAGTAAAAATGCTTGTTGTGGGTATACCCAATGTGGGTAAATCATCTTTTATCAATAGACTTTCGGGCAGAGCTGCCGCAAAAGTGGGTGACCGACCTGGTATTACCACCGCCAAGCAATGGATAAGGGTTTCGGGCAAATATGAATTGCTTGACACTCCGGGTATCTTGTGGCCCAAATTTGAAGATGTAGAGGTTGGCAGACGTATTGCCTTTACCGGCGGTATCAAAGACGAGATTATGGATGTTGAGGAGCTTGCTTTTTATCTTTTAGGATTCTTGCGTAATAATTATTGCGATTTACTGATATCAAGATTTAAACTTGATGAAAACCTTAACGAATATGACGATTTTGAACTTTTGGAGCTTATTGGCAAAAAGCGTGGATGTATTGTTTCAGGCGGTAATGTCGATACACTTCGGGCAGCAAATCTTATTCTTGATGAATTCAGGGCGGCAAAGATAGGAAAAATCTCTTTGGAAATGCCGTAAAAGTGGACATCTTGGGCAGATATTTCTTATATCTGCCCATTTTTTACAGAAAGGAAAAAGTATGATGAAAGAAATTGAAAATTCCTTATATAAAGAAGGTTACAAACTTATTGCAGGTGTTGACGAGGCAGGAAGAGGACCCCTTGCGGGTCCTGTATGTGCTGCGGCGGTTATTCTGCCCGAGGATTTAGTTATCGAAGGGATTAATGATTCCAAAAAACTAACCGAAAAAAAGCGTGAACAGCTTTTTGATGTGATAATTGATTCAGCTACTGCGTATTCAATTGAATTTGCATCTCCTGACGTGATTGACGAGATAAATATTAAACAAGCAACTTCACTTGCAATGCATAATGCAGTAAAAAATCTTGATACTTCAGCAGATTTTGTAATTATAGACGGCAATGATAAAATTCCTTATGATATTCCCTATAGATATATAGTAAAGGGTGATGCAAAATCTCAGTCAATTGCGGCGGCATCAATCTTAGCAAAGGTAAGCCGTGACAGATTAATGGTTGAGCTTGATAAGGAGTATCCCGAATACGGATTTGCCAAGCACAAGGGCTATGGAACACCAGCTCATTGTGAGGCAATACGGAAATACGGCGTTCTGCCTGTTCACAGAAAATCATTTATGACGGCAAAGGTTTTGGGAAAATGAGAAAAGGCTTTTTTAACAAAATGCAGGGCAGACTCGGTGAAGATTCAGCGGCAGAATACCTTAAATCAAATAGATATAAAATCTTAAAGTGTAACTATAAAAATAAAATGGGTGAGATAGATATTATTGCCCAAAAGGACGAAGATTTAGTTTTCATTGAGGTAAAAACAAGGAGTTCAGCAGAGTTTGGAACACCATCCCAGGCTGTTACATACAATAAAAAACAACGGATTATTAATACTGCAAAGTGGTATGTTATGGAAAACCCAACAAATCTCAACATCCGTTTTGATGTTATTGAGGTTTTTGGTATATTTACAGGTGACAGTTTTGAAGTTGAAAATATAAATCATATTCAAAATGCAATTTTGGAGGTAAGGCTGTGACGGTTTTTGACGCACATTGCGACACAGTGCAAAAGATATGTGATTTTGGCGGCAATCTTGTTGACAATTCATATCATATAGATTTAAACCGACTAAACACCTTTGATGGCTACATACAGATTTTTGCGGCATTTATCGACAAACAAAGTGATGTTTTGCCGCCTTTTAAAAGATGTAATCAACTTATTGACAGATATTTTTATGAAATCAGTGATGCAGAGGGCAAAATTTCTCATTGTATAAATTCAACCGATATAAAATCAGCATTAAATGAAGGAAAACTTGCGACACTGCTAAGCATTGAGGGTGGCGAGGCATTAGAGGGAAATCTCAATAACCTGAATTATTTTTATAACCGCGGTGTCCGTGCAATGACTTTAACGTGGAATTATACAAATGAAATTTCGGGCGGAATTGCTGATAAAGACGACACCGGGCTTACGAATTTCGGGAAAAGTGTTGTTTCAAAAATGAACGAACTGGGTATGATGATTGATGTGTCGCATATTTCAGAGCGAGGCTTTTGGGATGTTATAAAGCAAACAAAAATGCCCATTGCTGCGACACATTCAAATGCTAAAAAACTTTGTCCCAACTCGCGAAACCTCAGCGACGAGCAGATTTGTGCAATAATAGAAAATGGTGGCTGTATAGGCATTAATCTATATTCTGAGTTTATCAGCGAAGATAAATGCAATATAAAAGATGTAATAAATCATATTGAACATATTCTTTCGCTGGGCGGGGAAAATAATGTTGGTCTGGGCTGTGATTTTGACGGTATGTCAAAGCTTCCCAAGGGGATAGACGGCGTGCAGGATATCTATAAATTATTTGATGAAATGCAAAGACTGGGTTATGCAGATTTACTGATAAAAAGGATAGCATCAGGCAATTTTTTAAACCTTTGTAAAAAAATTTTGTTATAACATAAAAAAAGGTTGAAATTTTTTATATTTTGTATTAAAATATAATCTAATGTAATTTTAGACAGTTAGGAGAGTTCAAATGCAGACATATATTTCAAAGAAAGCGAAGAGCATAAGCCCTTCACCCACCTTATCACTTGACGCAAAGTTCAAGCAGATGAAAAAGCAGGGTATTCCGGTAGTTGGTTTCGGTGCAGGAGAGCCCGATTTTGCTACTCCCGAGAATGTAAGAGCTGCCGGCATAAAGGCTATTGAAACAGGTCATACAAGATACACCCCTGCGTCAGGTACTGTTGAATTAAAAGAGGCAATTTGTGCCAAGATAAAAAGGGATACAGGTCTTGATTACGGTATTGAAAACATTGTTGTCAGCAATGGTGGCAAACATTGCCTTACAAACATATTTATGGCAATCTGTGAGCCCGGCGACGAAGTTATCATTCCCGCACCATTCTGGGTAAGCTATCCTGAAATGGTTAAGATGGCTGACGGTGTTCCTGTATATCTTAATACAACCGAAGAAACAAATTTCAAGTTTTCACCCGAAGACCTTGAAAAACATATTACCCCCAAAACACGTGCTTTGGTTCTTAACACACCAAGCAATCCTACAGGTATGGTATATACAAAGGAAGAGCTTGAAAAGATTGCAGAAATCGCTGTTAAGAATAATATTTATGTTGTATTTGACGAAATATACGAAAAGCTGGTTTACGAGGGCGAGCATGTAAATATTGCAACGCTTGGTGATGAAATCAAAAACCTTACTGTTATAGTAAACGGTATGGCTAAGGCTTACGCAATGACAGGCTGGAGAATCGGTTTCACTGCATCAAATGCAGAGCTTGCAAAGGCAATGTCAAACATCCAGAGCCATGCAACATCTAACCCCAACTCAATTGCACAGTTTGCATCAGTTGAAGCACTGAGCGGCGACCAGTCATCTATTGATACAATGCGTGCAGAATATATTAAGCGCAGAGATTATATGGTTGAAAGAATTAATTCAATTGACGGAGTAAGCTGCATAAAACCCAATGGTGCGTTTTATATCTTTATGAATGTCAGAGAACTTCTCGGCAAGGAGCTTTACGGCAAGGTGTTCAGCAGTGCAACCGAGCTTTGTGCCGATATTTTAGACCGTGCACTTGTTGCTCTTGTTCCCAGTGAAGGTTTTGGAATTGACGGATATGTACGTTTTTCATATGCTACATCTATGGAAACGATAAAAGAAGGTCTTGACAGAATTGAAAAATACATCAAAGAAGAATTTTAAAAAAGGAGAATTGCTGTGAATATCGGTATTATTGGTGCAGGAAACATGTCATCTGCTCTTGCAGGTGGGTTTATAACATCAGGAATTATCAGACCTGACGAATTATCAATAAGCGATAAAAAGTCTACCTGCCTCTCAAAATGGCAGACAATGGGCGTGTTTACAACCGAAGATAATACCGAGGTTTTAAAGCACAGTGATATTGTTATTTTTGCAGTAAAACCCAACATTTTGCCCATTGTTCTTGAGGAGGCAAAGGCTTTTACCCATGATAAAATTTTTATTTCCATTGCAGCAGGTGTCACCATTGACACAATTGAGGGTATCCTTGGCAGTAATGTAAAAATCATCCGAGCAATGCCCAATACTCCTGCAAAGGTTAATTGCGGTATTACTGTAATTACACCAAATAACAACATTACCGAAACCGAACTAGAAATGGCTGAAAAGGTTCTTTCAGGCGTTGGTGAAGTTGTTGTTCTTGAGGAAAAATATATTAATGCGGCAACAGCACTTCACGGCAGCAGTCCTGCATATGTTTATATGCTGATTGATGCTATGGCTGACAGCGGTGTTAAATACGGAATTCCCAAGGATATTTCTTTGCGTCTTGCGGCAAAAGCTGTAGAAGGTGCTGCAAAAATGGTTCTTGAAACAGGCGAGCACCCACAGGTATTAAAGGATGCTGTGTGCTCACCCGGCGGCACAACAATCGAAGCTGTTTGTGAGCTTGAAAGAGCCGGTTTTATGTCGTCAGTTGACCGTGCAATAGATGCTTGTGTAAAAAAAGCTGACGATATGTCTAAACGATAATATTAAAACATATTTTTATAGCTTGTCTCATATGTATGTATAAAATGTTTATACAGGAGGAAAAAAGCTATGAAAAAATGTAAATTTTTAAAAACATTCACCGATTACATTACCCGAAACAGACTACAGTTTTTGGTTGTTGCCTTGTGTCTTGCTTCAGGAACGGTAATCGGTTCTTTATCGGCGGCATCACTTAATGATGAAAGATTTAATCTTCTAAGTTCTTACATAAACAATTTTACTTCGGCATACAGTATTCAGTCGGTAAGCCACAGTGAGATTTTCAAATTTTCACTTTACAACAACATTAAGCTGTTACTGTTTATGTGGGTTTCAGGGCTTTGGATATGGCTTATCCCTTTTGGCCTGCTGCAGTTGGGATTAAAAGGTTATAAGCTTTCATATACTGTGTTTTTCCTGATTCAGCTATATCGTGGCAGAGGAATTATATTTGCTCTTGTTGCCGTAATTCCGCAGATAATAATAATGCTGCCCACATTAATATGTTATTCGGTGCTCAATATTAATTCAGCTATTTGTTTTCGCAGACTAAGACAAAAAGGGCATGGCTTTTATACGCAAAAAGAGTTATATTTAAGAAATCTTTTGTGTCTTGTTATGGTTGCAGCAGCCTTTTTAATCTGCAGCTTGATTGATGCATTTGTTATTCCGGCAGTATTAAGACCGGTTTGTTCATTATTATGTAAATAGGAGGCGTATTTAAATGTATTCCTTAATTGAAAAATATTTTGATTTTTTAATTAGTACCAAGGGTGTTTCACAAAACACTCTGCTTTCCTATAAGCGTGATATCAGGAAATATGCTGTGTACACAGAAGATAATGAACTGAATATCGAAACCGTCAGCGGTACAACCATACTTGACTATCTTATGAAACTGCAAAAGGCGGGCAAATCAGCCTCAACGGTTTCAAGAAACCTTGCATCCATCCGTTCGTTTTATCGTTTTTTACAAAACGAGGGCGTTATACAATCAGACCCTACTGCAAATCTTCATTCCCTTAAAATAAAGAAAAAGCTCCCCGATGTGCTTACAGGCGAAGAAGTAGAAGAACTTCTTAATCAGCCTGATACACGAGATGCAAAGGGCTGCCGTGATAAGGCTATGCTTGAACTTTTGTATGCGACAGGAATGCGAGTTACCGAAATGATTGACCTTAAAATGTCGGATGTTGATATGGATATTGGATACATAAACTGCAATCAGGGTAAAAAAATGAGGGTAATTCCTGTTTATTCTCTGGCAAAAAAAGCAGTTAAAAATTACATAGACTCTGCACGTTCTCAGCTTGTAAAGGATAAATCTGTCGAAAACCTTTTTGTTAATTACAACGGCGGGAAAATGACACGTCAGGGTTTTTGGAAAATAATCAAACAGTACTCGACTCTTGCGAATATTAAAAAGGAAATCACACCGCACACTTTAAGACACTCGTTTGCTACGCATCTTTTGGAAAATGGTGCTGACCTCAAATCTGTTCAGGAAATGCTGGGTCACAGTGATATTTCTTCGACACAGATTTATACAAGTGTTTTGAAAAAACATATAAATGATGTGTATAAAAAAGCACATCCAAGGGCAAGAAAAAAACAAACCACATAAAAAGGATTGAGCGTTTGCTCAATCCTTTTCATTTTTTTCATCACATATTCCGTATTTAAGTTTTTCGATAGCTTTTTTCTCAATTCTTGAGACATATGAGCGTGAAATGCCCATTATTTCAGCTATTTCAAATTGCGTCATCTCATTTCCGTCATTAAGACCGTAACGCATTTTTATTATCTCACGCTCACGGTTATCAAGACGAGTGGCGATGTTGCGATAAAGCTTTTTAATCTGCGCTTTGCGGTCAATTTCTTTTATGACGTCTTCTTCATCCGTACCAATGATATCCATCAGCAGAATTTGGTTTCCTTCCTTATCACATCCAATAGGGTCGTTAAGCGAAACATCTCCCTGAGATTTTTTGTTGCTGCGCATAAGCATTAATATCTCATTTTCGATACATCTTGCTGCATAGGTCACAAGTCTGGTTCCTTTCGAACTGTCAAAACTGTTTATGCCTTTTATAAGGCCAATTGTACCAAGGGAGATTAAATCTTCACTGTCGCGAATTGTTCCTGAGTATTTTTTTGCTATGTGTGCAACCAATCTCAGATTGTGTTCAATAAGTTTGGCTTTTGCTTCTTCGTCGCCGTTTTTCATTTTTTCTATGTATAATTTTTCTTCCTTGGCGGATAATGGCTTGGGAAAGGAATTACTATCCGACACAAACGATACAAGAAAAACCAACGATTCAAAAATTGTTCCGAATACACCAAACATAAACAGCTAACCTCCGATTTTAAGCTATGAATTATCTTATGCACTCACAGCTTGACAGGTGCAAGTACATTTTAAAAGATATAATTAAAACCTTGATGTTTGGTGTTGCAATATCAACTGAAATATGATAAAATACTATAACTCAAAGATTTTAAAAGGAACTTTGTATTATGGATGAAAAAACATTAAAAACATTAGAATTTGATAAAATTCGCGAAATGCTTGCAAAACATGCAGTTAATGATGAAGTAAAAGAGCAGGCAATGAGTATCACTCCTTTGACAGAACTTGCATCAGTAAAGTCAGCACTTGCAGATACCGATGCTGCCGTTGTGATGATTTTAAAGTATGGCTCACCGCCAATCAGTGCAGTCTCTGAGGTGACATCTGCAATTAAGCGTATAAAGCTTGGGGGCAATCTGTCGATGTCAGAGCTTTTAAATGTTGCACGTGTTTTAAAATGTGCGGCACAGCTTAAAAAATACAACGATGGTCACGAAGGTGTTCTTGACCGTTATTTTGCCTGCCTTGAAAGGAATAATCAAGTTGAAGAGAGGATAAGCACATCCATAATATCCGAAACAGAAATGGCAGACGGTGCAAGCCCTGAACTTAGCAATATCCGTCGTAAGATTACACGTGCAGGAGATAAAATCAAGGATTTGTTAAATTCAATGATACACTCACCTCATTATCAAAAGTTTCTGCAAGACCCAATTGTCACACTACGAAATGACCGCTATGTTGTGCCGGTTAAGGCAGAACATAAGGGTGATGTTCACGGTATTGTTCACGATGTATCTGCATCTGGAGGAACATTGTTTATCGAGCCATCATCTGTTGTAGATGCAAATAACGAGCTCCACACTCTTGCTGTTAAGGAAAAAACAGAGATTGAGCGAATTCTTGCTGAACTGACAGCCTTAGTTGCGGAAATTTATGACATTGTTGAATATGACTATAACGCAATTGCCGATATTGATTTATTGTTTGCCAAGGCAAAGCTTGCACTTGGTCAAAAAGCTGTTTGTCCTGAAATGAACGATGAGGGTAAAATTTCAATTCAAAAGGGCAGACATCCGTTGATTGACCCCAAAAAGGTTGTTCCACAGGATATTTCATTAGGATATGATTTTGATACGTTAGTTGTTACAGGTCCCAATACCGGCGGAAAAACCGTTGTTCTTAAAACCATCGGCCTGTTTACTCTTATGGCACAGGCAGGTCTTTGTGTGCCGGCGGCTGACGGAACCACGTTGGCAGTATTTGACGGTGTTTATGCCGATATCGGCGATGAGCAGAGTATAGAGCAGAGCCTCAGTACATTCTCGGCACATATGACAAATATTGTTAGTATACTTGATAGATTTACTCCCAATTCACTTATTTTATTTGATGAACTTGGTGCAGGTACCGACCCTGTTGAAGGTGCGGCTCTTGCAAATGCAATCCTGAATTATGTAAAAAATATGGGTGCAAAGACTGTAGCCACAACACATTACAGTGAACTAAAGATTTATGCACTTTCAACCGACCGTGTTGAAAACGCATCCTGTGAGTTTGATGTTGAATCTCTTAGCCCTACTTATCGTTTACTTGTGGGTATTCCCGGTAAAAGTAACGCCTTTGCAATCTCTAAAAAGCTGGGTCTTTCTGATTATATTATTGAAAATTCAAAAAATCTGCTTTCTGAGGAAACTGTCAAGTTTGAAGATGTTTTATCGTCTATTGAAGAAAACCGACGTATTACCGAAACCTCGAGAAATCAGCAGGAAAAATTAAAGAAAGAAATTGCTGACCTTAAAGCCGAGCTTGTAAATGAAAGGCTTGAGCTTGACAAAAAACGCGAGGAAATAATAGACCGTGCAAAAAAATCCGCCGCAGAGATAATAGAAAAGGCGAAAAACGAAACAGATGAAATTTTAGATACGATGCGCACACTTCAAAAGGAGAAGGACGAAAAAGAAGCTCTTAAGGCAATGGAAGAGGTTAAACGTGAACTTAGTATAAGTCTTAAAAAAGCTAAAAAATCTCCAAACACTCCTAAAATCAGCAAACCGGTTAAAACTAATATAGGCGCATTAAAGCCCGGTATGTCTGTTTTGATTACCGACCTTAATGACAGGGGTACAATCCTTACAATTGACAAAAAAGCGGGTACAGCACAAATTCAGATGGGTATAATGAAAACCACATCCAAGCTTACAAGTCTGGTAATTCTTGAGGATGAAACAAAGAAAAATATTGCAAAATTCTTACCGCAAAAGAACGTAACAAGCGGCACAAAAACTATCAAAACCGAAGTTGACCTAAGAGGAATGGTACTTGAAGAAGCACTTATGGAGGCGGATATGTTTCTTGACCGTGCCGCAATGTCAAGCCTGTCAACCGTTACAATTATCCACGGCAAGGGAACAGGTGTTTTAAGGTCCGGAATTCATACAATGCTGAGAAAGCATCCACACGTCAAATCATTCCGTCTTGGCAGATATGGCGAGGGTGAGAACGGCGTCACGGTTGTTGAACTTAGGAATTCATAGAATTTTATAAAAAATTAGCAGTTTTTTAAGAAAAGTGTTGTTTTTTTGCTGAATTCGTGATAGAATGAAGGTTAAAGAATTAACAGGCAGGAGAAATTTTATGTTACAGAAAAAATGGTTACTTAAAGAATTTGATAAAAACAGAGTTGTGGAGATTTCAAAGGAATTCCGCATTTCTCCCTTGACATCAATAATTTTGTATAACAGAGGCATCTGTGAAAGTGCAGCAATTGCCGAGTTTTTAAAATGTGATCTTGGGAACCTTCACAATCCCTATCTGATGAAGGATATGGATAAAGCGGTAAGCAGAATAAGACAGGCACTTGAGAATAACGAAAAAATCACAATCTACGGTGATTATGATGTGGACGGCATTACAAGTATTGCTATTTTATATAAGCACCTTACCTCTTTGGGATTTGAGGTTGATTATTATATTCCTGACCGTATTCAGGAGGGTTATGGTGTAAATCGTGATGCTTTGGATAAAATAAAGGAAAACGGCACCAAAGTTGTTATTACTGTTGACACAGGTATCACAGCAGTTGAGGAAACCGAATATGCTAAAAGCATAGGTATGGATATTATAATTACCGACCATCACGAATGTAAAGAAACTATCCCCGAGGCATATGCGGCAATTGACCCCAAACGCAAAGATTGCACATATCCATTTAAAAATCTAGCGGGTGTAGGTGTTGCATTTAAGCTTATTCAGGCTCTTGATAAAGATGCCTCGGTTGATGAGCTTATGGAAAAATATTCCGACCTTATTTGTCTTGGTACTGTTGCAGATATTTCTCCGCTGATTGATGAAAACAGAATTATTGTAACCAAAGGTCTTGAAAAGTTTAAAAATACCGAAAACATTGGTCTTAAGGCACTTATTGATGTATCAATTACCAACAATAAACCGGTTACAACATCAACAATTGGTTATATTATCGCACCCCGAATCAATGCAAGCGGCCGACTTGGCTGTGCATCACGTAGTGTTGAGATGTTTTTGACCTCAGACAAAGAAAAAGCTTACGAGCTTGCAAATGACCTTTGTGAAGAAAACACAACCAGACAGCAGACCGAACAGAAGATGTTTGCCGAAGCACTGGAATATTTAGAAAATAATCCTACAATTAAGGACGACCAGGTACTGGTTATTGCTCACGAAAATTGGCATCACGGCATTGTTGGTATAGTTTCATCAAAAATTACCGAAAAATTCTATAAGCCTTCAATCCTTTTTGCAGTTGATGGTGATGAGGCAAAAGGCTCCGGCAGAAGTATCAGCGGATTTAATCTTTTTGAAGCTCTTGAAAACACCAATGAAATTCTTGAGAAATTTGGCGGTCACGAGCTTGCTGCAGGACTTTCCATAAAAACCGAAAATATTGAAAAGTTCAGAGAAGCAATAAATAAACAAACTATTACAAAGATTGATGAAAATACACTTGTTCCTACAGTTTCAATTGATGCGGTAATTAAGCCGTCATACATAACACTTGAAACTGTTGATGAAATTAACAGACTTCAGCCCTTTGGTGTTGATAATCCGTCGCCAATATTTGCTGTACGTAATATCAAGATTCATAAAATCAGTACAATGAGTGACGGCAAACACCTTAGAATGACTCTTCTTAAAGAAAATAAGTTCCTTGATGCGGTAGGCTTTGGTATGGGTGAGTATTATAATCATCTTAAAGAAGGCGATTTTATTGAGGTTGCCTTTGGTCTTGATATAAACGATTATAAGGGATTTAAAAATGTACAGCTTATTCTTAAAGATATTAAGCCCTTTGAAGATAAGGCTTAGTATAAAAATGTTTAAGTTTAAAGCGTATGGATGTGAACTGATATAATGCAAAAACAACTGGATAACCTGCTTAACAAACTGAAAAATCATAATCCTTCAGGCAATTTTGAGCTTGTCACCAAAGCTTTTAATTTTGCAAAAGAAAAGCACGAGGGACAGATGCGTGTTTCAGGTGAACCCTTCTTTATGCATCCCGTTGCTGTTGCCAACATTCTGGCAGATATGGAGCTTGATACAAGCTCTGTTGCGGCGGCTCTTCTTCATGATGTAGTGGAGGACACCGATGTATCCGACGAGGAAATTGCACGGGAATTTGGCGACACTATATCTCTGCTTGTTGCAGGTGTTACAAAGCTGGGTAAAATCCCATATACCTCAAATGAGGAGCAACAAATTGAAAATCTGAGAAAAATGTTTTTTGCAATGGCAAAAGATGTTCGTGTTATTGTAATAAAGCTGGCTGACCGGCTTCACAATATGCGGACTCTTAAATCCATGCCCGAACACAAGCAAAGAGAAAAGGCACGCGAAACCCTTGAGGTTTTTGCACCGCTTGCTCACCGTCTTGGTATGTCAAAGATTAAAATTGAGCTTGAGGATTTATCTCTTCGGTATATTGACCCTATCGGTTATTATGAAATTGTTGACAAAATCAGCCTGAAACGTAGCGAGAGGGAGAAATACATTAATGATATAATAAATGTGTTTACCGAACGTCTTAAAAAAATCAATATTGACGCCAAAGTTGAAGGCCGTGCAAAGCATTTTTACAGTATTTACCGTAAAATGTTTATGCAGAATAAAAATCTTGATGAAATTTATGATTTGTTTGCCGTACGTGTTATTGTTAACACCGATGCAGACTGTTATGCCGTGCTTGGTATGGTGCACGAGCAGTTTATGCCTATCCCCGGCAGATTTAAAGATTATATTGCAATGCCCAAGCCTAATATGTATCAATCATTACATTCTGCGGTTATAGGGCCAAACGGTACACCCTTTGAGATACAGATAAGAACCTGGGATATGCATCGTACAGCAGAAAACGGTATTGCTGCCCATTGGAAATATAAAGAAGGCATAAGCGGTGAGTCAGACCTTGACAGCAAACTGGAATGGATAAAACAGCTTCTTGATATCCAGAAGGATATGACAAATGCTGAAGACTTTATGCAGACACTAAAGATTGATATGTTCAGTGATGAGGTGTTTGTGTTTACCCCCAAGGGCGATGTAATCAGCCTGCCGGCAGGGGCGACCCCTATTGATTTTGCTTATTCAATCCACAGTGCTGTAGGAAATAAAATGCAAGGTGCAAAGGTAAACGGCAAGATTGTTACCCTTGACTATAATCTGCAAAACGGCGATATTATTGAAATCCACACGTCCAATGCATCGCGCGGTCCTAATCTTGACTGGCTTAAGATTGCAAGGACATCACAGGCCCGAAACAAAATTAATCAATGGCTTAAAAAAGAAAACCGAACCGAAAACATCATTAAGGGTAAGGAGCTTTTTGAAAAAGAACTTAAAAAGGCAAATATCCCGATATCCTATATGAATAACGATGAAATGCTTGAAAGCCTTCTTTCAAAATATGGTTTTAAGCAGATTGAGGATATGTTTGCAACTTTAGGCTATGGTGGGTCGAGTGCAGGCAAATACCTTGCAAAATTTAAGGAAAACTGCAAGAAGGATATCGCAAGCAAGCATAACATAACCGACCTTACCGTCAAGATTTTTGTTAAAACTTCAGGCAGGGTAAACAACAGCGGTGTTATTGTTGAAGGAATTGATAATTGTCTTGTAAGAATTTCACATTGCTGCAGTCCTGTCCCCGGAGACAAGATTATAGGATATGTTACCCGTGGCAGAGGTGTTGCAGTACATCGTACAGACTGTATCAACATTATTAATGCAAGATTTTCTCCAGAGGAGGAACAGCGATTTATTAATGTTTGCTGGGCTCAGGCTGTTGAAAATAACTTTCAGGCTTTGCTTTGTATTACTGCAATTGACAGAGACTCTTTGCTTGTTGATATTACCACCATTACTGCAGACTTGCGTACTCCCATAAAGAGCCTTAATGCAAGAACAGTTAAAAATAATGTTGCAATAGTTGAAATTTCTATTGAAGTTAAAAACACCGAGCATCTTGATAATGCTATCAAAAGGCTCAAACAGATTGACGGTGTACAATCAGTAGTCCGCAGGCGTCAGTAGACCCTGCGGTCTTGAATATACGGAGGATTTAAATGAATATACAGCGATTTGTCTTAGGTGATTTAGCTACAAATTCATATCTTATATTTGATGAAAAAATCGGGTTAGCTGCGCTTTTCGATGCGCCAGCTGAGGCAAAAAAAATACTTGCCTTTATTAAAGAAAAAGAAATCAGCCTTAATACATTTTTCTTACCCACGCACACTTTGACCATATTATGGCACTAAGCGAGATTAAGGCGGCAACGGGTGCAAAGATAGTTATTCATTGTGATGAAGATCAGTATCTTAATGATACATCACTTAATTTATCATATGTTCCGCTGCCTCAGGTTTGTGCTGATATTAAAGTCAGCGACGGAGATATTATTGAATTTGCTGATACAAAAATTAAGGTAATACATACTCCGGGTCACACATTGGGCGGTGTATGCTACCTGTTTGATAAAGCTTTGGTCAGCGGTGACACTTTGTTTTGCGGTTCTATCGGCAGATACGACTTTCCTATGGGAGATTTTGACACAGAAATAAATTCCATAAAGAAAAAACTGTTGAACCTGCCTGATGAAATTAAGGTTTATCCCGGTCACGGCCCGTCAACAACAATTGGAAATGAACGAAAGGAAAATCCCTATCTGATATGAGTGAAATTATAAGCCCTTGGGGTATTCTTACAGGGATTCGTCCTGTAAAAATTGCATACAAACTGATAAAATCAGGTATGACCCCACAAGAGACAGTTGAATATTTTATAAATGAATACGGAGCAAGCCGCGAAAAGGCAGAACTTGCCGTACGTGTTGCAAAGGTTGAGATGCCGATAATTGACTCTATGGACGAAAAAGGTGTCAGCATTTATATAGGCATTCCTTTTTGTCCCACAAGATGCCTTTATTGTTCTTTTGTAAGCAACAGCGTGGCAAGCGGTGCAAAGTTTATCCCTGAATATCTTAAGTGCTTGAGACGTGAAATTGCATACACTGCAGATATTATAAGGCAAAACAAAAATGTTATTGAAAGTGTATATATCGGCGGCGGTACACCCACAACGCTCAGTGCAGAACAGCTTCGTTTTTTATTTGACGGAATTTTCACCGAGTTTGATTTGTCAAAGAATAAAGAATTTACTGTTGAGGCAGGCAGACCTGATACCATTACTGCAGAAAAGCTGAAGACAATTAAAGATTTCGGAATTGACAGAATAAGCATCAATCCCCAGTCAATGAATGCCGAAACATTAAAAACCATTGGCAGAAACCACACACCCGATGACATCCGTCGTGCATATTCACTGGCACGTGAATGTGGAATAGAATGTATTAATATGGATATTATAGCGGGGCTACCCGGCGAAACGGTTGATATGTTTAAATACACTGTGGAAGAGGTTGAAAGTCTTAATCCTGAAAATACTACCGTTCATACAATGAGTATAAAGCGCTCCTCAAAGCTGAATGAAACATTAGGCGAATACAACCTTACCGAAGGAGATAAAGTCGCTGAAATGGTTGATTTTTCGATGAAAACAATCACATCAGCCGGAAAGAACCCTTATTATCTTTACAGGCAAAAAAATATGCTTGGAAATCTTGAAAATGTTGGTTATGCAAAACCCGGATATGAAAGTCTTTATAATATTTATATAATGGAAGAGGTACAGACAATAATTTCCTTGGGTTGCGGTGGCGTGACAAAAACTGTTGACCGTGAAACCGACCGAATAGAGCGAATTTTCAACGTAAAAGAACCAAAGGATTATATCGAAAGAATAGACGAAATGCTTCACCGAAAGGATGTTCTTTTGACCGAAAAATAAAGCTGTTGACAAAATCTGCATATAATGATATACTGCATATTGCGAATAAAAGTTCTTCGGGGCAGGGTGTAATTCCCGACCGGCGGTATAGTCCGCGACTTGCAGAAATGCAACTGATTTGGTGAAATTCCAAAACCGACAGTAAAGTCTGGATACGAGAAGAAGTTATATGCGATGCATAGAATTTTTTTGAGTATATGTCCCGATTTATTAATCGGGACTTTTTATTTTGCCTAAATAATTCAAGGAGTGATTTTAATGAAAAAAATTAATACATCATGGCTTGTCAAGGCGGCTATGCTTTCAGCAGTTGCGACAATTCTTATGCTGTTTGAGTTTCCGTTGCCGTTTATTGCACCTCCATTTTATGAGATTGACTTGAGCGAAGTTCCGGTGTTCATTGGCGCATTTGCATTCGGACCCCTGGCGGGAGTTGCTATTGAGGCAGTAAAAATTTTACTTAATCTGATTATAAATGGTACTGTTACAGCCGGTGTGGGTGAGGTTGCAAACTTTGTTATGGGTGCAGTTTTTGTTCTTCCCGGTGCTCTTATTTACAAAAGAAGAAAAACTAAATCGAAAGCTGTTCTTGGTTTAGTGATCGGCACGATTGTTATGGTAGTTTCAAGTTGTTTTATCAACGCCTTTATAATGCTCCCGGTTTATGCAAGAGCTTTTAAAATGCCAATTGATGTAATTTTAGGTATGGCAAAGGAAATATGGCCGTCGGTTGATACAATGGCTGAATTTGTTCTTTTGTGCGTTGCACCTTTTAATCTTTTAAAGGGTGTGCTTGTTTCGGTGGTTACAATACTTATTTATAAGCATGTAAGTCCGCTTTTGAAATAAAATTGATAATAGATAAAAAATCTATTGACAAACTATGTCAGTTACAGTATAATACATAAGAAGATAGAGGTGCGTTATGTCATCAGTAGGCAAATTTGTATGCTTGCCAGGCAGGATTTGCTGAAAGGGGCAGACGCCGAAGACGGTTTACGGCAAAAAACCGATCTGGCGACCGGAAATAATATTTTGGTCGTTGTCGCAGTAATGCGGAGGGCTATCATATTTAAATGTTGATTTATGATACGTTTGTATATGATAGTTGTTTTCAGCTATCATTTTTTTATGCCGATATTTTAAAAAAAGGAGTTTTGAAAATGAAAAACACAGTATTTACAGGAGTTGCAACAGCAATTGTTACACCTCTTAACGAAAATGGAGTCGATTATGAGGCTTTTGAAAGACTTATTGAATGGCAGATAGAGCAGGGCATCAACGCAATTGTTGTGGCTGGTACAACAGGCGAAGGTTCTACCCTTACTGACGAAGAGCATAAGGCTGTAATTTCTTTTGCAGTTGAAAAGATAGCAGGCAGAGTTCCTGTTATTGCAGGTACAGGCTCAAACGATACAGCATATGCAGTCGAGCTTACAAAGTATGCATGCCAGGCAGGTGCAGATGCAATGCTTGTTGTAACACCTTATTATAACAAAGCGACCCAAAAGGGCCTTATACACTCATTTACAGCAATCGCAGATGCAAGCACAAAGCCTGTTATCCTTTATAATGTACCAAGCCGTACAGGTTGTAATATTGAACCTGCAACTTGTGCAGAGCTTGCAAAGCATCCCAATATCGTAGCTATTAAGGAAGCAAGCGGAAATATTTCACAGATTGCAAAAATTGCATCGTTAGTTGGCGATGATATGGATATTTATTCAGGTAATGATGACCAGATTGTTCCCATTATGTCACTTGGGGGCAAAGGTGTAATTTCAGTACTGTCAAACATTATTCCAAAGGAAACTGTAAAGATTTGTGATGAATACTTTGCAGGAAATACAAAGGCAAGTGCTGACCTTCAGCTGAAGTTTCTTGAACTTATTGATGCACTTTTCTGCGAGGTTAACCCTATTCCCGTGAAAGCTGCAACAGCCGCTATGGGTTATGGAGAAAATTATCTCAGACTTCCCCTTACACCTATGGATGAGGTTAAAATGCAGAATATGTTCCGCTTGATGAAGGAATGCGGTATTGAGCTTTAATTTGAAAGGATAAAAACTATGATTTGCGAAAATCTTAATGTGTCTGCACAAGGAAACTTAACCTTTGCGGGCAGAGATGCAGTGGAATTGGCGAATAAGTATGGCACACCCTTATATTTAATGGATGAAGAGAGAATTCGTCATAACTGCCGTGTATACATCAAAGCAATGAAAGAGCATTTTGATGATAGCGCCCTTCCGCTTTATGCAAGTAAGGCGGCCTCCTTTAAGCAAGTTTATAAAATTATGAAGGAGGAAGGTATGGGAGTTGATGTTGTATCAGCAGGCGAAATTTGTACTGCTGTTGCGGCAGGATTTCCTATGGAGAAGGTATACTTTCACGGCAATAATAAAACCGACGCAGATATTGAATATGCGATTAAAAATGGAGTTGGTTGCTTTGTTGCAGACAACTGTGAAGAAATAGATGCAATTGATGAAATTTCAGCAAAAATGAGTGTTTGCTCTAAAATTCTTATAAGAATTACCCCGGGTATTGACCCACACACTTATGATGAGGTTGCAACCGGTAAAGTTGACTCAAAATTTGGCTCAGCAGTTGAAACAGGTGCAGCAGATGTTATCACAGACTATGCTCTTAGTAAAAAGAATATTGACCTGTTTGGCTTTCACTGTCACGTTGGGTCAATGGTTTTTGACTCTGATGTATTTTTTAAAACCGCAGATGTTATGCTTAAATTCATATCAAAAACCGAAAAGGAAAAAGGATTTAAAACAAGAGAACTTAACCTTGGCGGAGGTTATGGAGTGCGGTATACTGATGCCGACCCCACAATTGACATTGCTGCAAATATTGCTCTCGTTGCAAAGACCGTAAAGGAAAAATGTGCTGAGCTTGGGATAGAAGTTCCTGCAATCAGAATGGAGCCGGGACGCTCTATTGTTGCGGATGCAGGAATGACTTTGTATCAAGTCGGTAGTGTAAAGCAAATTCCTGAATACAGAAACTATGTATCTATTGATGGCGGTATGGCTGACAACCCACGTTTTGCACTTTACAAGTCTGACTATACTGTTTTGCTTGCCAATAAAATGAACGAAAAATGTGATTTCAATTGTTCGGTAGTCGGTAGATGCTGCGAATGTGGGGATATCATTCAGGAAAATGTAATGCTTCCCTCAACAGTAAAACGCGGCGATACCGTTGCTGTGCTGACAACAGGTGCATACAACTATTCAATGGCATCAAATTATAACCGACTTCCAAGACCGCCCATTGTAATGATTACAAAGGATAGTGAATATGTGGCTGTCCGCAGAGAATCTCTTGAAGATTTGATAAATAATGATTTATAGCTAAATGCACTAACAACGAAAGGTCGCAGCAAGTTGCTGCGACCTTTCGCTAACTTTAACAGTACACCTTATAAAACACATTTTTTATTTGAAATATTGATATATATAACATTTAAGCATACCATTGTATACCTTTCGGCGTTTGTCGGCAAATGTGCCGTAAAGAGGCTCAAACTGTTCGTGTGATGTAAGAATAAATTTCTTTGCCTGAGAGAATTCCGCAAACTTTCTACCCATTGTGCGATATAGTTTTTCACAAAGCTTTGCATCAAGAAGGCGTTCGCCATACGGGGGATTACATATTATAACACCCTTATCTTTAAATGCTGTAAGCTTTGCCATATCACATACACTAAACTTAATTTTATCTGCGACGCCTGCGTTTTCAGCATTCTTTTTTGCAATTGCAATGGCCTCAGGGTCGATATCTGATGCATATATCATAGTTTTGGTGTCGGGTCGTGCGTTGTCTCTGGCTTCCTCGCGGACATCCTTCCACATTTCTCGTGAAATATGGTTTCGCCAGCTTTCTGCAACAAATTTACGCTTTATTCCGGGTGCAATATTGCAGGCATAAAGTGCTGCCTCGATAGGGAGAGTACCACTGCCGCAGAATGGGTCAAGGAAAATTCTGTCACCACGCCAGAAACTGAGGTCTATCATTGAATATGCCAGAGTTTCACGCATGGGGGCAAGAACACTTTTTTCACGGTAACCACGCTTGTAGAGATTTTCGCCGCTTGTGTCAATATAAATTGTGATAATATCCTTAATAAGAGAAAATTGTATGGGATAAAGCGGCCCTGTTTCCTCAAAATGAGTAATTCCATAATGATTTGAAAGCCTTGTTACAATGGCTTTTTTTATTATTTTCTGGCAATCGGGAACGCTGTGAAGAATGGATTTTAAAGAGTGACCTTTAACGGGAAATGCGGCGTCTGCCTCGATAATATTTTCCCAAGTAATGCGTTTTATTTTTTCAAAAAGCTCTTCAAAGGAGGTGGCGCGGAACTCTGCAATTTTTATCATAATACGTTCAGCACTGCGCAGATTTATGTTGGCAAGGCAGATTGCCTCTGCATCGCCTTCAAAGGTGACACTGCCGTCCTTAACCTCGGTTGTTTCGTAACCGAGATGTCTTACCTCGTTTGCAACAATTTGTTCTGTTCCCAAAAGTGTTGGGATTGTAAGTAACATTTTTTTCATTTTATATTAACCTTTCGAATAGTTAAATTTTTTTTATTATATCATCACAGTACAACTTAGTCAAATACAAATTTAAAATGAAAAGATATTTTATATAAAAGTAGACAAAGTCACTCGTTGCAGGCTTGACACAAAGTTCTTTGTGTGATATAATAAATCGGCTATGTTAAATTGGGGTGTTAGCGGTACCTTGTAACCCACAATCCGCTATAGTGGGGATGAAAACTTGAGCTGAGGGGCAAAATTTGTCTTGTCTGCCTTAATTTTGGTCGGCGTTGACGATTCGGTCCTGCGCAATTGAAACCTGTGAACCACGTCAGGGCAGGAATGCAGCAGCGTTAAGCAGTTCTTTTTGATGTGCCGCAGGGGTGCCGGGTCTGAGCATACCGGTTAAGTAACGAAGGTAGTTTTGTTTCAAACTCAAGCACATAGCTTTTATTATTGACATAAAATTTTTGTGAGGTGAAACAGATGTCAGGAAAGTATCAGGCACTTTACCGAAAGTGGCGGCCTCTTTTGTTTGAAGATGTTGTGGGTCAGGACCATGTGTCCGAAACTCTTAAAAACAGCATAAAAACAGAGCGTATTGCTCATGCATATCTGTTTTGCGGAACTCGCGGTACGGGTAAAACCTCATCGGCAAAAATTTTCTCTCGTGCCGTAAACTGCACAAATTCTCAGGATGGTAATCCCTGCAATGAATGTGACAGCTGTCGCGGGATTTTAGATGGCAGTATTATGGATGTTTACGAAATGGATGCTGCCAGCAACAGCGGTATTGATAACATTCGTGAAATCCGCGAAGAAGTTAATTACAGTCCTACAAGCTGTAAATATAAGGTTTATATTGTGGACGAGGCACATATGCTTACAACCGAGGCATTTAATGCACTTCTTAAAACCTTGGAGGAGCCCCCCGGTCATGTTATATTTATTTTAGCAACTACTGAACCGCATAAAATACCTGCAACAATTCATTCGCGTTGTCAAAGATTTGATTTCAGAAGAATAGGTATAAGCGATATTGAACGAAGGCTCAATAAAATTGTAAAGGAAGAGGAAATTTCCATTACTACCGATGCCCTGGAGCTTGTTGCCGAGCTTGCTGACGGCTCTATGCGTGACGGACTCAGCATCCTTGACCAATGCATTGCGTTTGCAAAGGATGGACTTCGCTATGACGATGTGGTTGATATTGTAGGTGTTGCCGACAGAAAGGTTCTGTTTTCTGCAGCTAACAGTATTGCAGAGTATGATTCAAAATCTGCTCTTAACATAATAGATGATTTTTTGAAAAAGGGCAAGGAAGCACCAAATTTCATTGAAGAGCTGATAGGACATTTCAGGTCGCTTATGATTTGCAAGTCTACCGACTCGCCTGAAGATATACTTGAAAAAACCGAAGAAGCAATTGTTAAATATAAGGAGCAGGCAGAAAAGTTTTCAGTTGACAGACTAATATCTGCAATCTCGGTTTTGGGTGAATTTCTGCTTTTGACAAAAAAGATGACCGCACCTAATATCGCAGTTGAGATGGCAGTGGTAAAGCTGTGTTCACCTGATGGTGCTACAGACACCGCAGAGCTTTTAATGCGTCTTGAAAAACTTGAAAAAGAGCTTGAATCAATCAAGGCAAATGGAGTGATACGAAAAGCATCTGCAAAACCTAAAACTGCTCAGGAAGCGGATGTGGACAAACCTTTGACGGATTCCGCGCCGCATATTGATACTGCTGCAAGCTGGACAAAATGGCGTGAGGCACTGAGCCTGATAAAGCAAGAAAGTAAATCTTTATACACATTTTTGTTTAATGCCGAGGCACTTTATTTCGGAGATGAAATTGAGCTTGTTTTAACAGGTGATTTAGCCTATGAAAAAATAAACACAACTGAAGGCAAGGAATATTTGTCAAAACTGTTTTCTAATGTTCAGGGCTCTGCACTTCGTGTTGTGGTGTCAAAGAAGGGAAACCTTAAAAGGCGTGACGGACAAGCTGCATCCATACTTGATATTGCTGCAAAAAAAGATTTGCTTGGCGATAAAATGACGGTTGTTGAAGATTAAAATATAAATTCAGAAAGGATATGATAATTATGGCAAAGGGAGGATTTCCCCGAGGCGGTATGCCCATGGGCGGAGCCAATATGAATCAGATGCTTAAGCAGGCAAAGAAAATGCAGGAGCAGATGATGAAAATGCAGGAAGAAATGGAAGAGAAGGAATATTCTGCTACATCGGGCGGCGGAGCAGTTTCTGTTAAGATTAACGGCAAGCGTGAGCTTCAGGAAATTAAGCTTTCGGCTGAGGTTGTTGACCCTGATGATATCGAAATGCTTGAAGACCTTATATTAGCTGCTGTAAACGAGGCTCTTCGCAAAGCTGAAGAAAGTTCTGCTGATGAAATGAGCAAGCTGACAGGCGGACTCAATATCCCTGGTTTGTTTTAATTTGAATAAAATTTAAAAATGGGCATCTATCCGTAAATTCAGGAGAGATGCCCCGATTTACGAAAGGAAGTTTTAACAAATGAAAAATTTTAAACCAATGCTCTTTACCGATTTAAAGGGTTATAGCTCGGGTCAGTTGGTGAAGGATATTGTTGCAGGTATAATTGTTGCGATAATTGCATTGCCGTTGTCAATTGCCCTTGCTATTGCATCGGGTGTTGGTCCTGAGGCAGGTATTTATACCGCAATTGTTGCGGGTTTTGTTACGGCGTTGTTTGGCGGTAGCAGTGTGCAGATTTCAGGGCCTACGGCTGCTTTTGCAACAATTGTTGCAGGGATAGTGGCAAATAAAGGTCTTGAGGGTATGGCTCTTGCAACGGTTATTGCAGGTATAATACTGATCCTGATGGGAATTTTCAAACTGGGAAATCTTATAAAGTTTATTCCATTTACCATTACAACAGGCTTTACGGCAGGTATTGCAGTAACCTTGGTTATAGGACAGCTTAAAGATTTCTTTGGCGTTACATATCACGAAGCTCCAATCGAAACTATTGAAAAGTTCAATTGCTTTATAAACAGCCTTGGTACAATAAATATTCAGGCTGTGATTGTTGGCGCTGTGTGCCTTGCAATTTTAATTGTGTGGCCTAAAATCTATGATAAAATCCCTGCATCCCTTATTGCTGTTATTTTCGGCATTGTGATGGTTAAAGGTTTTAAAATGGAGGTTAACACCATTGGCGATTTATTTGACGTAAGCCGTTCGTTGCCTAAATTCTCTATACCTTCTGTCAGTGTATCTGCAATAGTTGATATTATGCCGGATGCTGTGACAATTGCGTTGCTTGCAGGAATTGAATCATTGCTTTCCTGTGTGGTTGCTGATGGTATGGTTGGCAAAAAGCATCATTCAAACACTGAACTTACAGCACAGGGACTTGGAAACATTGCATCGGCTCTTTTCGGAGGTATACCTGCAACGGGTGCAATTGCAAGAACTGCAGCAAACATCAAAAACGGCGGTAAAACTCCCGTTTCAGCAATGGTACATTCAATTGTATTGTTGCTTGTGCTTGTAATTCTGATGCCCTATGCGTCTTGGATTCCAATGCCTGCGATTGCGGCAATTCTTATATCTGTTGCATATAATATGTGTCAGTGGAGACAGTTTGTATATCTTGTAAAAACCTCTCCCAAGAGTGATATACTTGTGCTTGTTGCAACTTTCCTTCTTACCGTAATTTTTGATCTTGTTGTTGCGATTGAGGTAGGTATAGTGATGGCTTGTGTGCTGTTTATGAAGCGTATGAGTGATGAAACAAGAGTTGAAGGCTGGAAGTATGTTAAAGAAGAAAATCAGGGTGATGAACCGGGCCTTCGCTTTGTTATGAAGCATATAAGCGTATATGAACTTTGCGGACCGATGTTCTTTGCCGTCAGCAGCCAGATTAATGAGATAAAAACAAAGGATTATACCAAAGGTGTGATTTTAAGAATGAGGTCTGTTCCGTCTGTGGATACAGACGCATTAAGGGCTTTGGAACAGTTTGTGACAAAATGCGCAAGTCAGGGGATAACGGTTGTATTTTCTCATGTTAACCCACAGCCAATGAAAGCAATGAAAAAATCAGGTCTTTATGACCTTGTTACAGAAGAAAATATCTGCCCCAACATTGATAAGGCTATGGAACGCGCTGAGTCTTTGGCATAAAATATGAACAAGAACATTTATCAGCTATACAAAGAACAACTTGAAACTCCCTGGGATAAGCCGTGGGTGCCCGGTACGCCAGAAAAGGAAGATTATTCGTCTGAACTTCTTTCAATGCTTTCAATTCCGGATGGAGAAATACTTATAACAGTTGTCGGTATTACAAATTATTCGGGCAATAAACCCTTTGAAATCGGGAAAAAGGTGCATTTGACAAAAGAACCCGACAACAAATATGATTCAAATGCTATCTCAATAATTTGCGATGATTTCGGCAAGTGCGGATATGTTGCAAACAACTTAAATACCGTGAAGGACGGAACCTATTCTGCCGACATAATTCGTGGTGGAATAGGTGACGGCTGCATTGCTGAGGTTTTGTGGGTCGATGACACTTTTGTGATTTGCAAGCTGCGTGAAATTGATAACTACAGATTTGTGTATAATCATGCGGTTGACTATTGCTGTGATAATAGTTATGACATTGCTTTAAAACTGTTTTATGGACTCGAGAATATATGCGAAACAGTTGAGGTCCACCAACGAATTTGTGATTGCAATATAAAGCTTGCAAGATATGAAAAGGCTTTAGAGTATGCTGAAAAAGCTCTTGCTTTGGATGGAAATAATAAAAGAACACAATTTATGAAAAACGTAATTATGGAAAATATAAGAGGTTAAAAAATGTTCAGTTTTAAATACGAAACAAGATACGGTGATTATAAAGACTATGATAATATCAAACCGGGTAGTATTATGGATATGGTTCAGGATATTTCAACCAGAGCATCCGCGGCTTGCGGCTATGATATAAAAAAGATGCGTGAACTCAAACTTGCGTGGTTATTGCAAGGGGTGAAGGTTCGTTTTGAAAAGCATATTAGACCTGATTTCCCCATCGAAATTTTTACTGCTGTAAAACCAAGCAATGGTGTTACGTCGGAACGAGGCTGTTTTATTAAACAAAATGGTGAAATTGTGGGCAAAACTGTCTCAAACTGGTTTATATTTAATGCTGAAAGGCAAAGACCAACCCGAATTCCAAAGGATATGCTTGATGCATACGAAATTTATGATTTTAATGATGATTTTTTCAATTATGAAAAATTGAAAACTTATGATATTGATGAGATAAGTTATTCACTTAGAATTTCAAACAAGGAAATTGATACCAATATGCATCTTAATAATCAAAAAGGTGCCGAGCTTTTGATGGATGCACTACCTTTTGATTTTTACTTTAATGAAATGAATGTGTTTTATAAAAAGCCTGCGTTTTTAGGTGACGAGCTTGATGTTTGCGTAAATAAACTTGAAAATGGTTATTATGTCCATCTGCAAACTAAGGAAAAGGAATTATGCGTCGCAGGAACATTTATTTTAGCTGAATAATTTTAATCCGGAGCACTTATACTCCGGATTTTTTATTTAGAATTGAGCATACTAAATCCAAATATCATTTTGGAGGAATAATAGGTGAAAAAATCAGTATGGACAGATGGGATAACTCTGCCTCAGTTTAATTCATTAAATAAGGATTTAAAGACAGATGTACTTGTTATAGGCGGCGGCCTGTGCGGATTGCTTTGCGGATATTTTCTCAGTCAAGCCGGGGTTGATTATGCTATTGTTGAGGGAAACAGAATTTCATCAGGAATTACAAAAAACACAACAGCAAAAATAACATCCCAACACGGGCTTATTTATTCCAAAATACTTAAAACTAATGGAGAAAATTGTGCACAGTCATACATTAGGGCAAACGAGGATGCTGTGGCTGAGTATGCAAGATTGTGCGAAAATATTAACTGCGATTTTGAAAGGCGTAATGCTTTTACCTATACACTAAAAAGCCGCAGAAAAATCGAGGAGGAGGTTGAGGGGGTAAACCGACTTGGTTTTAAAGCGGAGTTTGTTGAAAAAACAGAGCTTCCATTTGATATAAAAGGTGCAATTATGTTTAAAAATCAGGCACAGTTTAACCCTTTGAAATTTATTTCTGTGATTGCCGAGGGACTTAACATATACGAAAATACTTTTGTTCAGGAGCTTACTCCCAAAGGTGCGGTAACTAATTTTGTCAATATAAAAGCAAAAAAAATAATTGTAACAACACATTTCCCTTTTATAAATAAACACGGGAGCTATTTTCTTAAATTGTATCAGCATCGCTCGTATGTATCTGCTTATGAAAATATTACAAATATTCAAGGTATGTATGTAGATGAAGATAAAAAGGGAATGTCGTTCAGGAGTTATAACAATCTCCTTTTAATAGGAGGTGGCGGTCATCGTACAGGAAAGGAAGGCGGAGCCTGGGCAGATTTAGAAGCTTTTATAAAAAAATATTATCCGGAAGCTAATTTAAAATATCAATGGGCTGCTCAGGATTGTATGAGCCTTGATGGAATTCCGTATATTGGCAGATATTCACGCAACACTCCTGATATGTTTGTTGCGACCGGTTTTAACAAGTGGGGAATAACCTCATCAATGGTCGCGGCAAAAATACTTTGCGATATGGTGCTGGATAAGAAAAATGATTATGAGGATGTCTTTTCACCTCAAAGAAGTATAATAAAGCCGCAGCTTTTGTTAAATGGACTTGAAACAACAAAAAATCTTTTGACGCCAACAACAAAGCGTTGTCCACATCTTGGTTGCGCCCTTAAATGGAACAAGGCGGAACACACGTGGGACTGTCCGTGTCACGGTTCAAGATTTGAAGAAAATGGAAAACTGATTGATAATCCTGCAACAGGAGATACAGATATTAATTAGCTTTTTATTAACAAATAATATCGGTGATGTTTCAGTATTCATCAAATATTGCCTTTGATTTCATCGTAATAAATAATGAATCACTCTCATATATTTAATTAAGTAATAGAAATATGGGAGTGATTCAATGCGACCTGACATAATTGAGGAACGCACCGTGGAACTTGCAAATTATATTATTGAGACAAGGTGTACTGTTCGTGAGGCTGCAAAAAAATTTGGCATCTCGAAATCAACCGTACATAAAGATATAACAGAAAGATTGCTGAAGATAAACAAGGAACTGGCTTTACAAACACGGGAGGTGCTTGCAGAGAATAAACAGGAACGTCATATCCGTGGCGGGCTTGCTACCAGAGAAAAATACAGACAGAGGAATAGTTTGCAAAAAGTTAATTAGCAGCAAAAAGCCATTTCCATTTATATGGAAATGGCTTTAGTCTATACTAAAATCCTCTGAGTTAAATCGGTTTATGTTGACGTCACGCCGTTTAGACGGTTGCTTTAGTAAACGATTATATTCATACTTCTTGCAAACGCCATCTGCTTTAATAAGTCCTTTTTTTGAACATATAACATATTCAACCGTGTTAAATGGTTGTGCCCATTTGCATGTGGTACAAATCTGTGTTACCTCGTCAGATATATCTGAATATACACCGCCAATAATCTTCCTTGAATTCATAACAATTGTCACCTCACAACAAAATTACGTAATTCCTATTATAGAACAAAAACCGACCACATTTATACAATGGGTCGGTTAAGAACTTTATCTACCGAATGAAACACCTGTTGCTTCGGCAATCATAACAAGCTCGCCATTTGGATCAACCGCTTTGTTTGAACCGATAACGTTTTCTAAAGATTCATAGCTCATAGAATTTCCGTCAAGTGTTACCATATTACCAAATTTACCCTGCATCAAAAGTTCAACAGCGTAAGCACCATATCTTGTTGACAAAATTCTGTCATTTGCAGTAGGTGAACCACCACGCTGAACATGACCGAGTATTGTGGCACGAGCCTCTAAACCAACCAGCTTTTCAAGCTGTTCTGCAACTACATTTGCGATACCTCCAAGACGGATTGGGTCGGGACTGTCTTCTACAACCTTAGAAACAATAATTTCACCATCCTTTGGTTTTGCACCTTCGGCAACAACAACAATAGCATGGTTTTTGCCTCGTTTTATGTTGTTTTTAAGACATTCGGCAACCTTGTTAATATCATAATCGATTTCGGGAATCAAAATTGCATCAGCAGCACCTGCAATTCCCATAGAAAGAGCAAGGAAACCTGCATATCTACCCATAGCTTCAACTACGATTATACGGCTGTGAGATTCAGCGGTTGTTTTAAGCTTGTCTATTGCATCGACTGCATTTGATACAGCGGTATCAAAACCAAAGGTTGTGTCGGTTGCGGCAAGGTCATTGTCAATTGTTTTGGGGACACCAACAACCTTTACACCCTTACGTGAGAAATCACGCCCGCTTGTAAGTGTACCGTCGCCACCGATAACTACAAGGGCATCAATGCCGTTTTTCTTAAGATTTTCAACACCAACTTCTGACACGTCGCCGTGGCATACATTTCCGTTTTCATCTTCATAGGTATAATCAAAAAGATTATCCTTATTTGAACTGTAAAGGATGGTACCGCCCTTTGAAATAATATTCTTTACGGTGTCATAGTTAAGATTAACAAATTCATCTCCGCCAAGATAAAGGCCACGATAACCGTGTTTGATACCTACAACTTCAAGACCGTATTTCATTGTAGCTGTTTTTGTAACGGCACGAATAACGGCATTAAGACCGGGACAGTCGCCTCCGCCAGTCATAACAGCAATTTTTTTGATTTCACTCATAATACATACCTCCTATAATTGTAACGTCACAATTTGTTAAAATTGTAACAATATTAAACAAAAATACTTGTAATATTTTATAACAAAATATCATTTTTTGCAATAGAAAAAAAGGTTTTTGTTAATTCTGCATAAAAAAATATTGATAAAATAGTTAATATGACGATGTTATTTTAAGCAAAAATCATATATTTGTATTTTTCTCTTAAAATTTTGGTGTGAAATAAAATCTGTTTAAATAAATTTTTAATTTATTCACACGCAGTTAACAATTATATAGTATTATTTTGGTATTATAATAAAAAAATATACCGTTATGGAGGCTAAATATGAACTTTAAGAGTTTGGTTACCGAAAAAACTCCTAAAATTAAATTGGGTAAAAGTTTTTTCACGAAGAAAAAGATTATTTTGATTTCTGCAATTGTTTTGTGTATTGCTCTAATATGTTGGTTTGCATTTGGTAGAGGAAAAAAATCTGATGATGTGAAGCAATCTTACCTTGAAACTCAGGCATATATCGGCGATATCACCGAAACAATCGAACAGAGCGGTGTTGTTGAACCGTATGCAAGATATGAAATCACCTCATTAGTACGAGGAGAAATTATTTCGTCAACTTTTGAAGAAGGCGATTTTGTAAACGAAGGTGATACTCTTTATCAAATAGACGATGAGGATGCACAACTCTCAATGGAAAAAGCACAGATGAGTCTTGATGAAGCAAATGACAACGTCTCAAAGCTGAATATTTATGCTCCTGCAAGCGGCAGATTATCAGATTTTTCGCTTGAGGTGGGCAATAATGTAGGCAATGGTATAATAGGTAAAATCGTAAATACTGATAAACTATCTGTGGACATTCCGTTTTCAATGGATGATTTTAATAGAATTTCGGTTGGAGACAATGTTACAATAACAAGTGCTCTTTATATGACTTCACTTCCGGGAAGAGTAACTCATAAATATTATGCCAATGTTGAAACCGGGTCTGAAAGTAGCATTTTAAGAAATGTTGAAATCGAACTTGAGAACCCTGGTGCACTTGCCGAAAATACAACTTTTGCCGCAACAGTACATACAAGCGTGGGTGATGTAAACTCTTCGGGCTCAGGAACAATTGGCAAAGGTAATGTTTCAGAAATGCGCGCAGAGGTCAGCGGCACAGTTTCATATGTAGGCTTCAAAAATGGTGACTATGTAACAAAGGGACAGCTTATAGCAAAGCTTACAAACAATTCTGTTATAAATACACAGAAAAGTAGTCGTTTAAATGTGAAATCAACACAGAAGACATTGGATAATTATAATATAACGGCGCCCATATCGGGAACAGTTATTACAAAAAACAGCAAAGCAGGCGATAAAATTGACAGCAGCAACTCACAGACTGCTATGATGGTTGTTGCGGATATGAGTAAAATGAAATTTACAATCAGCGTTGATGAACTTGATATTTCTAACATAAATCTCGGACAAACCGCCATAGTTGATGCTGATGCACTTCCTAATGAAACTTTCGAAGCGAAAGTCACAACAATTGCAAGTGAGGGTGTATCATCGGGTGATGGAGTTACTACATATGATATTGAGCTTACTATTGATAATCCCGGAAATCTTAAGTCTGGAATGAATGTTAATGCCAATATTCTTATAAACGAAGCAAAAAATGTTGTTATAATTCCCGAAGATGCTCTTATGAGCGTACGGGGAACATCTGCAACCGTACTTGTAAAAACAGACGGCAAAGAACAACAGTCGGCTAAAAAAAGTAACAATGAACAGGGTACCGCTCCGCCGGAAGGAATGGCAACAAGGCCCGAAGGAGCAAAAAACGGCAAAATGCCGCAAAAGGCAGAAAATGGTGAAATGCCTCAAAGACCCGAGAGAGAATCTGCCAATAGCGAAAAAATGCCGACAGGTGGTGCACGAAGCAATATTCCGGAAGGATGCGAAATCAGGCGTGTTGAAGTAGGAATTTCAGACGGCACAAATATAGAAATTGTTTCCGGAATTTCCGAGGGCGAAACAGTTGTATACATTCCAAGCAGTTCAAGTTCGCAAACAGGATTTATGGGGATGATGGGCAGAATGCCCGGCGGAATGATGGGCGGAGGAATGTATCGTAGCAATATGTCGGGCGGTGCAAGAACTAACAGAACCGGCAACCGCAGCAGCAGAGGAACGCAGACGAGACGTTAAAGAGTTAAGGAGTGCATTTATTATGCAAAATGTTATTTCAAATTCAGAATATATGATTGAGATAAAAGATATGTACAAAATCTATAAGATGGGCGATAACGAGGTAAGAGCACTTGACGGAGTAGATCTAAAAATCAAACCGCACGAATTTGTTGCTATTATTGGTCCGTCAGGCTCGGGTAAATCGACACTTATGAATATGATAGGCTGTCGTGATACTCCAACATCAGGAAAATACTATATTGACGGCAACGAAGCAAGTGAGCTTAAAGAGGATGAACAGGCAGCAATCCGTAACAAAAAAATAGGTTTTATTTTTCAGCAATATAATCTTCTTCCCAA
>JAZRJT010000077.1:0-4653 GCA_045645905.1 Clostridia bacterium
ACCACTTAAAACATATCTGCCTGGTTTTGTAATATGAACAACAGTATGTGCATCTGCTTCGCTTTGCTCGTGTTCATCTTCTCTTTGACCTTCGCCGTAAGTGAAGTCTTGACCTGCAAGATAAAACACTATATCCTTGGCAGAATAAACCGCCTGTGTGTTATCGGTTGTAATTTCTTGTCCATCAACTGTGATGTTGTTGTCAGAAAGTTTAATTTGAGTACCTTCAATTTTCTGTTCGGTAGAACGGCAACCCGAAAGCAAAAGGGTTAGCACCACGAAACACGCTAATATTTTTTTCATATTGCACCTCGATGAACTATAATATGATGTTTTTATTGTAACATATTTACATATAAAAAAGTGAACAGATTGTAAAAAATCGCCCTGTCGAGTGTTCGGCAGGGCGATAAGTTTGCTTTATAAATCTAATTACTTAGATTCTTTAATTGCAGCCTGTATTACAATTCACAACCTGCACCAATCACAAAATGTCGCAAATTATTGCAATTGCAATTCAAATGTGGTAAACTAGATAATGCCAAACCAACTGAATAATGTGGAAAGTGTAATTTCTTCTATAGAAATATTGCGCTCTTTTTTCGCAACTACGATTTGAATTTGATAAAAATGCAAATTCCGATTCTGTAGTTGTGAAGATTATTCTTTTCCGCAGAGTTGGTTTGGCGACTATCGGAGTTTGCGTTTTTTGTGCGGCTGCTTCGGTAGCCGCACTTTTTGTTTTTAGGGGAAGTTTTATGTTTTCTTTGTTCAAAGGTCTTGTGTTGTCGCAAGATGAACTTGACCAATATTATATAAACAAGCGAAAAATGTATTACACTAAAAATGGCGCCACTCCCAAACATATAAAACTACATAATTTATTTCATTGGTTGCTTTTGCCTTGTATTATGTTCTTGCGCAAAATTGGTGGTATTAAGCTTACGGTTGTATGCGATGAGCATGTAAAAACAAATGAATCAGTAATTTATGCCTGCACTCATATAGGCGGTGTGGATATTGAAACCGCCTTTGAAGTTATCAAAAATCCTTGTTGGTTGTTTCTTGGCGATCCGAGAGAAGTATATAAAAACATTGATGGCTTTATGTTGGGGTTAAACGGCGTTATTTGTCTTGACTCTAAAGATAAAGATGATCGTAGAATTGCAAAAGAAACCGCAATAGGTCTTTTGCAAAATGGCGGAAGCCTGATGATATTCCCTGAAGGTGCGTGGAATATATCGGTTAATCAACCTGTTATGGGTTTGTTTGCCGGTACGGCAGATATAGCGATTCAAAGTGGAGCACAAATTGTACCCGTGGCTCTTGAATGTTACGGCAAGCATATGTATGCAGCCATTGGTAAGAACATTGAGGTCGCAGATGTTTGGGAAGATAAGTACGAATTAACCAACCATTTGCGTGATGCTTTAGCAACCTTAAAATGGCGTATTTTCGAATCGGTAGATACGTGGAATCGTAAAACCATCCCTGAAGATTATCGCCAAACATTTATAAACGGTATTATCAATGACAATAAAGATACTTCTTATACGGAGCAGGATGTCATAGACACAATGTTTCGGGATAAAAACATTACAACGTATGAAGAAGCATTTGTGCATTTAAATGAAATCCACCCCACAAAACATAACGCATTTTTATTTAATAAGAGATTAAAATAAAGGAGAAATATTATGATATTTACTGTAGCGACAGGAATGTTAACAAATATATTAAGTAATTTAGTTTATGATGTTGGCAAGAAAGGTGTTGAAAAATGCATATATTCTGCATCTAAAAAAGATTTAATAGAGCGATTAAATGAAACTTATAAAGATTCAAAATATACACAAAAAGAAATCAAGGAAACTCTAGACGTTTTGCTTGAAAACCAAAATATAATGTTTAATTTGTTATCAAACCTCATAAATGAGTTTGAAATGAAAACAACTTTTAACATTTATAACAATCAAATCACATTTAACGTCCCTGTGAGTGATGTTTTTAAATTGCAACAAATCTATAATTATAACGAAGATATGAAAAAAGCGGAAACAGACGAAAAAACATATTCCTTAATCGACGCAATTTCTGCGACTCCGACAGAAGGTGAAATTCTTGAGTTAATAAACACTGTAAAAGAACATTTTGTAGTTGCTACTCCAACAAAACCAAAATCAATGGTATTTGAAGAATGGTATAGAGCTAAATGTGGCAAAAAAGCAATTTTCTTTGAAATAAATAAAACGAGTTATTATTCTATTTCACGTGCTGAAATTTATAAAGAAATCAAGCACGAACCACGTATATATGTTGTTGATACAAATGATTTGTACAATTACACATATTATGAAGCTACGGAAAATCAATCACTGTCCGACGGCAATAATATTGTTATTAAACCAAATACCAACAAAGGATATATTGTTGCCGTTAGCGGAACACTTTAATTATAAAGGAGCCAAAACTATGCCTACAGAAAAGGAACTGACGGGTTATCCGTCTATAGACAAGCCGTGGCTTAAATATTACACCGAGGAAGCAATAAATACACCTTATCCTGAGTGCAGTATTTATGAGTACATTTTTGAAAAGAACAAAGTGAATATGGATAAACCGTCAATACGGTATTTTGATAAATCATTTACATACCGAGAAATGTTCTCTCGAATTGATGATGCTGCAAAAAGTTTTTCCGCTATTGGCGTGAAAAAAGGCGAACTTGTATCAATGTGTATGCTTACGATGCCTGAAACTATCTTTTCGGTTTATGCTTTAAACAAATTGGGTGCAGTATGCAATTTAATTGAACCTCGCACAAATGCGGAGTTAATAAAAGATAGGATAATAGATAGCAAATCTAAAATTCTTGTTGTAGTAGATGTTTTTTTACCTAAAATCTTGCAAATAGTTGAGCAAACCAAATTGGAACAAATTGTTGTGGTTCCAATTTCTGAATCTATGCCTTGGTTAACTAAGATGGGCTTTAGACTTACTAAAGGTAGAAAAATCCCAAAAATGCATAACGATCCCAAATATCTTTATTGGTGCGATTTCTTAACAAATGGGAAAAACACAATTCCTGAGTTTGCAGAATACGAAAAAAATCAACCCGCAGCAATTATTTATACCGGTGGTACCACGGGTATTCCAAAGGGCGCTGTGCTGTCTAACGACTGTTTTACAGCTATGGCGGTACAAGCCTTTTATGATGCCCCTACATTATTTACTAAAAGTAGATTTTTAGAAATAATGCCTCCTTTTATCGCTTACGGTTTAATTTTCGGTCATTTTATACCTTTTTGTGCAGGTTTAGAAAACTGTTTGATTCCTGTTTTTGAACCGAAGAAATTTGCCGAATTGGTTTTAAAATATAAGCCCAACCACGTTGTCGGAGTTCCTGCTTTTTTTGAAAGTTTAGCGAATAGCAAACTTTTGAAAAATAATGATATTAGTTATTTGACAAGTTGTATTACCGGAGGAGATAAAATGTTGGTAGCAACCGAAAAGCATATAAACAATGTTTATAAAAGTCATGGCTGTATCAATTCAATAATGAAAGGTTATGGTATGACCGAATTGGGTTCAGCAGCAACATTTACAGCAACAAATGAATGTAATGTCGAGGGTAGTGTTGGTATACCTACACATTATACAACTGTTAAGGTAATCAACCCTGAAACTGGTGAAGAACTCCAATACAACCAACAAGGCGAATTGTGCATGACCGGACCAACTATGATGTTGCAATACTACAACAATGAAAAAGAAACAAATAATGTAATGAAAAAGCACGCAGATGGTTTAATGTGGATTCATACCGGTGATATTGGATATATTACAGAAGATGGTGTTATTTTTATAGTTGATCGAATTAAGCGAATGATAATTCGTCCAGACGGACATAATGTTTGGCCTTCTCAAATAGAAAACGTAGTTACTAAATATGAGGATGTATTGGATTGTGCTGTTGTAGGTCTGCCGAATCCAGATAATAAAAACGGCAAGATACCAACTGCTTTTATTGTCGTAAAAGAAGGTGTTACGGCAGACGAACAACTAATTGATAAGATCGATGTTTTTTGCAAACAAAGGTTGCCTGAGCGTGATGTGGCTATGGCATACCGCTTCTGCGATAAATTGCCCCTTACACTGGTTGGAAAGGTCGATTACCGAGCACTTGAAAAAGAAGCAGAGAATTTATAATTTTAAAGTAAAACACCCCGTGTTCAATTGAACACGGGGTGTTTATTGCTTGTTTAGTAGCTGTATTTTAGCGAATATTCAGGGCAATCAGAATGCCCGCAAACCCGCATAAATACTGGTTTTTTCGAGACTTACTTGCTCGATTTGATAGCAGCCTGAGCGGCGGCGAGGCGTGCGATCGGCACGCGGAAGGGTGAACATGATACGTAGTCAAGGCCTACCTTATGGCAGAACTCAACAGATACGGGGTCACCGCCGTGCTCACCACAGATACCACAGTGGATTTCGGGACGTACCTTCTTACCGAGGGTAACAGCCATATCCATCAACTTGCCAACACCTGTCTGGTCGAGCTTAGCAAACGGGTCGTTCTCGAAGATCTTCTTATCATAGTAAGCATCGAGGAACTTGCCTGCGTCGTCACGTGAGAAGCCGTATGTCATC
>JAZRJT010000078.1:0-10566 GCA_045645905.1 Clostridia bacterium
CTTGTTTGTGATATTGTGAAGTCAATTAAAATAGAATTCCCTGACTGTGCCATAACACTTTCAATCGGCGAAAAGTCAAGGGATACATACCAAAGATTTTTTGACGCAGGAGCAGACAGATATCTTCTTCGTCACGAAACAGCAAACCCCAAACACTACTCACGTCTGCACCCCGAAAATCTTTCTCTTGCAAGCCGCAAAGAATGTCTTTTTAATCTTAAAGACATCGGTTTTCAGACGGGCTGCGGATTTATGGTAGGCTCGCCTTATCAGACCTTTGAAACATTGGCAGAAGATTTACTTTTTATCCACGAGCTTCAGCCCCAGATGGTGGGCATAGGGCCGTTTATCCCGCATAAAGATACACCCTTTGGCAATAAGCCCCGTGGCAGCCTTGAACAGACACTTTTCTTGCTTGCTTTGGTCAGGATAATGCAAAAAAATGTACTTCTTCCCTCCACCACTGCTTTAGGGACAATCCATCCACAAGGTCGCGAAATGGGAATCCTCTCGGGTGCAAATGTTGTAATGCCCAACCTTTCGCCCATATCTGTCAGAAAGAAATATATGCTGTACAACGGCAAAATCAGCACCAACGAGGAAGCCGCCGAAGGCATTGAGGCATTGAAAAAAAGAATGCAAAAAATTGGCTATGAAATCACCGTATCACGGGGAGATTATCAATAAAGAAAGAAGTGACCTATTATGACAAAATATAATGTTAAATCACCGGTTGCTGAGGAATTTATCAATCACGAAGAAATCTTAGAAACAATCGAATATGCAAAAGCAAATAAATCAAACAAAGAGCTTATCTTTTCACTTATCAAGCGTGCAGAAGACTGCAAGGGTCTTACACACCGAGAGGCTGCTGTTTTGCTTGAATGTGACATTCCCGAGGCTAATGAGGCAATCAAGGCTTTGGCAATAAAAATAAAAGAAAGAATTTACGGCAACAGAATTGTTATGTTTGCTCCCCTTTACCTTTCAAACTACTGTGTAAACGGATGCACATACTGCCCCTATCATTACGGCAACAAATGCATCACCCGCAAAAAGCTTACTCAGGAGGAAATCCGTGCAGAGGTGGTTGCCCTTCAGGATATGGGTCACAAGCGCCTGGCAATTGAGCTTGGAGAAGACCCAGTCAACAATCCAATTGAATATGTCCTTGAAAGTATAAATACTATTTACAGCATCAAGCACAAAAATGGAGCAATTCGCCGTGTAAATGTGAACATTGCTGCAACAACAGTTGAAAATTACCGCAAGCTGAAGGATGCAGGTATCGGCACATACATACTCTTTCAGGAAACCTATCACAAAGAAAATTATGAAGCACTTCATCCAACGGGCCCAAAGCATAACTATGCATACCACACCGAGGCTATGGACAGGGCAATGGACGGTGGCATTGATGATGTAGGTATTGGTGTTTTGTTTGGTCTTGAAATGTACCGCTATGACTTTGTCGGTCTGCTTATGCACGCAGAGCATCTTGAAGCTGCAAAGGGTGTTGGTCCGCATACAATAAGCGTTCCCAGAATTTGTCCTGCTGAGGGTATTGACAAGGATTCATTTACCAATGCAATATCAGACGATATCTTTGAAAAGATTGTGGCAGTTATTCGAATTGCTGTCCCCTACACCGGTATGATTATCTCAACACGTGAATCTAAGGCATCAAGAGAAAGAGTTTTGCGTCTTGGGGTATCACAGATAAGCGGTGGGTCAAAAACTTCTGTTGGCGGTTATATCCACGACGAGCCCGAGGACGAAAATTCCGCACAGTTTGACATCAGCGATACACGTCCCCTTGACGCTGTGGTTAACTGGCTTTTAGAGCTTGGCTATATACCCAGCTTTTGTACAGCTTGTTACCGAGAAGGCAGAACAGGTGACCGTTTTATGTCACTTGCAAAATCGGGTCAGATTGCAAACTGTTGTCAGCCAAATGCCCTTATTACTTTAAAGGAATACCTTACCGACTATGCATCACCACAAACGGTTGAGAACGGTTTAAAGGTAATTAAAGATGAAATTGAAAAAGTTCCCAACGAAAAAACACGGGAGCTGGCAAAAAAATATATTGCAGAAATTGAGGACGGAAAAAGAGATTTCCGTTTCTAAAAATAAAAAGAGAGGTAAATTTAAAATGGTAAAACACGTAATTATCTGGAACTTTAAGGAAGAGCTGACTGCCGACGAAAGAGCAGTTGCGTCAGCAAAAATCAAAGAGGGCATTGAAGGACTTATGGGACAAATTGATGGTCTCACCGAAATCAAGGTGTCAATCAATCCCCTTGCATCATCAAGCGGAGATTTGATACTTGACAGCACATTTGTTGACGAAGCTGCACTCAAAGGCTATCAGGTTCATCCCAAGCACGTTGCCGTTGCAACTTATGTGCGTTCGCAGGTTGGCAGCCGTGCCAGCTTTGACTATGAGGTTTAGAAATTATATAGGTTAAGACTATCATTATTTACACAAACTCCCCTTCCTTTCACAAGGATGGGGAGTTTGATTATTAGTGAGTCTTTTTTGCACGTGGACATTCTTTATGGTTACATACCTCGCATTTTTCAAAAATGTTTTCTGTAATGCAACATATATAGTAATCACACTCATCACAACAAATTTCTATTAACTCTCCATTTTCATCAAAATGTTCACCATTGCCCGGACAATCCTGACTGTTATTTCCAGGTATTAAAATTGTTCCTGTAACATCAATAATCATTTAGTCCCTCCTGCAAAAATATTGCGTCATCATTGCGTCATTTTATACTTAAATTATACTATGACGATATAATTATGTCAATACTTAGTAATGGAGGCGTCAAAAATGTCTGAAAATTTAACGAGATACACACTTCGGGTAAGCCGCTTATTGTTAGACAAACTGGGATACATTGCCGAATATGAAGGCAGAACTAAAAACAAAGAGCTTGAACAAATGATTAAAAAGAGGATTGCCGACTTTGAAAAAGCAAATGGCAAAATTGAATTAGATTAAAAAAATACCAAAAGCCGTTTTTCGGAATGTCGGGGGAATCCCTCAGTCTCAGCTACGCTGAGCCAGCTCCCTTTAGGCAAGGGAGCCTTTGACAAACCGATAAACGACTTTTTTTGTATCCATTTTTATTTAAATAATGTTTTACTTGCAGTATTTATCTACAATTGCATTAACTATGCGTTCTGATGCATGACCGTCGCCATAAGGGTTAACAGCCTTCGCCATCTTGTTGTACGCTGACTCGTCTGTAATCAGTTCTTTTGCAAGGTTATAAATTATATTCTCGTCAACACCTGCAATTTTTACAGTTCCTGCATCAACTGCCTCGGGGCGCTCGGTTTCGTTTCGCATAACAAGTACGGGCTTACCAAGTGACGGAGCTTCCTCCTGAAGACCGCCTGAGTCTGTCATAACCATATAGCCACGACTGATTGCATTGTGCAGTTCATCTGCATTTACAGGCTCGATAAGCTTCACTCTGTCCATATCCCCTAAGATACTGTATGCAACCTCACGTACGGCAGGATTCATATGAACGGGGTAAACAACCTCTACCTCGGGAAAATCCTCTACTATTCTCTTTACAGCACGGCAAATGTTCTTTAACGGCTCACCTAAATTTTCTCGGCGGTGTGCTGTCATAACAATTACCTTTTTGCTGTCCCAATTCATTGAAGCCAAACCTTCATCCTTAAACACATAATCTGGACGTACTGTTGTCTGAAGTGCATCGATTACAGTATTACCTGTGATGTAAATTGTGCTGTCATCCACATTTTCGCGAAGAAGATTTTCACGGTTACGCTCGGTAGGTGAAAAATGCATATCCGCAATCACACCGGTAAGGCGGCGATTAACTTCTTCGGGGAACGGTGAATATTTATCAAAGGTTCTTAGCCCTGCCTCAACATGACCAACAGCAATCTGGTTATAGAAAGCCGCTAAACTGCCAACAAAAGTTGTTGATGTATCACCGTGGACAAGCACCAAATCAGGCTTTGCTTCCTTCATCACATCGTCAAGACCCTCGAGTCCACGTGTTGTAATGCTGATAAGAGTTTGTCTGTCCTTCATAATATTGAGGTCATAGTCAGGCTTAATTTCAAAAATCTCAAGAACCTGGTCAAGCATCTGACGATGCTGTGCAGTAACACAGACAATAGATTCAATGTTCTCGTTTTTTTCAAGTTCCTTTACCAACGGTGCCATTTTAATAGCTTCCGGACGAGTACCGAAAATTGTCATTACTTTAATTTTTTTCATTTGTATCCTCCTTTGAACCATCCTTTTCTTCACTTTTAGGCTCAAAAACCGCAAAAGTTACAATTAAAATCACAACAACTGCCAAAACCAGAATAAGTCCCCGCAGAGCACCTTTCAGTGCCATAACAACAGCTGTAAGGCACAGAATACTTGTAAGAGTATAAAGGATTGTTACTGTCTGTTTTTGTGAAAATCCCATATCAAGCAGTCTGTGGTGCAGATGCCCGCGGTCGGGTGACATGATAGGCTTTCTTTTAAGTATACGGCGAATTATTGCAAACAGCGTATCAAATATGGGCAGACCCAAAATCAGTACAGGAACTGCAATCGACACAACTGCATAAGTCTTCATAACACCCTGAATTGAAATGGTGGCAAGCACAAAGCCTAAGAATGTTGAGCCTGTATCGCCCATAAAAATCTTTGCAGGGTTGAAATTGTACGGCAAAAATCCAAAGCCTGCACCGGCAAGTGCCGCAGTAACAATTGCCGCATTAACATTTTGCGAAAGCAGCGTCATTGAAAGAAGTGCCACAGATGCAATTGACGAAACACCTGCCGCAAGGCCGTCAAGTCCATCAATAAGGTTTATTGCATTGGTAACACCTATAATCCAAATCATAGTTATAGGAATCGACCACAATCCAAGATTAATGTATTGCGGTCCAAACCAGTTTGCAAGAGGATTTGCTATATACTGAATATCCACACCAAAATATATCACTATCGCCGCCGCAATTATTTGAAATAACAATTTCACTTTGGCATTTAAATCATGCATATCATCAATAATGCCCACAGTCACCATAATAACTGCACCGATGAGAATACCCATAAGCTCGCGCTCCATTGTAGCAAAGCACAGAACACTTATGATAAATCCATAAAAAATGGCAAGCCCGCCAATCAACGGAGTGGGTTTTTTATGAATTCTGCGTGAATCCTTTGGTACATCAATTGCGTTGATTTTACGCGCCAGAGAAATCACTGTGGGTGTTGATGCAAAAGAAATCAAAAAGCCCACCGCAAACGCCAGCATAATAAACATAAACATAGTTTTAAACATTTTTATTTATCCTTAAGGCTGAATAAAGCCTACCTTTCTGTATACCTTTGATATTGTTTTCATTGCAGTACGATTTGCCTGTTCGGCACCACGCTTGTATACTGTTTCAAGATAATCCTTATTTTTTATAAGGTCAGCGTGCCTTTCCTGAATGGGTCTTAAAGTCTCAGCAACCGCCTCAGCAACCGATGATTTAAAATCGCCGTAGCCTTTTCCCTCAAACTCAAGTTCAATATCATCCATAGTTTTACCGGTAACTGCGGAGTAAATACTCATAAGGTTTTCAATGCCTTCCTTACCCTCACCGCGCTTCACCTCAGAGCCTGAATCAGTAACCGCTCTTTTTATCTTTTTTACTACCTTATCAATGGGGTCAAGCATAAGAATAAATGAATTTTCATTGGGGTCTGACTTTGACATCTTCTGCATAGGGTCCTGAAGGCTCATTATCTTTGCCCCAACCTTGGGAATATATCCTTCAGGAACCTTAAATGTGTCGCTGTATGCATTGTTAAAGCGCTGTGCAAGATTGCGCGCAAGTTCAAGATGCTGTGTCTGGTCCTTTCCCACAGGAACCAAATCAGCCTGATAAAGCAGAATGTCTGCCGCCATAAGAGACGGATATGTAAAAAGACCTGCATTAATATTATTTTCGTGCTTTTTACTCTTATCCTTAAACTGTGTCATTCTTGAAAGCTCGCCCATATAGGTATTGCAATCAAGCACCCAGCCAAGCTGTGTATGTGCCGGAACATGCGACTGGAAAAAGATTGGTTCTTTCTCAGGGTCAAGGCCACAAGCTATGAATATTGCAAGCAAATCCATACAATTTCTTCTTAGTGCCGCAGGCTCCTGTCTTACAGTAATTGCGTGAAGGTCAGCAATCATATAATAACATTCGTATATATCTTCCTTCTGGAGCTGAACCCAGTTACGAAGTGCACCAACATAGTTGCCTAAAGTAAGTGCACCCGACGGCTGAATTCCGCTGAGAATTCTTTTTTTAGGCTCGGTTATTACATTTTCCATTAAACTCACTCTCCCATAAACTCATATAGCACTTCTCCAAGAGCTTTAATTCCTGTTTCTATATCTTCTTCTGACGCTGTTGAATAGTTCATACGGAAGGTACTGTAGGTAGCCTTGTCATCAATCATACAAGAGGTACCGGGCACAAAAGCAACATTTTTATCAAGAGCACGTTTCATCAGTTCTTTGCTGTCGAAGCCTTCAGGCATTGTGCAGAAGAGGAACAATCCTCCCTCAGGGCAAGTATGTTCAACCGATGCCGGGAAGTATTTATCCATACAATCCATCATCAATTTGCACTTTTTGCCGTAAGCTGCACGAAGCTTTGCGATATGTTCGTCAATTGAATAGCGTGTTACAAATTCATACGCTATCATCTGCGACAAAACGTTGGTATGAACATCCTCGGTCTGCTTGCAGATAATCATTCTCTCAAGCAAAGGCGCCAGAGCAGATGTAAAACCAAGACGCATACCCGGAGCTAAAACCTTTGAGAATGAACCAAAGTAAATAACTCTGCCATCCTTATCCAGTGACTTAAATGTGGGAACCTCTTCACCACTGAATCTAAGTTCACCATACGGATTATCCTCGTAAATAAGGAAATCATATTTTTCAGCAAGCTCCAGAATTTTCTTTCTCTTTTCCAGAGAAATTGTAATTCCTGATGGATTCTGGAAGGTTGAGATTGTATAAAGCAGTTTTACATTGGGATGTGCCTTTAAGGTTTCCTCTAATTTCTCGGTATCAATACCATCCGAAAGAACAGGGACACCGTAAAGCTCCGCATTGAATGAACGGAAACAGTTAAGACCGCCTATAAAGCTGGGCTCTTCGCAGATTATACCATCGCCCGGGTTTATAAGTGACTTTGTAGCAAGGTCAATACCCTGCTGACCGCCGCTGACAATAATTACATCGTCGTCATCTGTAATAATACCCTGACTTACAAGACGTGCCTTTGTCCAGTCTCTGAGTGGGGCATAACCCTCGGTTACACCATACTGAAGTGCCACATTACCCTGATTTTCAAGAATTTCCTTTGCTATTTCTGCAAATTCTTTCTTGGGAAAGAGATTAGGGTCAGGAGCGCCACCTGCAAAGCTGATAATACCGGGTTTTGCAAGCAGCTTAAAAATCTCACGGATTGCCGATGCCTCAAGATGCTTAACCTTATCCGAAAATTTTGTTGTTATATCCATTTATATCATTCCTTACTTTGATAATTTTTCAATTCCAATCTTAATACGGTTGATGGTTTCATCCTTGCCAAGAATATATGCAAGCTCTACGCCGCCACCGGGTGTAAAAGCCTTGCCCGATACCGCAACACGTACAGGCCACAAAATTCTGCCGTTTTTAAGTTCAAGCTTTTCAACCAGAGCAATCAGCTCATCGTGGATATTTTCCTTCGTCCAGTCGGTTATTCCCTCGATTACGGGAAGAACTGCCTGAAGTGCCTCCAAAGAGTTTTCAGGATTGGTTTTCATCTTTTTGTGGGTATAAAGCTCGTTATCGTATTCAGGTAACTTATCAAAGAAATCAACCTGTTCGGGAATGTCAGAGAGCTTTTCGCATCTTGGCTGCAGAAGTTCGGAAACCTCTTTTAAATCAATCTTGGGATTTGTGATAACACCATCATAATAAGGAAGTGCCATCTCGTGTAACTTTTCAGGAGTCAATTCTCTGATATATTCGCCGTTGAGCCAAGCCAGCTTCTTTTCGTCAAAAATCGCAGGAGACTTGCTTATACCCTTAACATCAAATGCCTCTATAAGCTCTTCAATTGTAAACTTTTCTCTTTCGTCACCGGGTGCCCAGCCAAGAAGAGCAATGTAGTTAACAATAGCCTCCTTAAGATAGCCCTTGGCAATAAAATCTTCATAAGATGCATCACCGTGGCGTTTTGACAGCTTGTTATTTGCATCCTTCATAACCGGTGATACGTGAACATATTTTGGAATTTCCCAACCAAACGCCTCGTACAAAAGGTTGTATTTGGGTGTAGATGAAAGATACTCGCTGCCACGGATGATATGAGTAATCTGCATCAGGTGGTCATCAATTACGTTTGCAAAGTTATATGTGGGAAGACCATCTGCCTTAAGCAGAACATTATCATCAAGAATTGCATTTTCAACTGAAATTTCACCAAAAACTTCATCATGGAATGTAGTTTTGCCATACTTGGGCATCTTCTGGCGGATTACATAAGGTACTCCTGCCTTAAGTTTTTCTTCAATCTCTTCCTTTGAAAGCTTGCTGCAAAGACCGTCATACTTGGTGGGAACCTTCATAACCGTCTGCTGCTGACGCAAATCTTCTAATCTCTCCTTATCGCAGAAGCAATAGTATGCGTGACCAAGCTCTACTAATTTTTCTGCATATTCTTTATATATACCTCTTCTTTCACTCTGGATATAAGGTCCAAAACCGCCATCTTTATCAGGTCCTTCATCGTGGATAAGTCCTGTATCTGCCATAGTTCTATATATAACATCAACTGCACCCTCGACATATCTTTCCTGGTCAGTATCCTCAATTCTAAGGATAAACTTTCCGTCATTGGCTTTTGCCAGAAGATATGCATAAAGGGCTGTTCTGAGATTTCCTATGTGCATATAACCTGTGGGGCTTGGTGCAAATCTTGTTCTTACTTCATTACTCATTGTTTTCTCCTCCGTTTATTGTTCTATGTAACCGATATACGGTAAATTTCTGTATTTTTCAGCGTAATCAAGGCCATAGCCTATCACAAATTTATCAGGAATTTCAAAGCCCAGATAATCAATTTTAACCTCGCAAACTCTTCTGTCGGGCTTGCTGAGACAGGAACAAAGCTCAAGTGTCTTGGGCTCACGCTCGCCGAGAATTTTTAATACCTCGCGCATTGTGTAACCGCTGTCGATTATGTCTTCAATCAGCAGAACATTTTCACCCTTAATATCCCTTTCGATATCTTTGGTGATTTTTACATTTCCCGTACTCTCTGTGCCCGAGCCATAGCTTGATGCTTTAAGAAAGTAGACCTCGGTATCAACCGTAATCTTTTTAAGCAAATCACTCATAAACATAAACGCACCCTTAAGAACACCTACAACTATCAGTTTTTCGCCTTTATATTTTTTATTGATTTCATCAGCGATTTCAGACACTCTTTTGTCAAGCACATCTTCATCTATCAATATCTTGTGGTTATTCAATGTTTCCATATTCTATCACCAAAGCCCTCTCTGTTTCATTTGTAACTTTATATTTTTCACTCACACGACTGCCCACAATTGCAAGAACCTCTGTCCCCGTACAAAGCAGGGGGATTTTGTCACGGTCTTTTTGCGGAATTTTTTCGTCTATGAGTATATTTTTTATTTTCTTGGTTTTTCCGTCGGGGAACCACACAATACGGTCACCACTGCGACGGTTTCTTAAAAACAAAGGTTGTCCTTCAATCAAATCATAGCTGATTGCTGTTTCGTTAATTTTGCACTTATAATCCTTTGCATTTTCAATTCGCAATGATATATTCTTGTCAAGTGCTTCAACAAACACCACTTGATGCGGTGCAATCCCGACAAAAAAGGCATCATTTTCTTTAATAATTTCAGAAACGACAGTTTTATCAACAAATGATATCCATCCATACTGAACACTTGCCACAATGCCGTCGGGCAAATCAATACTTGCCCCGGTCTGCTTTGTCATAAGGTCAAAAAGGTCATCAATATGCTTTTTCTCAAGTCGTATTCCTCTCTTTACCTCATCTGCTGCAATCTTAAGCACCCGTGAGGCAATACCCTTGTCAACCATATTAAGACTTTCAATATGCAATGTCACAGGTCCATCACCCGGTAACGGATTGCAAAGCCGCATATACAAACGCTTAGCATAGTCATTTAGGAAATCTGCATCTTCTGTCGCATTATCCGAAAGTCGGCACAAGCCTTCCTTTATATTCGGGTTAAAATTTTGCTCAATATATGGCAAAAGCTCGTTTCGTATTTTATTTCGGGTATAGTCATTATCGCTATTGGTTGCATCTGTGCAAAAGCTAAGCTTATTAGCTTGACAATACTCTTCAATATCATTACGGGAAACATTGAGAATAGGTCGTATTATTCCATCTGCTCTGACATACGCAATCCCTTTAAGTCCTTCTGTACCCGTACCACGGATTATCCGCATAAGAACGGT
>JAZRJT010000079.1:0-3031 GCA_045645905.1 Clostridia bacterium
GGTAGGCTCGTCAAGGACAAGCAGGTTTGCGGGGCTTTGCATAATTTTGCAAAGACGTACTTTTGCATTTTCACCGCCTGACAGAACCTTCATCTGCGAGGTTATATGCTCGGTGGTAAGACCGCATTTTGCAAGGGCGGCGCGTGCCTCGGCATTGGTCAGGGATGGGAATTCATCCCAGAATTCCTGAAGTGCAGTTTTGTCTGATGCACTTTCCTCCTGCTCAAAGTAGCCAACGTTAAGGAACTGGTCGTGCTCGATTTCTCCCTCGATTGGCGGAATAATTCCAAGCAGGGTTTTAAGAAGTGTTGATTTACCTAAGCCGTTTACACCTTTTATGGCAATTTTTTGATTACGTTCAATCTGCAAATCAATTTTTTTGGTGAGAGGCGAGTCATAGCCTATAATAAGACCCTTGGCAGAGATTACTATTCTACCGGGTGCACGGTCACACCTGAAGTTAAAGGTGGGTTTTATCTTTTCGGGGGCAAGGCTGATTCTGTCCATCTTATCAAGCTCTTTTTGGCGTGACCTTGCCAAAGTTGCCGTTGCGGCTCTTGCCTTGTTTTTTGCAACAAATACCTCAAGGTCGGCAATTTTTTTCTGTTGCTTTTTGTATGCCTGCTCAAGCTGTTGCTTTTGAAGGTCGTACATTCTTAAAAAGTCTTCGTATGTGCCCTTGTAACGGGTGAGAATGGTGTTTTCAAGATGATAAATCACGTTTGTTACATTGGTGAGGAAGGGCATATCGTGTGAAACCAAAATAAAAGCATTCTCGTAATTTTGCAAAAAGTTGGTCAGCCAGTTTATGTGGTTTTCGTCCAGAAAGTTGGTAGGCTCGTCCAAAATTAAAATCATAGGATTTTCAAGCAGAACTTTAGCCAGTAACACCTTGGCACGCTGACCGCCGCTTAGCTCGGATACGTCTTTATCAAGACCGATTTCGCCAAGTCCAAGCCCGTTGGCATATTCTGAAATTTTAGTGTCAATGGTGTAATAGCCCGAAGAGTCTAAAATTTCCTGCATTTCACCAACGTCTTCCATCATTTTTGAGATTTCTTCATCGGTAGCATCTGCCATTTTATCATAAATGGATATCATTTCTTCTTCAAGCTTGCTCAGATGCGAAAAGGCATCACGTAAAACGTCCATTATTGTCTTGCCCTTGCCGAGCGACGAATACTGGTCAAGATAGCCGTAGGTAATATGACGGCACCATTCAACAGTACCGCTGTCGGGCTGAAGTTCGCCTGTAATAATCTTCAAAAATGTCGATTTACCTTCGCCGTTGGCACCGATTAAGCCGATATGCTCGCCTTTAAGAAGGCGAAAGCTAGCGTCCTCCAGTATTTGTCTGCCGCCAAAGCTGTGTGTAATATTTTCTGCATTTAGTATGCTCATTTGTGTTCTCCCCGAAGTTAATATTTGCTTTAAATATTATATAGTTTCACAAGAAATTTGTCAAATAATAATTTTGCAAAAATTGTGAATTATGGGTAGATTTTTTTGGAATAATATGCTACAATATACTTTGAATGTCGATTTGCATTCAAGTATCAATCAAAAGGGGTAAACCTATGGGAGAGCTTAAGCTTGTTGAAATTTTTACTGATGGTGCTTGTAGCGGAAATCCGGGGCCGGGCGGCTTTGGAGTTATTCTGAAATACGGCGATGTGGTAAAGGAGCTTTCTGGCGGCGAGCCCGAGACTACCAACAACCGTATGGAGCTTACTGCTGCAATTGTGGGGCTTGAGGCTTTAAAAGAGCCATGCAAGGTAAGGCTTTACAGCGATTCAAAGTATCTTATTGATGCCATTCGATGCGGCTGGGCGGTAAAATGGCGTGAAAACGGTTGGATGCGAAACCGTCGCGAGCCGGCACTAAACGTAGACCTTTGGGAAAAAATTCTTAATCTTCTTGACGTACATCAGGTGGAGCTTGTTTGGGTAAAGGGTCACGCAGGACACCCCGAAAATGAAAAATGCGACAAACTGGCGGTTGCACAGTCGCAAAAATTTAAATGATTGATTAAAAATTTGCGGAGAATCTACTTTTCATAGATTTATACTCCAGAGAAAAGAAAGGTAGGGTTTTATATGGACAAAACAAGAGTTTATGTTGACCATTCGGCAACAACTCCCGTAAGGTGTGAAGTGCTTGATGCAATGATTCCGTATTTCACCGAGAATTTCGGCAATGCATCAACTGTTTATGCCGAGGGCAGAGAAACTAAAAAGGCAATAAGTCTTGCACGCGAACAGGTTGCAAAGGCTATTGGCGCTGATGTTAAGGAAATTTTCTTTACAGGTTCAGGGACTGAGGCTGACAACTGGGCAATCCGAGGAGTAGCCCACGCAAACAAGGCAAAGGGCAATCATATTATTACATCGGCGGTTGAACACCACGCGGTTCTTCACACCTGTAAGGCTCTTGAAAAAGAGGGCTTTGAGGTGACATATCTGCCGGTTGATGAATTCGGTATGGTTTCGGCGGATGCGGTTAAAAATGCAATCAAGGACACAACAATCCTTGTTACCATAATGACCGCCAACAACGAAATAGGCACTATTATGCCCATTGAGAAAATCGGCAAGGTAACAAAGGAAGCAGGGGTAATATTTCACACCGATGCAGTTCAGGCAATCGGTATGATGGAAATTGATGTAAATAAAATGAATGTTGATTTGCTGTCAATGACAGGTCACAAGTTCTATGGACCAAAGGGCAGTGGTGCGTTGTTTATAAGAAAGGGCATAAAGGTTGAGCCTTTTATTACGGGCGGTGCTCAGGAAAGAAACAAGCGTGCCGGCACTGAGAATGTTGCGGCAATAGTTGGTCTTGGTAAGGCAATAGAGCTTGCAACGGCGGATATCAAAGCACACACTGAAAGACTTGCGGCAATGCGTGACAAGTATATTGAAAGAATACTTAATGAAATTCCGTACACACGGCTTAACGGTCATCCAACAAAAAGGCTTGCATCAAATGCAAATATTTCATTTGAGTTTATTGAGGGCGAATCCCTTTTGCT
>JAZRJT010000080.1:0-11722 GCA_045645905.1 Clostridia bacterium
CTCACCCGTTACAAGGGCACATACGAAGACTTTTTAAGAATGTACGACCTTCAAAAGCAACAGCTTGAGCAGGCATACAAAAAGCAACAGAAAAAGATTGCCGACCTTGAAGTTTTTGTTGCAAAAAACAAGGCAAGAGCCGCAACGGCAACTTTGGCAAGGTCACGTCAGAAAGAGCTTGACAAAATGGACAGAATCAGTCTTGCCCCCGAAAAGATAAAGCCCACGTTTAACTTCAGGTGCGACCGTGCACCCGGCAGAATAGTAATCTCTGCCAAGGGTCTTATTATAGGCTATGACTCGCCACTTACTAAAAAAATTGATTTGCAGATTGAACGCAATCAAAAAATTGCAATAAAAGGTGTAAACGGCTTAGGAAAATCAACCCTTCTTAAAACCCTGCTTGGAATTATCCCGCCAATCGAGGGCGAAATCGAGCACGACCAGTTTATGAATGTTGGCTACTTTGAGCAGGAGGAAAGTGCATCAGACAAAACCGCACTTCAGGAATTCTGGGATGAATTCCCCTCCCTGACCAATGCCGAGGCGCGTGCCGCCCTTGCAAAATGCGGTCTTACCACCGAGCATATCACATCGCAGATGAAGGTTCTGTCAGGCGGTGAAAATGCAAAAGTACGTCTTTGCAAAATTATGCAAAGCCCCGCAAACCTGCTTGTCCTTGACGAGCCTACCAACCATCTGGATATCGACGCCAAGGCAGAGCTTGCCAAGGCAGTTAAGGAATTTAAGGGAACAGTTTTACTTGTCAGCCACGAGCCTGAGTTTTACAGCGATGTATGTAACGAAATATGGGACGTTTCTAACTGGAGTACTAAGATAATTTAATTAATTAACGAAAATAACCCGGGCTAATCCCCGGGTTATTCTCGTTGTTTTAGGTTGAGTGTCGCAACATTTTGTATTGTACAAAAAAAGTGCACAGCGAACCGTGCACCGAAAAATGTACAACTCTGTAATTTGTTGCGACGCAAATTAAATATACTATCCCTACAATGTGAGGTTTATTGTATGTGCATTTTTACCTGATAATAAAAAAGACACATAAATAGAGATAGAAAAATATTAAATTGCGTCGCAAAGATAATATATCATATTATTTCCAAAATGTCAAATATTCATTACACGACCTATATTTTGCTTAAAGTTTATGCAAAAGTGTTGACAAAATAGGTTTTATTCAGTATAATGAATATAGAAAAAGGCAGTTCGTTGAACGACTCGCCAAAATAGAGCTAATAATTAGTCGCTACATTTGGACGTGTGGGCGACTAATTTGCTTTTATATCGAAAACAATCAAAAAGATTATTGTAGAAACCAATATTCTTAGTAACATTTTTCCCATAAAGCAACCACCCCCTTTCCATTATGTAATGGGGTTTGGGGCGAGCCGTCCACGGAATGTTCATTCCCGAACTGCCTGTCGGATTTCTCCGACAAAAACATTATATAATATATTTTATATTATTTCAATATCTTTTTACAAAACTCGAATGTACCATAATAAAGGGACTGTTTAAAAACGATGTTTTAAACAGTCCCATATCTTTATTTAATGCTGTCAAGCAGCGGCAAAAGTTCTTCTTTTAAAGTTTTTTCTGCCATCTGTATTTTCCACCTGATTTGCTCGGGTGCTGCTGCATAATCATATTCTTGCTCGTAACCAAGTCTAGAATTTGCTTCAACAAGCGGAATTGTATCTTCGGCATTTGCTATTTCTCTTTTAAGAATGTCAATAAGCTCAAGTACAATACCCTTAGGATTTTTAGCAGGAATCAACGGTTTTTTAGCCGGCTCGGCATCGGGCATATTTTTTCTTCCGCCACACCAAACTGCTCTGGCATCAACATAAACGCCCAGCTTGCCCTTAAGATAATGCCAACGCTTTACATGATGGATTGTAGTTGCGGTGTTTCCGATAAACTTTGCAACTTGCCAAAGCTCCTCTAATGCCTTGCCCTTTTTGGCATCCATTTTTGAAATAATCACATTAAGCTTTTCGGCACCCTCATTAAAAAGCCGAGCCATCTCTCTGTATTCCTGAAGTTCGTATAAAAGCTTTTCCTCTCTGTCAAGATTATATTTATAAACAGGATAGCCTTCGTAGTTAACATCACGTCTTGATTCAGGGCCTTTTGGAACAAGCTCCCAATTCTTGAAGAATAATGGATAAGAAGGGCCAAGTCTTGCAGGGCCAAACTGGTCCTCATTGGTTGATACGCAATGCTCCATTCCTTTTGAGAAAAGCTCATAAACCTCAAGCATTCCGTCAACATTTTCCTCTCCGCAATCACGGATTATCAGCTTTTTTAAAAGCTCATTCATATCAGGTCGCGGACACATAAACGCATACTTCGCCAGCTCCGGCAAAATTGACGGCCAGAAGCCATATGTGTGTGATTCTTCAATTCCATCTAATTTATAGTTGTCCTGCGCATCTGTTACCGCCTGCCAACGTTTAATCCAACGCTGAGGAGCAGGCAGATACGGTGTTCCGCCTATATCCCAGGTGTTTCCTGCAGAATTGGTTTTAGCAAACATACGAAGCCCACGCTCGCGTGCAATCTTTGCCTCACTTGAAAAATATTTGCCCGGCCCTATCTGCCAGAGTGTGTAGTCTGTTGTAACTTCCTGTATTTCGGGAGAGATATCTACCTTTTCAAACATCTCAAAGGTTGCTTTCATTGTAATATCTGTGGGAACCTTTCTTAAAAGCTCTGCCCTTAATTCTTCGGTTTCATAACCCCAGTTATATGTAAAGAAAATGAACTCCGCCTCGGGTGAATGAGCTTTTATAACATCCCGAAGCATAGAAACAAACTGCGGATAGTCAGAACAAGGGAACCATCCGGGACTGCTTTTTTCGTCGTCCAAGGATTCGCGCCAGGTCTTTCCTGTTGTGCGTGGGTCCTTTGAAGGGAACTCACAGCATTCACCAACAATCTGAATACCCTTGATTCCGGGACAAAGCTCAAAAAGCTTGCCGTAAGTGCTGTCATAATATTCATAAGCTTTTTCGTCATCAGGATGATAAAGATTTTTAAAGGTGCTTGTTGTATAAACATCTATGCCGAATTTTTTTGCACGGTTTATAATGTCATTTACCTCATCGCATCTTTCCTGGCTTTCAATAACATCCCTTGTACCTACGGGAATTGCGTTAAAGCCTGCGTGTGCAAGCATTGAAAGATGCTTGTCGGTATATTTGCCAAGTCGCATACCGGTAAAGATTTCACGTACGGAAAATCTGCACTTCATTGTTTTAACACCCGGCTCAGCAATCGGCGCCTCATTAAGATTCATTTCATCTTCAAGAGCATAAATTCCCTGAGCCGCATATCTTTCATCTTTGCCGTAAATTTCAATTTTGTCACTTACCTTTATTGAAAAGCTTCTTTCATCTAAGCTATCGTCAACACCAATAAATATAGTTTTTGCATCTGATTTGCCCGAAATTTCTACATCAAGTTCAATTTCCATAGACGTCTTAAAATAATCCTGCAAATCAAAAACCGCATTCTTTAAAACCTCGCCTAACTCGGCATTTGCCGCTATCTTCCACTCATTTGTAACGGTTGTGCCTGATAAACTGCTCATTCTTTCGCGATTTATTCTGCCGGGCTTATGTACAACCTCAAGTTTTTTCTCGAAATCAAATGGTCTTTCCACTTAAAATACACTCCCTTTTCTCCTTTTGCTATTCAGCAAGTTTCATTGATATTTTATAGTTTATAAAAGACTTTGTCAAGTACATTAAAAAATTATGCCGATTTTATTAATTATTTACAGGGAACGGATAAATCCGCTCCCTGCAAACAAATCAAAATTATTTATCTCACTATTACGATTTCAGATACTCTGTCCTCGAAAATCTTGATAAATACTCTTACTTCGTTACCTTCTTCAAATACCTCGATATCACCTGCTGTTACAACAGAAACGTTGCCTGTCTTTCGCTGTGAGTTGTATTCATAAACGGTTGCACCTGCTGTTGAGTAGTTCTGAACTGTACCGTTTACGCTGACATTCACAGAATCCGCAAATTTCTTTGTTACTCGGCCGTAAACAAGTGTTAAATCTGTGCCGATTGTTCTTGTGAATTCTGTTGCCTTTGCATCACGGTCAAAGAGCAGTGTAATCTGGTCTACCTCGCCCTGAGCGTTTGTGCTGTACTGGAAGATATCACCCTGTTCAAGTCTAGCCGCATCACCCTTTACAAATACATTCTTATCTGTTGAACGGAGCTCAACGTGCTTTGAATTTTCAAGACCGTAAACGATGTCAATTGCGTCATAGTCTTCATTCTGAGCCTCTGCAACCTCATCAACCAGAACGATAGGGGATTTTGCCTCGGTAATACCTGTTGAGCTTGTTACGATTATAGCACCTGCAGTAAAGTCTTCCTGAAGGTCATAAACTATAATATCATAAGGTGTATTGTTTGCAAACATTGTGTTGCTTCTTACAGCATATCTTGTTGTGTCAGTGCCCGCACTTTCAGGGATATCAAACACTACTGTATTTGCAGCAACTCTTACGTTACCCAACATACCTGATGCACTCTTATACACCTGGTCGGCTGCAGCTAAGTTCTTTGTAAAGACACCCTTATTTACCGCACCTGTACCTGTTTTATCAACTGCGATATCAAGGCCTGTAAGTCTGCCTGCAGAGTTCACCTCATAGGTTATAAGCTGAGGTGTTACGGCACCGTCCTTACCAAACTGTCCAAGTGCCTCGGTTGGTGTAAGACCATAGGTGCTATTTACACGAATTTTAGAAGCGCCGTCATAAACCTTGGTTTCGCCCTGTGCTGTGAAAATCTTGAACTGAATTGTCTCGTCAATAGTGCCTGTTATTGCAGCATTTGTCAAATATCCGTAAGCACCGCGGATTGCCGCACCTGTTGATGTTGCTGTCTGGTCTACTGCTGCAATGTTGCCCTCAATATCAAGATAGAATCTTCCTTCATCTCTCAGATTGATTTCATTAGGATAGTTTGCAGCCTTTTTATAGATGGTGTCTGAATCGTTAATCTTAAATCCGTCATTTGTTATCTGTGTTACACGTCCAAGAACGCTCTCGGTTGAAACATAAGCCTTGATAAGCTGTTTATCCTGGCTGACTGTATAAGAAATTACATTCCATTCAACCAAATCCTTTGGTTCAATTTCAACGCCGTCTTTCACAAGTGTAAACATTACATCTGTGTTTTCGGGGTCAAGAAGAAGTGAACCGTTGTTATACTTGTCTGTTACTCTGCCTGTAACTGTTGAAACTGTTTCTACAACAAGATTTGTAAAGTTGTTTACAAATACGATGTCATATACATTGTTCACGTCTGTGTCAAGCAGAATCATATTACCCGTTGCAGGTTTAAGCTGTTCGTTTGAGAGTGTTGCAATATATTTGCCGTTGTAAATATACACAGGCTCTGCAACAATACTTGCTGTCTTTGCATTCTGGTCGTTGGTGTTTGTTCTCCAATAAGTTACTGTTTTGTTTGCTCCTGTATCACCTGTTACCGAAACGATGTCTCTTGCATTAATTGTCAATACATTGTTTTTGCTGTCCTGAGGTCTTACAAGAATAAGAGTTTTTTCGTCAGAAGTTGAGTCAACCCTTGCATAATATACAACATTATAACCAAGATACTGTCTTGCCATTGTGTCGCCTTCAATAAAGGTGTTGTTGTTTATCATTATGCGGTCACTGGCCGCGGTACTGCCGCCTGTGAGGGTTGTTTCGCTTGTACCTGTAATCTGTCCGTATGCCTTTTCAACATTAAGTCTGTCATAAAGCAAAGTTTTATCAACAACTTCATACACAACGTTGCTGCCAAAGCCTGTCTGCTCCATAAGGTTTGTGGTAAGAGCATTAAGAACAAGCTGTGCTACGTCGCCTCTTTTTGCAGCGGTTGCACCTGCTGCTGCAATACCTTTCAGAAGCTGATTTTCTGATGCAACTGCCATAAAACCTGCAGGATATCCGCCACGGTCATTTGCCACGGGCTCATAGCCCAATGCTCTTACTACAATTGTCACTGCCTCCTGAAGGAGTACGGGGTCATCAGGACGGAATGTTCCCACATCGTCACCGATAACCATTCCCTGCTGCTCGGCAACATTGATTGCGCCGTTTGCCCAGTGATCCCGCGGCACGTCAGGAAATCTGGTGGGTGCGTTTGCACCATTGGCAAGGTCTTCAAGCCCTACCGAATATACTGCAACCTTTGCCATTTCTGAACGCAGAATGTTGTCATTCGGGCGAAAGGCACCATCTTCGGCATCACCTACCATAATACCCAAAGCACCAAGAACCTCAGCAGCCTCTTCATACTTTGTTCCCTGAATGTCGGGTGGAAGTGCAACTCTTCGACTGCTGTATCTTGAAAGCGCCGTGTCCTCGCTGAGCTCATCATTCATCATTGCATTGTTCTTTGTCTTGTTCTGTTCAACGATTGCCTCGCTGTTATCCATTGTCCGTGTTGCACGGGGCATTGCTGACTGTGCATCTGCCCCCTGTGCTGCGGCTTGTCCCTGTGTGCTGTGTCCGTCAGCAGCCTGTGCTGAGTTCTGTCCGTTTGTAGTTTGTTGTTGTGTCTCTCCCTGTGCTGCATTGCCGCCCGGTGCACTGCCGGAAGCTTTACCGGTATCGCCCGCTGCAGCATTTCCTGCGGCATTATCAAGCATCTCGGCGGTTTCGCCCGATGCCAGACGCATATCCGCATTAGCAGCAAAAACATTTATGCCCAATGTGAAAATCATCACGAATGCCACAAATAAGGCAATAAATTTTTTTGACATTTTTATTCCTCCTTATTAAAATTTGAAAATGTTTCGTGTTTATTGTGCGTCGATAAAAGGAATTTACAACACCAACTTTTTGGCTCAATTAGCAAATAATTACGGATTATTGAAATTTTAATAATTTTGTAACAAATATTTAAAAATTTTTTCCTTAAATATAGTTGAAATATATAAAAAAGTGTGTTAGAATAAAAATGTAATATACTATATGTTGTATAAATATTAAATTTCCATATACAATAAAGGGGGAACAACCAATGATTAACAAAAAAATACTGAGCATAATTCTTTGTATAGTATTTTTGCTCTCCACTGTGTCTGTGTCTGCGTTGACTTTTTCTGACGTAGAAAACGACCCGACAGTTGAATGGGCAAAACCCTACATCAACGCTATGGCAGATGCAGGTTATCTTAAAGGTTATGAAGACGGAACCTTTAAGCCCAACAACACAATTTCAAAAACCGAGGCTCTTATTCTTCTTGCAAGAATGATTGGCGTAAACAACGACAGTTTTGCTGATTCCTTAGAATATGCTCTTGAAGAAAACGAAAGTGTTCTTAAAAAATATTCAACAAACTATAAAAACGAGGTTTCTTTCCTTCTTTATACAGGTGTTCTTAAAGCCTCTGAGCTTGATACATACATCTCATCTGCAAACAAGAACTCAGCGCTCTTGAGATATGAGGCTGCAATTCTTCTCACCAAGCTCCTTGGCGCCGAAGAAGAAGTTCAGGGTAATGCATTTGTTTCATCATCATATGCAGACACTGTTGAAATTCCTGATTCTGCACGTGCATACGTTGAATATGTTAAGGATGCAGGCATTATGCAGGGCATGGGCAACAACGCACAGGGCAAGCCGGAATTCTGGCCCAACACCGCGGTTACCCGTTCACAAATGGCAAAGATGCTTTACAGCCTTATTGATATTCTTGATTTATCAGTACAGACAGGTGTTGTCGTTGCGGTTGACGATTTTGAAGAAACAGTTACCATCTCTATTGACGGCAACGATATAGTAAACCCCGTTGAGAAAAATACAAAATTCAAAATCAACGGCGAGGATGTTGCACTTGATGATTTAAGCGTGGGTATGCACGTTAAAATTACTCACCTTGCAGGCAAGGTTAAAATGATTGAAAACAACGTGACAATTGATGACGCTGTAATCTACGGTCTTGTTTCAGGCACACGCGATTCCGGCGGAACAAAAACAGTTACCATCGCTGATGCCAACGACAAATCAATTGTTGAAACTTACGTTCTCAGCAAGGATGCAAAGGTTAAAGTTAACGGTGCAGTTGACCTGTTCAGCAAGGTTAAAAACAACAACTACGTTGCACTGACAATTGTTGACGGCGAGGTTGCAACCCTTGAAGTTATCGACAAGAGCAGTACCGCAGGCGGCACACTTATTTCTGTTGATGCATCGGGCGAATATACAACACTCAACGTTAAAGACGCAGCATCGGGCGAAAAGGTTAAATACGAAATTTCTGCCGACGGCGTTCAGGTTTCACGCAACAACCTTGACAGCAAGCTTTCAGAACTTATGAACGGTGACACAGTTTCATTAAGACTTACCTATGGTAAGGTTACAAAGATTTCTGCAAGCAGCAAAAACCACTCCTTCTCAGGTAATATTAACTATATTACACATACTACATCAGGCACAGTGCTTGGTATCGAAGTTGACCGCAAGGTGACAGAATACAAGGTTAACAAAACTGTTAAAATTGTTATTGATTCAACGGAGGAAGGAACAGTTTTCGACCTTCGTCCCGGCTCGGATGTAAATGTTGGTCTGCAGAGCAACGAAATTATCTCGGTTGAAGCCGCAGGCTCAGTTGCAAAGTCACAGCTTACAGGTATTGTTAAGAGTGTCAATAGCACATATGGTCTTATGATTGTCGAAGAAAAGGGTACAGAATATAACGTGTTTGTAAACGGCAACACCAAGATTATCGACAGTACAACCGGCAGAACTGTAGTGCTTAAATCAGTAGAAAAAGGCAAGTCAGTTACTGTTACCGGTTCAAACGCATCAGGTGTTCTTGAGGCAAGTGTTATCGTAATTCAGTAACTAATATATCAACATTTAATGGCAGATGTATTTAGCATCTGCCATTTTTCTTTTATCAAACAATTTATCCACAATCTTAAAAAAATCTTGTAATTTATTGTTATTTGTGATAAACTAAAAGAGCAACGTTTCAAAAAGAATAATTGTTTCTCGTAGAAGGTATGCTAAGGTAAAAGCGTACCCTCTGATTTTGTATTTCTTCTATGGGAAACATTTAGTTTGAAGCGTTGCAACTTAAAACTAGTCAGAGTTGTGCGTTTTTCGGTGTACAGCTCCGGCTGTACACTTTTTTATTTAGGAGAGATACAAAATGCTAAACACAGGTTATATGGAATTTTTCAATGGCGAAAACATCCCCGAAAGCGAAGACCTTCATTTTATTAAATCATTTTTTACCGACGATGAGGAAGTTCTCTTCTTTTTTTTCGGGCTGCGTGACAGACTTGCATTTTTCACTACAAAGCGGCTTATATTTATGTATAGCCCTGACAAAATCTACCGCCAACTTGATTTTGTACATTATGATAAATTTACATCCTATAACATTGTCACCTCTAAAGAATATGACAATGCAAAGCTGGAAATTAATCTGCCGGATATAGGTATCATTGGGTTTAATTTCAGCAGTATTGACCGCCTGATGAAATGTTTTACGTTTTTAAGCAAGGTGATTTAATAAATAATTTTAGTTTCTATGGTTGCGAATTTTGTATTATTATGATATAATGATTTCATCGAAGATGAAATCAATGAATAGTGAAGAATTAAGGAGCAAATGCTCTGCATTTGAATTAATAAGAAAATCGCAGTGCGATTTTCAACCACAATTATCCATCATTCATTATTAATTATTCATTTGAAATCAGTGGGCATCTAAAATGTACATTAATTTTATAATTATTATAATAATATAATCAGGATGTGAATAAAAATGTTTTTCTCAAATTACAATAAACCGGGCAAGGGCGTTAACAAGCGAGACCCAAATCAGCCCAGAATAACTACTTTTTTTGAGATACTTCCAAGAAAGCTGTGGGACCTTTGCAAGGTTAATATGCTGTATATGATTGCAGCCCTCCCCTTCTTTCTTTTTACAATGATTATCACAGGGGTTATATCATCAAGAATTTCAGACTCGCTTTTTGTATCATTGGGGGACCCTTCGCTTGAACCCACCTTTGCACTTATTGACATAGCGCTAAGGGTAATACTTTCTCTGTTTTTCAGCATTTTTTACGGATTGGGCCCTGCCACTGCAGGAGCAACCTATATTATCCGCAATTACGGCAGAGAGGAGCATTGCTGGCTTGTCAGCGACTTCTTTGAAAGATTCAGGACCAATTTTAAACAAAGCTTTTGTATCTGGGCAATTGACCTTGCGGCACTTTATCTGCTGACAATTGCCATTGAGTTTTATGTGAATTCAGGTATATATATACTGGCATTTATACTTGTATTGGTCGCATTTGTATACACCCTTATGCATCTGTATATTTATCAGATTTTGATTACATTTGACCTGCCACTAAAGCACGTATTCAAAAACTCTTTGATTTTTGCTATGGCAAACGCCCCCAAAAACTTTTTATTGTTGCTTATAACAATTATGATACACATAGTTATTCCCATTGCGGCTGTGTTTATTACCCAGAATCTCATAGTAATTCTGATAATAATTCTGCTGGAGCTTATACTTCTTCCCACACTTACAAGCTTTACAACAAACTTCTTTATTTATTCGGATATTGAAAAATACATCAATATTGCTCAGGAATCCAAAGTTGAAGAATAAACAAAATAAAGCATTGGTGATAGTTTTCACCAATGCTTTATTGTATAATTCCAAAACATTTATAGTTCTTTTATAACCCCTATCAGCACATATCGTGCATCATTATACGCATACGAACAAGTTGAAAGCATAACATATACGTCATCCGGTGAAAATTTATATTCCGACTTAAAAGTCGACTTTTCACAGAACTCGGATATAAAAGACTCTTTATCTTTATCCTCAAGCGGCAATTTGTAAATCAATGATGTACTGCTTACCGTAACTCCTGCAATGAATTTCACTTTATATTCTTTTTCAGCCGTTAAAAGATACATTTCGGAGTGCTTATCATAATACTCTTGATTTTGATATTCAGTAAGAATTCCGAACATAGTACCATTTTTCATATTGTGCCCGTATATTATTGTATTGTTGTCGGTAAAATCACCTTTGTTAAGGCAATCTGCAAATAATGTGCCAGAAAAACTATATTCACCGTCTGTTCCTCTGTGAAGATAATAAGAATTATCCTCAGCCTGCACAACAGGATAGTTTATCGGTGTCCCTTCGCAGTAAAGCCACGCTATAATATCATTGTTTTCCTGTTTGAGTTTTTCAAAATCTACATTTATGGGTGCAGATTGATTTGACAAGCTTTCAGAAACAACACTTTCTGCCAGTTTCTCATTTTTTGTCCGTTCTTTATTGTAGTTATAAAGCCGATATGATGAATAAATCAATATTGCTGCGGCAACTATAAAAAGAACAAGCTTTAAAAAAGCGCTCAAAATAGCTTGATATTTTTTCAAAAAACTACCTCCGCCTATTCGCTGCCGCCATCACCTGATGATGCAGAAGGGGATTCTCCGCCATCGGATGATGAACTGCTGCTTGCCGCTGAATCGCCGCCTGTTGAAGAGCTGCTTTCTGACGTTGAACTATTGCTTGACGGTGTATCACCGCTTGACGAGGATGAACCGCCATCACCCGAAGCTTGCGATGGAGTGCTTGTTGTTTCGGTTGTTTTGTTTGATTC
>JAZRJT010000081.1:0-14068 GCA_045645905.1 Clostridia bacterium
TGTAACCCAAGGATTTAAATCCAGTGGTTGTCTTCCTAAGCCGCTTGGCCCCCGACTTGCCAGGGCCACCACGTCGCCAAAGGCGCCGTCAAAATTGGTGAGGATGCGGCTTTCTCCAATGGCACCCACTTCGGCACAGAAGGCACCGCCGGATTTTCCTTCTCTGGGGAAGAAATCGATCCACTGTTTCTCAAAAGCGGTGGCGATCATGTCGCCCAGCTCTCCGTCAAAGCCCCGGAACAGCTTGGTCAGATACGCTCCAGCGGTTTCAGGGGTGAATTTTGTGGATATAGGAAAAAAGCTGAAACGCTTGCGTATCAAGCATCAGCTGACTCTTGAGGAGCTTGCCAACCGAAGTGAGCTTTCAAAAGGATTTTTATCACAGCTTGAAAACAATAACTGTTCTCCGTCAATTTCAACTTTAGAGGATTTATTGGAGGTTTTAGGTTCATCACTTCAGGAATTTTTCTCCGAAAAATCGGAGGAAGCAATTGTCTTTTCGGAAAAGGATTATTACGAAAACGAGCAGGATGAGTATAAGATTGCCTATCTTGTGCCAAATGCTCAGAAGAATGCGATGGAACCCATAAGGATTGAAATTTTTCCCGACGGAAAATCTCAGGAAATAACCCCACACGACGGCGAGGACTTTGGCTTTGTCTTAAACGGCTGTGCAGATTTGATTTACGGCGGCGAAAAGCATCACCTGAAAAAAGGCGACACATTTTATGTAAGATGCAACGAAAATTATCATATAGAAAACAATGGCAAACGGAATTGCGAGCTGATTTGGATATCAACTCCGCCATTCTTTTAAGGAGGGAATACTTTGAGTGCGTTAATTGAACTTAAAAACATTACTAAAACCTTTGATGATCAGCAGATTTTAAAGGGGATTAATCTTAAAATCAATGAGAAGGAATTTTTAACCCTTCTTGGTCCTTCGGGTTGCGGCAAGACAACAACCTTGCGTATAATTGCGGGCTTTGATGAATCCGACGATGGCGAAATTCTCTTTGACGGTATCGAGATTTCCAAGGTGCCGCCATATAAGCGTGAGGTGAACACTGTTTTCCAGAAGTATGCACTGTTTCCGCACCTTAATGTTTTTGAAAATATTGCCTTTGGACTTAACATAAAAAAGACGGAAAGGTCGGTTGTTAAGCAAGAGGTTGAAAAAATGCTGAAGCTGGTTGGACTTTCGGGATACGAAAAACGTGATGTAACCTCGCTGTCAGGCGGTCAGCAACAGCGAGTTGCAATTGCCCGTGCTCTTATTAACAAGCCAAAAGTGCTGCTCCTTGACGAGCCTTTGGGTGCTCTTGATGCCAAGCTCCGCAAGGAAATGCAGTTTGAACTGAAGAAAATTCAGCAGGAGGTAGGCATTACCTTTATATATGTAACTCACGACCAGGAAGAAGCTTTGTCAATGTCTGATACCGTGGTTGTTATGAATGACGGTTACATTCAGCAAATCGGCACTCCCACAGATGTATACAACGAGCCTGAAAACCGCTTTGTTGCACAGTTTATAGGCGAGTCAAATATTATCGAGGGTATTATGATTCGTGACTGCCTTGTTGCGTTTGATGATTTTGAATTTGAATGTGTTGACAAGGGCTTTAAGGAAAACGAGGAAATCGAGGTTGTACTTCGTCCCGAGGACATTGATATAGTGTCGCCTGATGCGGCAAAGCTCAGCGGAACGGTTAGCAGTATTGTATTCAAGGGCGTTCATTATGAAATAATGGTACAGTCAAAATACCGTCAGTATATGATACATACCACAGATTATCACCCTGTGGGAAAGCGAGTGGGTCTGACCTTCGGGCCTGAAGATATTCACGTTATGTGGAAGATGAACTGATTTGAAAGGATAAGGCTATGAAATACTTTAAAAATCTGGTAAGACCATATATGGTGTGGTCGGTTATAGTTATTCTTGTTCCGATTTTTATGATATTTTTATATGCTGTGACAAACAGCGGTAATTCTCTTATAAATATACAGTTTACCCTTGACAATTTTGCAAAATTTGTCGAGCCTGTGTATCTTGAGGTGTTTATAAGCTCTATAGAAATGGGTCTTATTACTGTGGCGATATGTCTCATTTTGGGCTATGCCATGGCTTACATAATCTCAAAGTGCAAGGAACGCACGCAAAGCATATTGATACTTCTGGTAACCATTCCAATGTGGATAAATATGATTATTAGAATTTATGCATGGAAGAGCATTTTAGAGCCGCTTGGACTTATGTACACCGACTTTGCTGTTATGGTCGGGCAGATTTGCGAATTTTTACCATTTATGATAATTCCAATTCATACATCTCTCAGCAAGATGGATAAATCCTTTGTTGAGGCTGCGTATGATTTGGGTGCAAATCCAATACAGACATTTTTAAAGGTAACTTTTAAGCTGTCAATCCCCGGCGTTTTAAATGGTGTTATTATGGTGTTTTTGCTTTCCATTTCTACCTTTATGATTCCAAAGATACTGGGCGGCGGTCAGTATATGCTTATCGGTAACCTGATTGAAAAGCAGTTTATCGAGGTGGGTGACTGGAACTTCGGCAGTGCTGTGTCACTTTTGCTTGCTGTAATTATACTGTTCTCAATCAGATGGATGAAGAAGATTGATAAGGAAGAAAACTAACATTAGCTCAGGAAAGGAGGTTGTGCGTTGAAAAAATTAGCGCGTATTTCATCAGGATTTTATGTGGCACTGTGCTTTGCATTCTTTTATGTGCCAATTATTATAACAATGATATTTTCTTTTAACTCGTCGCGTTCCTTTGCTAAGTTTACGGGTTTTTCGCTTAAGTGGTACGAGGCCCTGATAAACGATGCTGAGATTATGTCGGCGGTGTGGGTTTCTGTATCGGTTGCAGTTTTAGCAACGGCGATTTCTACTATTTTAGGTACTATTACAGCAATAGGGCTTTCTAAAAGCCGCAAGATAATTAAAGAATGGATTTTAAATATCAATAATATTCCCATTATGAACCCCGATATTGTTACGGCAATAGGACTTATGATATTGTTTACTGCAATGAAGATTGAAAAGGGCTATGTTACCATGCTTCTTGCCCATATCTGCTTTTGCACGCCCTATGTAATAACATCGGTGTATCCCAAAATACGCGAACTTGACGTAAATATTGCCAATGCGGCAATGGATTTGGGTGCAACACCCTTTCAGGCACTTATCAAGGTAATTGTGCCAATGATTAAGCCCGGAATTGTTGCAGGTATGCTTCTTGCATTCACCATGTCAATTGATGATTTTGTTGTTTCGTATTTTGTAAGCGGAAACGGTGTTGAAAATATTTCAATGATTGTGTATAATGCCACAAAGCGTATTAACCCCACAATAAATGCACTATCCACCATAGTCATACTTGTTATTGTGATAGGCGTTGCGGTTGTAAAGCTGGCACCGGGCGGAAAAATTAAAAGCCTTTTGTCAAATCTTGGCTACAAAACCAGACGCAGAATCAGGTTGGCAGGGGTTGTTGCACTTTGTGCACTGATTGGCTTTGCTGTATTTGGACTAAAGAACAACAAAGCTGTTTTAAAGGTATACAATGCAGGTGAATACATAGACGACAGCCTTATTACTGCTTTTGAGGAGGAGTATGGCTGCAAGGTTATATACGAAACCTTTGATTCAAACGAGTCGATGTATACCAAGGTTATGAGCGGTGAAAAATATGATATAATTATCCCCTCTGACTATATGATTGAACGTCTTGCCAAGGAAGAACTCGTTCAGGAGATTGATAAGTCTAAGCTTACAAATCTTGACGGGATAATTCCTTCAATACTTGACCGCCCGTTTGACCCTGGCAATAAGTATTCAATTCCGTATTTTTGGGGTAATGTTGGCATACTCTATGATGAAACTGTTGTTGACTCATCTGACCTTAATGACGGTTGGGAACTTCTCAGAAACCCCAAATACAAGGACAACATTTATATGTACGATTCCGAGCGTGACTCGTTTATGATTGCTCTAAAGGCCTTAGGTTATTCACTTAATACAGCCGAGAAAAGCGAGATTGATGCGGCATATAATTGGTTGGTACAGCAACGTGAGATTATGAATCCCATATACGTTGGTGATGATGTCATTGACAGTATGATTGCCGGCAGCAAGGCAATGGCAATTGTATATTCGGGTGATGCGGCATACATTATGTCAGAAAACGAAAACCTGAGATTTTTCACTCCTGATAAGGGCACAAACCTGTGGATTGATGGTATGGTTATAACAAACGAATGTATTAATACAAATCTTGCCCATAAATGGATTGATTTTATGCTGAGACCCGAGAATGCTATGGCAAATTCCGAGGCGGTTGGATATTCCTCGCCCGTTGAGAGTGCCTTTGAGGAAATACGAGATACCGTTTATGAAGGCAACGAGGCTTATGTTCCAAGGCAAGACAATAATAATGATGAATATTTCAGGTATCAGGACCCTGAAACAAAGAAGTATTATGCAGAGATGTGGACAAAAGTAAAATCCCAATAAGAGTCTGAGGAAAATGACTTATCTCATCACCTTTTGCTCGGAGCGGTGCACACAGCACAGCATGCCTCGCTGCAAGATGGCAATCTAAACAATTTTTTTTCAGACTCGAGAAAAAATAAAGGAACGGTAATTCTATGTATATAATAGCAGGATTGGGAAATCCGGGAAAAAAGTACGTAAACAGCCGCCACAATGTGGGCTTTGATGCATTGGATGCGGTTGCGGCAAAGTATAATATTGATATAAAAAAGGTAAAATTTAATGGCATTTACGGCGAAGGCTCAATTGCGGGCGAAAAGGTTGTTTTGGTAAAGCCTCAGACATTTATGAACCTTAGCGGTGAATGTATCAGGGATTTTAAAAACTGGTATAAGGTTGAAAACGACCAAATAATAATAATCTATGACGATATTTCCCTGCCACTTGGCAAAATGCGTATTCGCCCTAAGGGCAGTGCAGGCGGTCACAACGGTGTAAAAAGCATTATCTATCAGACGGGGTCAGAGGTGTTTCCGCGTATAAAAATCGGCGTGGGCAGCCCGAAAAACCCCGATTATGATTTGGCTGATTATGTTCTTGGGCATTTCAGCAAAGGCGAAGTCGAGGTGCTTGTTCCCGTTGCAGTAAAGGCTGCAGAGGCTGTTGGCGAAATTATAAAAAACGGCACCGAAAAGGCAATGTCTAAGTTTAACGGTTAACTGCTGTCAGGCAGGATTTAAGGTGAGGCTATGGATGGATTTCTGAAAATTTTAGAAAGCTTAGCTGATTTTGAAGAGATAACAGGGGGGCTGAAAAAATCACAGTCCCCTGTAAGCGTTATGGGTGTTTCCGACTCTGTAAGGGCACACCTTATTTTTTGTACGGCTAAGGCTATGGGCAAAAAGGCTTTGGTTGTTGCACCCAATCAGGCAAAGGCAAAAGAAATTTATGAGGATTTAAAGTTCTTTTTTCAGGGCAAGGTACTGTTCTTTCCCGAAAAGGATTTGGTGTTTTATGATATCGAGGCGGCGGCAAACGACATAAAAAAGCAACGTCTTGAGGTGCTTGACCGACTTTGCTGCGGCAATGATGAGCACTGCATTGTTACAACAATGTCGGCACTGATGAGTGCAACCGTACCAAAAGCATTATACACTGAAAAGGCGCTTGTTCTTTCGGTAGGTGACGAAATTGAACTTGATGACCTTTGCAACATAATGGTGGATTTCGGTTACAAGCGAGAGGATATGGTTGAAGGTCCCGGGCAGTTCAGTGTTCGTGGCGGCATATTTGACTTTTACCCATTTTGGAGTGATATGGCATTCCGCATTGAATTTTTTGACACGATGGTTGATTCTGTAAGGGAATTCCATGTTGAAACCCAGCGCACAGCATCGGGCGAGGGTATAGTTTCTGCCCGTATAACCCCTGCAAGTGAGCTTGTTGCAGGAAGTGACGTGCGTGCAAAATGTGCAAAAGCCCTTAACGATGAGGCGGCAAGGGTATGCAGAAAAAAGGAGCAGACAGAAGAAACCCTAAAGCTGATTGCAAGCCTTAAACGCGATGCTGAGAGAATTGATGCGGGGATAGTGTTTCCCTCAAGGGATAAATATATTCCATATCTGTATGACGAAAAAATACCCACCCTTTTGGATTATATAGGTAATGACTATCTGGTGTTTGCGGATGACCCTGCAGCAATTTCCGAGGCGGTAAAAATCGAAAAAAACAGGTTTGACGAAACTCTTAAGGATATGCTTGAACGTGGAATAATTCCCAAAAGCACAATGCAGTATACGGGCGATTATCTTGAACACATAAAGCTAATGTCACAGCTTGGAATGGTTAGTATGTCAGCACTTTCACATTCAAACCCCGATATAAAACCAAAGAAACTGGTCAGCTTTACTGCTAAAAGCTTAAACAGCTTTGGCGGCAAGATGGAATTTTTCTACGATGCCCTGGATTTTTATAAAAAGAACAAATACCGCACAGTAATACTTGCAGGCTCCGAACGCCGTGCCGAGAATCTTTATACACAACTTTGTGACGAAGAGATTTCTTGCACATTGGCAAAGAGCTTTGATGATATCCCTGAGGCGGGAAAGATTATTGTTACCCATGGCGGTTTGCGACGCGGCTTTGAGTATCCCCTTATCCAGACTGTTGTTATTAGCGATAAGGAAATTTTTGGCGAAAGCAAAAAGAAACGCAAAAAGGCAAGGGTGTCAAAGGAAAACCGAATTGACAGCTTTACTGATTTGCACGTGGGTGATTTTGTTGTTCATCAGAATCATGGTATTGGTCAGTATGTGGGGCTTGAGCGTCTTACTGTTGAAGGTGCACAAAAGGATTATTTAAAGCTTGTCTATAAGGGCGGTGACAGTTTGTATGTCCCTGCCGACCAGCTTAATCTGATTTATAAGCATATCGGAAGGGAAGGCGGTCAGGTAAAACTCAGCAGTCTTGGCGGTCAGGAATGGAACAGAGCCAAGCAAAGGGTTAAAAACTCCTGTCAGGATATGGCAAAGGAGCTTGTGGAGTTGTATGCTCAGCGAGAGGCAATCCGTGGTATAGAATTTTCAAAGGATACCGAATGGCAGCGTGATTTTGAGGCGGCATTTCCATACGAAGAAACAGATGACCAGCTCAGGTGCATTGAAGAAGTAAAGCGGGATATGGAACGGTCAAGACCTATGGAACGTCTGCTTTGCGGTGATGTGGGCTATGGCAAAACCGAGGTTGCTATGCGTGCCGCGTTCAAGGCGGTAATGGACGGGTATCAGGTGGCATATCTTGTACCCACAACAATCTTAGCAAATCAGCATTACAACAATTTCAGACAGAGAATGAAGGATTATCCTGTAAACATTGCCTGCCTTTCAAGATTCTGTACACCCAAACAACAAAAGGATATTGTAGCAAGACTTAAATCGGGCGAGGCGGATATAGTAATCGGAACCCACAAGATTTTACAAAAGTCGGTGGTTTTCAAAAAACTGGGACTTCTTATCATTGACGAAGAACAGCGTTTTGGTGTTGCACATAAAGAAAGAATTAAAGAAATGAAAAAAGAAATTGACGTTTTAACACTTTCTGCAACGCCAATTCCAAGAACACTTCATATGTCAATGTCGGGAATTCGTGATATGAGTATTATTGCCGAGCCTCCGGGCGAAAGGTATCCCGTGGCGACATACGTAATGGAATATGACAAAGATGTAATCCGTGAGGCAATTTCAAAGGAAATCGGCAGGGGCGGTCAGGTATATTATCTGCACAATCGTGTTCAGGGAATAGAAAAAACTGCTAAGGAAATCGAGGATATGCTACCGGATATAAGGGTGGCTGTAGCCCACGGACGGATGTCAGAGTCTGAGCTTGAAAAGATTATGATGGCAATGTCAGAGGGCGAAATTGATGTCTTAGTGTGTACAACTATAATTGAAACGGGGCTTGATATTGCAAATGTAAATACAATCATTATGGAGGACGCCGACAGACTTGGTCTTGCACAGCTTTATCAACTAAGGGGCAGAGTTGGGCGTTCGAACAGGCTTGCCTATGCCTACCTCACCTATCACCGTGACAAGGTACTTAATGAGGATGCACAAAAAAGACTTAAGGCTATCCGTGAATTTACCGAGTTCGGCTCGGGCTTCAAAATTGCTATGCGTGACCTTGAAATTCGCGGTACAGGCAATGTTGTGGGTGTTCAGCAAAGCGGACATATGGACAGCGTGGGCTATGATATGTATTGCAAGCTGCTTGCTCAGGCGGTAAGCGAAATGCAGGGTATACCAATTGAAGAGGAAATTGAAACATCGGTTGACTTTCCTGTCAGTGCATTTATTCCCGAGAGCTACATCAGGGCACACAGTCAAAGATTACTTGCATATAAAAAGATTGCGGCGATTGAAAGCGAAGAAGAGCTTGGTGATGTATACGACGAGCTTCTTGACAGATACGGTGATGTGCCTGTCACGGTGAACAATCTAATGATTATTTCACTTATAAGAAAGCTTGCATCGGATAGGCTGTTTACCGAGGTAAAGGGTGGCAGAAATAATCTTGTTTTGCACTTTCTGCCGGATAATGCTCCCGACCTTTCGGAATTTGTAAACAGCGATTATCTGAAATCCGGCAAGGCGGTTATTAAAACCGGTAAAAAACCAAAGATTATATATACCTTTAAGGAAAGTTTAAAAAATTCCGACTATCTTAATATGGTAAAAGAATTTATCGAAAATATATAGACGATTTTTATAATTGGGTGTATAATTAAAGAAAATACAAACAGATTGGAGCGATTGTTATGGAAAACAAAAACCTGAATGAAGAAATTACCGAAAAGGAAGAAATTGAAGAAACTGTGGTTGAAGAAGAAATTCTCGCAGCCGAACCTGAAACAGAAACTGATGATGACGTTATGGGTGACGAATGGCAGACAGAAACTGTTGAAACTGAAGAGGAAGAACCTTTAACCGAGGAGGAGCTTGCGGTAATTCCTGTGGCGAATAAGAAAAAGAAAAATATAATTATTGCGATTTGTGCAGCGGTGGCTGTAGTTGTTGCTTTGGCTGCATACTGGGTATGCAGAGTAGAGGGCATAGGTCAAAACACAATTGTATCAAATGTTTTGATGGAAAATACAGGCGTTGATGCAAAAGCTGACAACATTAAATACGAAAATCCCATTATGGCTGCAGTCAACAGCTTTACAGGTGAAAAAGATGCTGTTATGACAATAAGCGGTAAGGCTGTAGACGGCAATGTGTTTGAATATGTTTCCAATGTGATGGCTGCAAACTGTGTTTATTCACTTGTTCAGACAGGTGCGCTGACAGATGTTTCGGCTATGGATTGGAACAAAAATGCATTCGAGACAAAAATGAATTATACCGAATATGCAAAGGGTCTGGCGACAGAAAGGCTTATACCTATATATGCACTTGTTGCTGAGGGTGAAAAGCACGGCATAAAGCTGACAGATGAAGAAAAAGCTGAACTCTCTAAACAGTTAGAGGAAATTAAAGCTCAGTATGGCGATAATTTTGAGACGGCTCTTAAACAAAACGGTTATCCCAATGAGGCGGCTTTTGCTGAAATGCAGAGACTTCAAAAACTGAGCGAGAAAACAAGCATTGATATAGAATCAGATTTAAGTAAATATGTATCAAACGACGAGCTTAAAAAAGCAGCCGGCGATTCTGAAAAGGTTACTGTTAAGCACATACTTATCGCCTTTGATGAGGAGGGCCTTGGTGACGTAACCGATGAAAAAAAGGCCGCTGCAAAGAAAGAAGCTGAAGAGGTCCTTAAAAAGCTAAATGAGGGCGGTGATTTTGATAAACTGATGGAAGAATACAATGACGACCCCGGTGCAACACCCGAGGGCTATACCTTTGCTGATGACGGCACAATGGTACAGCAGTTTACAGATGCATCATTTGCTCTTGAAATCGGCGAGACAAGCGGTTTGGTTGAAACCTCGTACGGTTATCACATCATTCAGAGGATGGAACGCAGCTTCAGTATTAATGATTATATGGAGTATCTTATGAAGACTGCGGATGTAAGAATAAGAAAGGGCAACTATAAAAAGGCAACCATTACAGCAGATTTTGATGCAATGTTTGGCACTTCAGCCGAGTAAAAAAGGAGATACAGAAGAAAAGGGTGAGGCTTATGTCTGTTTATTCAATGATATCTTCACTGCTTAGCTATGTTTTCACAACAATAATATATCTGTTTATTTTCAGTGTTATTGCACTTATCTATATGGATATAAAAAAGATGGGCAAAAAGGAACGTGCAAAAAATGCCTCTTCTGAAAAAGAAGAAGCACCTGCTTTGCGAAGCATCTATGCTGTTCTTAAAACTGTTAAAAACAGATATGCGGCAGAGGCAAAGATGAAGGCGGCATACCGCATAGACGGTAAAGGCGTGATTGTTGGCAGAGGTAAGGAATGTGATATCACTGTCAACCATATGTTTTTGTCGACCGAACACTTTCAAGTGTGGTATGATGATGGTGTTTGGTATATCGGCGATATGGGCAGCAAAAACGGCACATATCTCAACGGCTCAAAGCTGAAAAAGGTTAAACCGATTGAAAACGGTGACGAAATTTCATTCGGCGAAATCAGATTTATATTTGAGGAGGGGCAGGCGTGAGTAAGGCAAATTACAGACTCCCTGCCTACCTTCTTGTTGTAATGAACGTGCTGGGGTTTTTGCTTTTATATATGGTAAACGATTATCAGCTCAACATACTTTATGTTGGGCTTGGTTTACTTTGTCTGTTTGTTCTTATGTATTCAATTTTGGTTATCTGCCGAATGGGAGATAAGTTTCTTATGCTGATTGCGTCTATGCTTATGACTATGGGTGTTTTGATGCTGTGCCGACTCGATATTGTTATGGGTGCACGGCAGATTGTGTGGATAGGTATAGGCGGAATTGTGTTTTTTGCCGCATATTGTATATACTATAATGTACGCATCTGGCATAAAATGTGGTTTTTATATGCCGCAGGGGGAGTTGCTCTTTTTGTTATAACGCTATGCTTTGGTAAAACAGTCAATGGCTCTCGCAACTGGATTGACATAGGTCCGATAGCATTCCAGCCTTCCGAAATTATAAAAATTCTTTATGTGATGTTCCTTTCGTGTCATTATTCAGAAAGCTGGAGCAAGCCTTTTTTAAAAATTCAACCTGTATATATGACGGGTATAATTACTTATACTTATATTTTATTCCTTGTTCTGCAACGCGACTGGGGAACAATTTTAGTTGTCTTTTTAATATTTATATTTATGATATATGTGTACGAAAAAAACAGATGTTTTTTGTGGGCAAATGTTGCTGCTGCGTCGGTCGTCGGGCTTTTGGGCTATAAGTTTTTGTATCACATTCAGGTGCGCGTGGGTGTGTGGCTTGACCCGTGGGAAGACGTTTCAAACAAGGGCTACCAGATAGCACAGTCACTTTTTGCAATTGCCTCGGGCGGATATTTCGGCAGAGGTCTTGGCAACGGCTCGCCATATTATATCCCTGAGGTTCATACCGACTTTATTTTTTCGGCAATCTGCGAGGAAATGGGCGTGTTTGGCGGTGCGGCAATTATTATTCTGTTTTTCTTGTTGTCATACAGATGTTTTAAAATAACTCTCAATACCGAAAATCCATATAACAAAGCGGTTGGCTTGGGGCTTACCCTTATGTTTGCCTTGCAGACATTTATAATCATCGGCGGTGTAACAAAGTTTATTCCACTGACGGGTATAACGGTTCCTTTTGTCAGCTATGGCGGAACATCCATTGTTGTCAGCTTTGCATCACTTGGAATAATGCAGGCGATTTCTGCCGTTGAGGACAGAAAGGAGGCGCGGATGAATGAATGTGAATAAAAAAATCATTCGTGTTTTGATTGTTATTTCGGCTTTGTTTCTGGCACTTCTGACATATCTTTTGTATTTTAATCTGTTTCAGGCGGATACTGTTTCGACAAATCCGTATAACCGACGTCAGTGGGACGATGAAAGATATGTTACACGCGGCACAATCTATGATAAATGCGGTCTTGTTCTGGCAGAAACCGTTGAGAATGGTGACAGCATAAAGCGTGTATATCCCCAAGGAAGGCTATATAGCCACGTTATCGGGTATTGCTCTCAGGTCTACGGAAAGAGCCTGCTTGAGCGTGAGTACGACAGCGAGCTTCTTGGCAAGGGCGACCTTGACCTTTTTCAAGGTGACAAGAAAAAGGGCTTTGACCTTAATCTGACGATTGATAATTCTGTTCAGAAATATGCCTATGAGCAAATGAAAGGAAATCGGGGAGCAATTGTTGCAATGAATCCCAAAACAGGTGCAGTTATTGCAATGGTCAGTCTTCCTGATTTTGACCCGGATGCCGTGACTCTTGAAAAACAATGGAACACCATTGTAGAGGACGAGAACTCGCCCCTTATTGCAAGGGCGGTTCAGGGGCTTTATCCTCCCGGCTCGACATATAAGATTGTGACAGCGGTGGCAGCATTTGAAAATGGAATGAAGGAGCGTATATTTGAGGACACAGGCGGCTTTACTGCAGGAGATTTAAAGGTTGAAAATTACAACAACAAAGAATATGGTGAAATCAGTTTAGAACGTGCGTTTCAAGTGTCAAGCAATCAGGTGTTCTGTACGGTAGGGTATGAGCTTGGCAGTGAAAAGATTACCGGGATTGCAGAGCGTTTTGGTATAAATTCATCACTGGGATTTGATATACCGACAGAAACCAGCCGCATAGAATATAAAAAGATGACCAAAGAGGACAGTGCTCTTGTGAGTATCGGACAGGGTCAGCTTCTTACAACGCCCATACAGATGGCAATGATTTGTTCGGCTGTGGCAAACAATGGGCAAATGGTAAAGCCGTATGTGGTTGAAAGCGTTACAAAAAACAATATTACAGTAAGCAAAACGGCAACAAAGGTAACAGGGCAACCCATATCGATGGATTGTGCAAAATATATTCAGCAGCTTATGGTAGATGCTGTAAAGAGCGGAACAGGCACCCGCGCCCAAATCAGCGGTATCACAGTTGCGGGCAAAACGGGGACAGCCGAGGATGAAACTGCATCAGACCATGCCTGGTTTGTCGGTTATGCTCCGGCAGAAGACCCGCAGATTGCAATTGCAGTGGTTTTGGAAAATGACGGCAGAAGTGGCGGCGATGCGGCAGCACCCATTGCGGGTAGGGTGATGAATAAGTATCTTGCAAAACAGGTAAAGTAAATGAAAAATTATAAAATTACAGTTCAATATGACGGCACAAGGTATAACGGCTGGCAAAGACAGGGCAATACCCCAAATACCATTCAGGGTAAAATTGAGGATATCTTAGAGAAAATGACGGGGCATAAGGTTGAAATTCACGGTTCGGGCAGGACAGACAAGGGTGTTCACGCTAAAGGTCAGGTTGCAAGCTTTAAAATCAACACTGAGATTAGTGATGATGAAATTCTGGAATATCTCAACAGATATCTTCCTGCTGATATTGCGGTGACAGAGTTAAGCCGGGCAGACGAACGTTTTCACGCAAGACTGAATGTAAAACGTAAAACCTATCTTTATCGCATACACAATAGTGTTATTCCTGATGTGTTTGAACATAGATTTATGTATACGGTGACTGAAACCTTAGATGTTGAGGCGATGCAGTCTGCAGCAAAGGAATTTTTGGGCGAACACGATTTTGAGGGTTTTTCCTCGGTTAAAAGATTTAAAAAATCAACAGTACGAACAATATACAGCGTTGGTGTTCAGCGGTTTGGGGATGATGTTGTCTTTGCGGTTACAGGAGATGGATTTCTGTACAATATGGTTCGCATTATGGCAGGAACACTTTTAGAGGTGGGCACAGGCAGACGCGGTGCAGATACAATAGCTAAAGTTTTTGAAACAAAAAATCGTGAGCTTGCAGGTGAAACCCTTCCGGGCAAGGGGCTGACGCTTTTGTCGGTTGAATATGAATAGTTGAAAAACATAAATATTTAATAAA
>JAZRJT010000082.1:0-30313 GCA_045645905.1 Clostridia bacterium
TTTGAAAATGATAAAGAAAAAGCTGAAAAGTACGCCAAAATTCTTTATGCACAAAGCCTTTTGATTGCAGGACTTGATATTGAAAACCCCGCTGAATATGCTGATTTGGTTTGTGAGTTGATGTAATTGGAAACAAATAAGCCCTCGCCAACACGGCGAGGGCTTAAACTTTGACTAAAATTATCTTGCCATTATTTCTTCAAATTCTTCTGTGATAACGTCTGCAGGTCTTTTGGTAAGGAGTGAAACAATCACGATTACAATTGAAGAAATGATAAATGCGGGAAGGAGTTCGTAAATTGCGAACACACCGCCCAAAGGCTTGATAACAAGCTTCCATACAAATACCATTATACCGCCTGAGAGCATACCTGCAACTGCTCCTGCGTGAGTTGTTCTCTTCCAGAACAGTGAGAACAGCATCAAAGGACCGAATGTAGCACCAAAGCCTGCCCAAGCAAAAGATGTAATACCAAAGATTGTGCTGTTGGCATCCCACGCGATAATCATAGCAATTATGGTAATAACTGTCATTGCTATTCTTGATACCCACATAATTTCCTTGTCACTAGCATTCTTTTTAAAGATGCCGTGATAAATGTTTTCTGCCAGAGCTGATGTTGAAATCAAGAGATATGAGTCAGAAGAACTAATTGATGCAGCCAAAATTCCTGCACAGGCAAAGCCTGCAAGAATGGGAGGCAGATATGTGGTTGACATATCAATAAAGATGTTTTCTGCTGCTGCGTTTGATGTGTATCCTACACCGGGAACTGAACGACCAACAATGCCAATGAGTACGGCTGTTGACATTGCAATAAACAGCCAGATGCAAGCAACGCGGCGTGAACGAGTAAGTTCCTTACCGTCTCTGATGCCCATAAATCTGAGGAGTACCTGGGGCATACCAAAGTAACCAAGACCCCAGGCAAGGCAAGAACAGATTGAAAGGAAAGAGTAGGAGCTGCCTGCACCAAAGGTGTTTGCAACCTCGGTTGAAGGCGATGCAGTTGAGAACAGTGAGAAATATCCGTCAATGTTCTTTGCATTTTCTATAACCTGACCCCAGCCACCTGCATTAACAACAGCGAGTGTAAAGATTGCAACAAGTGCTATAACCATAACAATTGCCTGCATAAAGTCTGATGCGCTTTCTGCAAGGAAACCGCCAAGGAAGGTATAAAGCAAAACGAAAACAGCCGCCACAATCATCATAGTGTGATATGAATTTTCCATACCGAAAAGATTCATAAACAATTTTCCGCATGCAGACAAGCACTGACCTGCATAAACTGTAAAGAATATGATAATAAAGAGTGAAGAAATTATAAGAATAATCTTGCTCTTTTCGTGAAAACGCTTTGAGAAAAATCCCGGAATTGTGATTGCATCAACTTTAACGCTGTATTTATGAAGTCTTTTTGAAACAATCAGCCAGTTGAAATATGTACCTACAAAAAGACCAATTGCAGTCCAGCCTGCGTCTGCAAGACCTGTCCAGTATGCAAGACCGGGAAGACCCATAAGCAACCAGCCTGACATATCGGATGCTTCGGCACTGAATGCTGCAACCCAGGGACCAAGTGAACGTCCGCCAAGGAAGTAGCTTTCTGCATTTTTGTTTGAACGTTTTGCAAAGACAATACCTATAACCACAACTGCGGCCATATATATGATCATTGCAATAAGGTGTTGATAGTTTGCACTTATCATATAAACACATCCTTTTCAAAGTTTGTAAAAAATAAAAGTTCTATATATTTTACAAAAAATTTAAAAGAAAGTCAAGGAAAAACAATAAAAAATGTTGTTTCTCCTTGACTTTTATATAGAAGAGGGATATAATTAACAATAGTTAGTTATGACAAACTGCAAAAAGGAAATGGTGTGAAAGTGAAAAGATATAATGTTACAGGTATGAGCTGTGCCGCTTGCAGCGCAAGGGTTGAAAAGGCAGTATCCTCGGTTGAGGGAGTAACTGAATGTTCAGTAAACCTTTTGACAAACTCGATGAATGTTAAGGGTACGGCTGATGAAAAAGATATAATTGCCGCTGTAGTTGCCGCAGGATATGGAGTAAGTTTGGCGGGAGACAAGCAGGAAAGCAAGGAAATAACTGAAAACAATGAAATAAAAAAGATGAAAACAAGACTTTTTTCGTCGCTGGGATTTCTTGCGGTTTTGATGTATATTTCTATGGGGCATACAATGTGGGGATTTCCATTGCCGTCTGTGATTGCGAAAAATCCAATGACAATCGGGCTTTTGCAACTGCTTTTTACGGCTATTATTATGGTTATAAACCAAAAGTTTTTTCTGAGCGGATTTAAAGGACTTATTAAAGGAAGTCCTAATATGGATACTTTAGTTGCTCTTGGTTCAGGAGCGGCGTTTACCTACAGCACATATGCGTTATTCGCAATGGGTGATGCGATGATGGCGGGAGATGCCGCACATGCTGCGCATTATCTCCACGAACTTTATTTTGAGTCAGCAGCAATGATATTGACCCTGATTACTGTGGGTAAGCTCCTTGAAACCTATTCAAAAGGTAAAACAACAGATGCGTTAAAAGGGCTTATGGATTTATCTCCCAAAACTGCTGTAGTAATCCGCAATGATAAAGAGGTTATTATCCCTGCCGAACAGATAGTGGTTGGTGATATATTTGTTGTCCGTCCGGGAGAAAGTATTCCGGCAGACGGTGTGATTATTGAGGGAGAAAGTTCTGTGGATGAGTCAGCTTTGACGGGCGAGAGTATCCCCGTTGACAAAGCCGTGGGCGATAGCGTAACAGGAGCAACCGTAAACAGAATGGGCTTTATAAAATGCCGCACGACTGCTGTGGAAGAAGATACAATACTGTCAAAGATAATAAAAATGGTAAGCGATACGGCTGCGTCAAAGGCTCCCATATCCAAGGCGGCAGATAGGGTTTCGGGGATATTTGTTCCTGCAGTTATCACAATTGCGGTTATCACGACTGCTGTGTGGCTGTTTTTGGGACAAACCGTGGGCTTTGCTCTGGCAAGGGGTATTTCGGTACTTGTTATAAGCTGCCCGTGTGCTCTTGGTCTTGCAACACCTGTTGCAATTATGGTTGGCAGCGGCGTTGGAGCGAAAAACGGTATTCTTTTTAAAACTGCAGCAGCTATTGAAGAAACAGGAAAAGTTAAAATTGTGGCTCTGGATAAAACGGGAACTGTTACAATGGGCGAACCGACGGTAACAGATGTTTTACCGGCTGATGGTATTGAAAAAAAGGATTTACTTGAAATTTCATATTCTCTTGAAAAAATGAGCGAGCATCCATTGGCACATGCTGTGGTTAAAATGGCGGAAGAAGAAGGCGTTGCGGCAAAAGTGGTAGAGAAGTTTGAAATTCTTCCCGGTAACGGACTTTGTGGAGTTATTGACGGAGTACGTGTTTTGGGCGGAAGTGTCAGATTTATCGGCGAACACTCAAATATGGACGAAAAAACAAAAGACATTGCAACAGGGCTTGCTGAGAATGGAAAAACACCATTGTGCTTTGCAGTTGACGGAAATCTCCTTGGTATTATTGCTGTTGCAGACAGTGTAAAGTCTGACAGCTTTGATGCAGTTGCTGAACTAAAGGATATGGGCGTTAAGGTAGTTATGATTACCGGTGATAATCAAAGGACTGCTAATGCAGTAGCCGCTCAGGTGGGGATTGAAAATGTTGTTGCTGAAGTTCTTCCTGACGGCAAGGACAGAGAAATCCGCAAGTTGATGAAGGGCGGAGCGGTTGCCATGGTGGGCGACGGTATCAATGATGCCCCGGCACTTATGGCGGCAAATACAGGTATTGCAATCGGAGCAGGCTCTGATATTGCAATTGATGCGGCTGATGTTGTGCTGATGAAAAACACTCTTTCGGATGCGGCAGCGGCAATCAGCCTGAGTCGGGCAACTTTGAAAAATATATATGAAAATCTGTTTTGGGCATTTGTATATAATGTGATAGGAATTCCGCTTGCGGCAGGGGTGCTGATACCCTTTGGATTAACCCTTAATCCTATGTTCGGGGCGGCAGCAATGAGCCTTGCAAGTTTTTGTGTGGTTACCAATGCCCTCAGACTAAATTTTGTAAAGCTTCACAAGAATATAAAACCAAAAGAAATCAAGGAGGAAAAGAAAATGACAGTAACGTTAAAAGTTGAAGGGATGATGTGTCCTCATTGCGAGGCAAATGTGAAGAATACTCTTGAAGGAATTCAGGGAGTAGCCAAAGCTGAGGTAAGCCATAAGGAAGGCACAGCGGTTGTTACTTTAAATGAAAAAGTGTCGCCCGATATTCTTAAAGCTTCGGTTGAAGACAAGGGTTATAAGGTAATTTCGGTTGAATAAAATTCAGATTAAAAAGAGCTGTTTCGCTAAATGGTTAAACATTTGCAAAAACAGCTCTTTTTTGTATAAAAAATCTGCCTTAAACCCTTGACACAGGGTGGATTTTATTTTATACTAAAGAATAATGGTTTATTGTGTAATTTGGGGGATTGTATCTTGAATTTCACATAGAAAAATCACAGAAAAATTGGCTGATGACAAAAGCAGAATGACAGGGGCTTGAGCCCTTGTTGAAATACAAATTTGAAGGGAATGGAAATTTTGGCAAACGAAAAGAAATTGGTAGAAGAAATTACCTCTATGAGCGAGGATTTTGCACAATGGTATACAGACATTGTGAAGAAGGCAAAATTAGTTGATTATTCAGGCATACGCGGCTGTATGGTAATTCAGCCCTATGGCTATGCAATCTGGGAAAATATCCAGAAGGAACTTGACAGAAGATTTAAGGAAACAGGCCACGAAAATGTGTATATGCCTATGTTTATTCCTGAAAGTCTGCTCCAGAAGGAAAAGGACCATGTTGGAGGCTTTGCTCCCGAGGTTGCCTGGGTTACTCACGGCGGTACAGAAAAGCTTGAGGAAAGACTTTGTGTAAGACCTACATCCGAAACTCTGTTTTGTGACCATTACGCAAATATTATTCACTCATACCGCGACCTTCCCAAGCTGTACAACCAGTGGTGTAACGTTGTAAGATGGGAAAAAACAACCCGACCCTTCCTCAGAACAATGGAGTTTTTATGGCAGGAAGGTCACACAGCCCACGCAACTGCAGAAGAGGCAGAGGCTGAAACATTGCGTATGCTCAATGTTTATGCAGATTTCTGCGAGAAGGAACTGGCAATCCCCGTTGTAAAGGGAAGAAAAACAAATAAAGAAAAATTTGCAGGTGCTGAGGCAACCTACACAATCGAAAGCCTTATGCACGACGGCAAGGCATTGCAGTCGGGTACAAGCCATTATTTTGGTGACGGCTTTGCAAAGGCATTTGGTATTCAGTATACCGGTGAGGATAACGAGCTTCATTATGTTCATCAGACATCCTGGGGTATGACAACACGTTTAATCGGTGCAATTATTATGGTTCATGGCGATGATGCAGGTCTTAAACTGCCACCGCATGTTGCACCTGTTCAGGCGGTAATTATTCCCATTGCTCAGCATAAAGAAGGCGTTCTTGACCGTGCAGAAGAGCTTCGTGCTCAGCTTGCGGCAAAATTCAGGGTTAAACTGGATGCAAGCGACAAGTCACCGGGCTGGAAGTTCAGCGAGTATGAAATGAAGGGCGTCCCCCTCAGAATCGAAATCGGCCCCAAGGATATCGAAAACAATCAGGCGGTGCTTGTAAGCCGTACAACAAGAGAAAAATTCTTTGTTTCTCTTGATAATATCGAAGAAGAGGTTGCAAAACATTTAGAACTGATTCAGCAGGAAATGCTTGATGCAGCACTCAAAAACCGTGAAGAAAAGACTTCTGTTGCAACCACTTATGATGAATTCCGTGATATTGTTGAAAACAAGGGCGGTTTTGTCAAAGCAATGTGGTGTGGTGATGTTGCCTGTGAAGAACAGATTAAGGCAGATACATCCGCAACCTCACGTTGTATGCCATTTGAACAGGAACAGCTTTCTGATAAATGCGTATGCTGCGGTAAGCCTGCAAAGAAAATGGTATACTGGGGTAAGGCATATTAAATTTTATGCATTACAAAAAATTAAAGGAGGAATTTGACTTGTTTGACGGCTTTTATCAATCATTAATAAATCAGATAGCTTTAGTCAGAATAACAGACATTATAGATGTAGCGATAATTACTTTTATAATTTATAAAACCCTTAAATTTATTCGTGATACTCGTACGGTTCAGCTGCTTAAAGGCGTAGTTGTTCTTATCGTCGTTACGCAGGTCAGCCAGATTGTCAAGCTACATACCGTTAACTATTTGCTCAGCAGCGCAATGCAACTGGGAGTTATTGCGATAATTGTTGTATTTCAGCCTGAACTCAGGCGTGCTCTTGAACAGGTGGGCAGAACTTCTATGGGACAATGGTTCAATTTTGAAGAACGCGCCGAGGATGTCGAGCTGGAAAAGATTATTGCCGAGGTTACAAACAGCTGTGCTTCTATGTCAAAGAGCCGCATAGGCGCCTTGATAGTTATGGAGCGAGAAATAAAAATCGGGGATATTGTGGGAACGGGCATAACTTTAAATGCCGATGTTTCAGCAGAATTACTTATTAATATTTTCATTCCCAAAACACCGCTTCACGATGGTGCGGTGATTATCCGTGATAATAAGATTGAGGCAGCAAGTTGTTTCCTGCCTTTGTCACAAAACCCGAATGTAAGTAAAGAATTGGGAACACGTCATCGTGCAGGGCTTGGTATGTCAGAGGAATCTGATGCGGTTGTTGTTATTGTGTCAGAAGAAACAGGTGGAATTTCCATTGCCTGCGGTGGTGAGCTTAATATGAAACTCAGCCCCGAAGCACTTGAAAGAGAGCTGACCAGACTGTTTGATGTGAAAAAGAAGGACAGTAAGTTTAAAAAGAATATTTTTACCAGAAAGGAGAAGAACAAATGAAGAATTTTTTCATAAAAGATTCGACCTTAAAGGTAGTATCCTTCATTGTTGCTGTTCTTTTGTGGTTTTATGTAATATTGATTGTTGACCCGTCGGTTGATATTTCCGTGAAGGATATTTCGCTGCGGTATGCAAATCAAAATCTTCTTGAGGAACGCGGTCTCAGCCTTGTGGCAGACCCCGACGCTACCCTGGAGCTTAAGATTCGCGGCAGCAGAAAAAAGATTGCAAATATTGACAATAAAAATATTTATGCAACGGTTGACCTTGCAAATATGACCAAGGTGGGAACTTTTTCGATTCCCATCAGTATTTCAATTCCATATGAATATGAAGAAATAGTAAGCAAAAAGCCTAACAACGCAACCGTTGTAATAGACAGAATTGTGACGGCCGAGCGTAAAATAAAGATTGAAACAATAGGCAGTGTAGCCAATGGCTATATTGCAGGAGTGCCCGAGACAAGCGTAGCAACTGTTACACTTAAGGGTGCGTCAACTCTGATTGAAAGAATTCGCGGCATTGGAGCAACACTTGATTTTGACGGCAGAACAGGTGAGATAAACGATAAGGAAAAACTTTATTTTATCGATAGCAACGGCAAAAAAATTCAAGAAAAAGACACAATATATGAGTCGGTGTCAATGGATATTAACACAATTGATATTAAATGTCCGGTAATGAAATTAAAAACAGTACCGGTAGAAGTTGATACCTCTGCTTTGGGCGAAGGCTACAAGGTGACTATTCAGCCTTCAAATGTAACTATTTATGCTGAAAATGACATTCTTGAAATCGTTTCTAAAATAAACGCAACTGTCAACATTGATGCATTGGCAGCTGAGGGTGTTCAGCAGGTAAAGCTTGTTATCCCTGAAGGTGTTTCAATGCGTGATGGTATAACAGAGGTTACGATAAAGGCTGAAAAAAGAGATTAAAACCGGGAGGACAGACCATTTTGAATAAGGTTATTGTCAGCAACATAAAAATGCCCGTGGTGCATACCGAGGATGAGCTGTTTGAAAAAACGGCAAAGCTTCTTAAAAAGTATGGTGTTGTACCGGGACTGATGACCATTTATAAAAAATCTCTTGACGCCAGACGTAAAAATGATATACACTTTTTATATTCAGTTGCAGCAGAGGTTGATGGTAAATTAAAAGAAGCTGACAACAATATACGTTTTTTTGATGATGCACCCGTGCTGGACCCGGACGGGTTGCGGGCAAAGGCAGATACTTTAAAAAAAGTTGTGATTGTCGGTAGCGGGCCTTGTGGTTTGTTTGCAGCATACATTCTGGCATATTGCGGTGTTTCGGTAACCGTTCTTGAAAGAGGAGCGGATGTTGACCGAAGAGACGCTATGGTAGAAAAGTTCTGGAAATTTGGCATACTTGACCCTGATACAAACATTCAGTTTGGTGAAGGTGGTGCAGGGACATTTTCAGACGGTAAGCTGAATACCCGGATTGGTGATCCATTGCAAAGATTTGTGCTTGAAACCTTTGTTAAATGCGGTGCACCGGCAGAAATTCTGTATCAGGCAAAGCCCCATATAGGCACAGATTATTTGAAAACCTGTGTAAAAAATCTCAGAAAAGAGATTGAAGGTCTTGGCGGCAAGGTTTTGTTTGATTCCTGTATGACCGATATTAACATCCAAAATGATAAAGTTGTGGGTGTTACGGTTAACAAGTCTTCTTATGTTGAGTGTGATGCACTTATTGCGGCACTCGGACACAGCAGCCGTGACACATATGAAATGTTGCATCGACACGGCGTAAAGATGGAGCAAAAACCATTTGCAGCAGGTGTCAGGATTGAACATAGCCGTGAATTTATAAACAAAATGCAGTATGGCAATTCAACTTATTCTAAGCACCTTCCGACTGCAGATTATCGCCTTGCCTACAACGGTGAAAACCGAAGCTGCTACAGCTTTTGTATGTGTCCCGGCGGAGTGGTGGTTAATGCATCTTCCGAGCCTGGACATCTGGTGGTTAACGGTATGAGCTATCATAAACGTATGGCTGATAATTCAAACAGTGCGTTGGTGGTTACAGTAAAACCCGAAGATTTTGAAGACAGTTCGCCTCTTGCAGGAGTGGATTTTCAAAGACGGTACGAGGCTTTGGCCTATAAAGCGGCAGGCGGAAAAGGACCTGTTCAGCTTGCGGCAGATTTTTTGAAAGATAAAGTATCCTTCAGATTTAACGGTGTTGCACCATCGTTTACGGGGCAAACCGAATTTGTGGATTTAAGGGCGTGCCTGCCCGAATTTATAGCAAACACCTTGAAAGAGGGTCTTTTGGACTTTAACTGCAAGATAAAGGGCTTTGCCGATGATGGTGCCGTCCTTACGGGTGTTGAAATGCGAACTTCCGCACCGCTTCGTATAGTACGTGATGCAAATTTTGAGAGCATTAGCCATAAGGGGCTTTTCCCCGCAGGCGAGGGTGCAGGCTATGCGGGAGGTATTATGAGTGCCGCCATTGACGGAATAAAGGCGGCAATACAAATTATCCAAAGATAAAATAAAACAGAAAGGTTTTTAAAACTATGAAACTTGGTATACTAGGACTTCCTAATGTAGGGAAGAGTACGCTTTTTAATGCAATCACACAGGCGGGTGCAGAATCTGCAAACTATCCGTTTTGTACAATTGAGCCAAATGTAGGTACTGTTGCAGTACCCGACAGCAGACTTGATAAACTGGCAGAAATGTATGACCCAGACAAGGTTACTCCTGCGGTAATTGAGTTTGTGGATATTGCAGGTTTAGTTAAGGGTGCCAGCAAGGGCGAAGGTCTTGGAAACAAATTTCTTGCCAATATCCGCGAGGTAGATGCACTTGTTCATGTTGTTCGTGCTTTTGATGACACAAATATTGTTCACGTTGAGGGCAGTATTGACCCTATTCGTGATATCGAAACGATTAATTTTGAACTTATATTCTCTGACCTTGAAATTATTGCAAGACGAATTGACCGTCTTAAAAAACAGCTTAAGGGCGGCGATAAAAAATATCAGGTTGAGATTGATTTTCTTGAAGGCCTGAGTGCACAGCTTGAAAAAGGTATAAGTGCCCGTGCAATTGAATTTACCGATGATGAACGCGAGATGCTTAAAGAAGTTTCACTTCTTAGCTTAAAGCCTGTGATTTATGCGGCAAATGTTGCCGAGGATGATTATGCAAAGCCTGCAGGCGAGAATCAATATGTTGCAAAAATTGCTGAATTTGCGGCAACTGAAAAGTCCGAGGTTATGGTGGTTTCTGCAAGAATCGAGGAAGAAATTGCAGAGCTTGATAAGGACGAAAAAATGATGTTCCTTGAAGAACTGGGTGCAGAAGAATCCGGTCTTGATAAACTGATAAAGGCAAGCTATAAGCTGCTTGGGTTAATAAGCTACTTGACAGCAGGAAAGCCCGAGGTAAGAGCGTGGACTATCACAAAGGGCACTAAGGCACCTCAGGCGGCAGGTAAAATTCATACTGATTTTGAGCGTGGCTTTATCCGTGCCGAGGTTGTGGCATATAATGACCTTATGGAAAACGGAAGTATGGCGGCTGCAAAGGAAAAGGGTCTTGTCAGAAGTGAAGGTAAGGAATATATTGTAGAAGACGGGGATATAATCCTGTTTAGATTTAATGTGTAAAGGAGAAGAATTTATGGATTTCTTATCAAATGTAAAGAAAGCGTTTAAGGACACAAGTAAAACGGTTGTTCAAAAGACTGAGGAGTTGGTTGAAACCTCAAAGACAAAGTATAGCATTTATGATGCAAAGAATGACATTGAAGCAGTTTACACCGAAATCGGGCGCGAAATCTATGCGGCATATAAGGAAGATAGAAATGCTGCAGAATTCATTGAAGAAAAGTGCAAGGAAATTGATATTTTGTCCGAAAAAATGGAAACACTTAAAGCACAGTTAGAAAAATAGTTTGCGGAGGGCAAGGTATATGTCTACTTTTAAGGTTGCGATTGATGGCCCTGCAGGAGCAGGTAAAAGTACAATAGCGAAAGCTGCGGCGGCTCAAATGCATCTTGTATATATTGATACGGGAGCAATGTTCCGTGCAATCGGGCTGGGTTGTATCCGTGCGGGGCTTAACCCAAACACCGATATTGAAAAAATAATAGAATTGTTGCCATCTATGAATATTGATATTTCGCACGGTGAAAACGGTCAGGAGATTTTTCTCAACGGCGAGAATGTTTCAAGTGAAATACGTATGCCTCAGGTTTCTGTTGCGGCATCCGATGTTTCAAAAATTCCCGAGGTAAGACAAAAGCTGCTGATGCTTCAGCGAAGCATTGCTGAAAAGACTGACGTTATTATGGACGGCAGGGATATAGGCACTGTTGTATTGCCTGATGCAAAACTCAAAATCTTTCTTACTGCATCTGTTGAAGAACGTGCTATGAGAAGGTATAAGGAATTGCTTGAAAAGGGCGTAGAATGTAGTTTTGACGAGGTTAAGGCAGATATGGAATATCGTGACAAAAACGATTCTCAGCGTGAGATTGCTCCGCTTAAGCCTGCTGAAGACAGCGTGATTGTTGACACAACGGGCAAAACACTTCAGGAATCTGTTGATATGATTCTGGAATTAATAAATGGAAGAAGAGTAAGTAAATGAAGAAATTTATAATAAGTGTGATTAAAGGTTTTTATCGCTTTTTGTTTAAAATAGAAATTGAAGGGCTGGAAAATATTCCAAAGGATAAGAATTTTCTGCTTATTCCCAATCATCTCAGTAATTTTGACCCACCGCTGATTGTGGCGTTTTTGCCGGTGGACAGTATGGCATATATGGCAAAGGAAAGCTTGTTTAAAGTTCCTGTTGTTTCAAGTGTTATCAAGGCGTTTGGTGCTTTCCCGGTAAAACGAAACGGTAATGATATTACGGCTGTGAAGATGGCGATAAAAATTCTTAAAGAGGGCAAGAGCCTTACAATCTTTCCCGAGGGCAAACGTGTAAGAACTCCCGGAGTTTTAGGCGAAGGCAAGCAAGGGGCTGCAATGATTGCGGCAAAAGCCGGAGTAGGCTTTTTACCGGTTGGTATACAAACAAACTATAAGTTCCGCAGCAGGGTTAAACTTACTGTGGGAGAATACATAGATTTTTCGGAGTATTATGACAAAAAGCTGAATTCCGAAGCACTTCAGCAGCTTACCAACGAACTGCTGATGCCAAAGATTGCAGAGCTTGCAGGAGCAAAAGTATATGGAAATTAAAATTGCCGACAAAGCGGGGTTTTGTTTTGGTGTAGACCGTGCTGTTAAAATTGCCTATGATACTGCAAAAGGCGGAGATAAGAGTATTTGTACTTATGGTATGCTGATACACAACCGTGATGTAACTGCCGACCTTGAGTGTATGGGTGTTTGTTGTATTGAAAATATATGCGATATACCAAAAGACTCTGTGGTGATAATACGAGCCCACGGCATATCCGAGGCCGAACAGAATATCCTGAACGAAAAAAATGCACAAATAATTGATGCAACCTGTCCTTTTGTTAAACGAATTCACAACATTGTGAAGGAAGAATATTCAAATGGGCGGCAGATTGTGATTGCAGGTGACAAAAATCATCCTGAGGTCAAGGGTATAAACGGTTGGTGCCAAAATTCTGCGATTATAATCGGTGCAGATGAAAATTATGACGAAATTCTGCAAAAATCGGACGAAATTCCTCTAAGCTTAGTGGCTCAGACCACAATGCGTAAGGAAAAAGTAAAAAAAATTGAAAATTTTTTAAAAAAACATTTTACAAATGTAAATTTTTTTGATACAATATGTAGTGCAACCGAAGAAAGACAGCTTGCGGCAAAAAAACTTTCTGAGGAATGTGACGTTATGCTTGTGTTTGGCGGCAGAAACAGTTCAAACACAGAAAAGCTGTATGAGATTTGCTGTGAAGGTTGCAAAGACACATACAAAGTTGAAAATGCAAAAGAATTAAATGAGCTTGCTCATTTGTTAAAAAATAAAAAAATAAAAAAAGTAGGCATTACCGCCGGAGCATCTACTCCGGATAAGGTAACCAAGGAGGCAAAATTAACCATGGCGGAAATTACAAATGAAATGAACTTTGCAGAGGCATTGGAAGAAACTTTAAAGCCCTTAACAACAGGCGATATTGTTAAAGGTGTAGTTATCGGAATTACCCCTACAGAGGTACAGGTGGACATTGACGGTAAGTATGACGGCGTTATCCCCGCAAACGAGATGACAAACGATCCTTCAGCAGACCTTAAGTCTTTGGTAAAGGTTGGCGATGAGGTTGACGTTTTTGTTGTTCATGTTAGCGACCGTGACGGTGTTGTTACACTTTCAAAGAAGAAAATTGATGCTGAAAAGGGCTTGCAGGAGCTTCGTGATGATTTTGAAGCAGCAACAGTTCTCAGCGGCAGAATCGTAGAGCTTGTTAAAGGCGGTATTGTTACTATTGCAAAGGGTATCAGAGTATTTATCCCTGCATCAGAAGCTGCAGAACGCTTTGTTGAAGATCTCGGTTCTCTTCTTAACACCGAAGTTTCATTTAGAATTATAAAGATGGACAAAGACCGCAGAGGTCGTCTGAGAGTTGTAGGCTCAATTAAGTCTGTTGCAAAGGAACTCAGTGCTAAAAAGGCAGAAGAATTCTGGGCAGCAGCAGAGGTTAACAAGAAATATACAGGCACAGTTAAGTCACTGACTAAGTTTGGTGCATTCGTTGACCTTGGTGGCGTTGACGGTCTTATTCATATTTCTGAGCTTTCAGATGCCCGCATTAACCATCCGTCAGAAGTGGTTAAGGTTGGCGACTCTATTGATGTATATATTAAGGATATGGACAAGGAAACAGGCAAGATTTCTCTCGTTAAGGAACTTGAAGCTGACAAAAAGGCAAGAGAAGCTGCTTTCTGGGCATCACTTGAGGTTGGAAAGACATATAACGGCACAGTTAAGTCAATTACTGCTTTTGGTGCATTCATTGACCTTGGTGGCGTTGACGGTCTTGTTCACGTTTCTGAACTTTCATGGGCAAGAATTAAGCATCCGTCAGAGGTAGTTGCTGTTGGTGATACTCTTGAAGTTTACATCAAGGATGTTGATGTTGAAGCAAAGAAAATTTCACTTGGACACAAGAAGGAAGAAGACAGCCCCTGGTATCAGGCTACAAAAGATTTGAAGGTGGGCGACAACATTAAGTGTAAGGTTGTTCGTATTCTGCCCTTCGGTGCATTTGCAGAAGTTGCTCCTTTTGTAGATGGTCTTATCCATATTTCACAGATTGCAAACGCAAGAATTGAAAAACCGTCTGATGTTCTTAACATCGGTGACGAAGTTGAAGTTCAGGTTACTGAAATCAACAACGACACAAAGCAGATTGGTCTTTCAAGAAAGGTTCTCCTTCCTGACTATGTAGCAGAAGCTGAAAAGGTTGTTGAAGAGAACACTGCTGACGAATCTTACACAGAAGAAAGCTCATTCACTCTGGGCGACATTCTTGACGCTGAATAGTTTTAGCTAAATCATACTAAGGCGGTTATCCCAAAGATTAACCGCCTTAGTTTATTAATTATCAAATGTTTTTAGAATAATCTTTTAAAAGGAGCAGAAGATTATGAATGTATTTGAATACAAAAAGTCTATAAAGGACAAAAAGATATCGGTAATTGGCATTGGAGTAAGCAATGTTCCGCTTATACGCTTTTTAATTGATGGCGGTGCCAAGGTTACTGCTCATGACAAAAAAGACGTTGCATCTTTGGGCGAGGTGTATACCGAACTTTCTGCTTTGGGCGCCCAATTTGTGCTGGGAGAAGATTATCTTAAAAACATTCCTGAAAAAACAGAGATTATTTTTAAAACACCCGGTCTGCGTGGAGACGTGCCAGAGCTTTTGTTGGCAAAGGAGAAGGGAATTTTGTTAACTTCTGAGATGGAGTTGTTTTTTGAACTTTGTCCGTGTGAGATTATTGCAGTTACCGGCAGTGACGGCAAAACTACAACAACAACCCTTATTGGAGAAATGCTTAAAGCGGGCGGATATACCTGTCATATAGGCGGCAATATAGGTAAGCCGCTTGTTGCAGAGCTTGAAAATATTAATGCAGAAGACAAGGCTGTTCTTGAACTTTCAAGTTTCCAGCTGTTTACAATGAAAAAAAGCCCCAGTGTTGCTGTTGTGACAAATGTTACACCTAATCACCTTGACTGGCATAAGGATTTTGAAGAATATATTGAATCAAAGAAAAACATAATGAAATATCAGGATGAAAAGTCTGTTCTGGTGATCAATTCGGCAAATGACATTACCTGTAAAATAGGGCAGGAAGCAAAAGGCGAGTTACGCAGTTTTTCGTCAAAGAGTGACGCTCTTGTTTGTTTGCGTGATGGCAGTATCTTTTATGGTGACGAAAGGATAATAAATACTGATGACATTGTAATTCCGGGAATTCACAATATTGAAAACTATATGGCGGCAATTGCGACAACACGGGATTATGTATCAAAAGAAACAGTAGATATGGTGGCAAAGAATTTTGGAGGAGTTGCCCACAGAATAGAGCTTGTTCGCGAAATTGATGGGGTGAGATATTACAATGATTCAATTGCAAGCAGTCCGGCAAGGACAACGGCAGGTCTTAATGCTTTTGATGAAAAGGTAATTCTTATCGCCGGTGGGTATGACAAAAAAATTCCCTTTGATGAGTTTGGTGCGGTTGTCAACAAACACGTTAAAAAACTTATTCTGGTGGGTGCAACATCTGACAAAATTGAGGCAGCTGTGAAGAATGCTGATAATTATAATGGTTTGCCAATTTATCGTGAGAGCGAGTTTGAAGCAGCAATAAACACTGCACGTGATGTTGCGGAAAAGGGCGATGTTGTTATGCTTTCTCCTGCTTGTGCCAGCTTTGACCTGTTTAAAAACTTTGAAGAACGAGGAAATACTTTTAAATCTATTGTCAATAAATTTTAAATTTTAAATTTTAAATCCGTTAATCTAGTGATGATTAGCGGATTTTTCACATTTAACATCATTGATAAATTTAAGAAGTAGATATATTATAAGTGCGATTCCTATGTATACGATAAAGGTTATGGGTGACATATTCTGGCTATTTATATTGATAGAAAAACAGTCCTTACCAAAGGTTTCAGCAGTAGATAAAATAATTCCAAGGCAAATTTTCAAGGGATAATAGAATACTGCTGTGGCAAAGCTTGGCGCTATGCAGTAAAGACCGCATGCAATAAAACCCATGCAAAAGGTTAGCGTGACAACGGGAATAATCCATAAATTTGTAAAAAATTGAACCCATGAAATTCTTTCAAAAAACAATGCTGAAAAATAAACTGTTCCTATGAAGGAGGCAATTGAAAGTGATATTGACGAGCAAAAGGCATTTTTGCAGTATATGGCTTTCTTATTTGTTTTTGAAACAGGAAAAAGGTCTTTTAGCAACAGGTCAAGATAATTAAAATAAATCAAAATTCCCAAGGTTGCACCAAAGGAGAGTATAAGGCTTTTGGAAAATACCGCATATGGTGTAACCAAGGTTATTACTATTATTGAGAGAAAAAGTGCATTGATTGGTGTATACCGCAGATTGGTCAGCATAGCAAAAATCATTACAAACATCATGACAGCACTGCGGCATACTGATGGTGTAAATTGTGCGGCGACAACAAAAAGCACTATTATGGGAATTGATATTACGTATACTGCCTTTTTGTGTGTTTGGACTTTAAAGAATAATAAGGATAATGATGAAAATAAAATTGAAAGATGCATTCCCGAAACCGCAACTATGTGTGAAAGCCCGGCGTTTGAAAAGCTGTCATAAAGCTTGTCTGAAAAACTTGATTTATCGCCTACCAGAATTCCTTTTAGAATAGCTGCAAGGTTGACATTATCAAAAATAATACCGTCAGCGGCTGAGACTGTTTTATGCTTGACAAAATTACCAATGTCTTTCACAAGAGTAATAGGATGAAATGGCGTTTTGAGGGCTATTTTATTTGCATTGCTTGTTTTGCCGATACAAAATATATTCTTTCCACGCAGGTGGGTGTAATAATCAAAGGCGTCGGAGTTATCATCCCGCGAGGGGTAGCTAAGCTTGGTCCAGCAGCATATCGTATCTCCCTCGTTCAGAAGTTTCCCCCGAGCTTTGGGGATATACATAACAATTGTTTCGGGCGAGATATATTCATCGTTGGCCTGTATTACATCTAAATTAAAGTGGCATGAATATCCGTTTGAGGTTTCTGTGACAGGTGACGAAACAGTACCTGACAGCCACAATTCGCGACCTAAGTGTGCTTTTAATTCGTGGGGGAAAAGATATTCTGTAGATACAATTCGCAGCATACCTGCCAATGTGCATATGATGAGAAAAGTGGGCAACAACAGAGGTTTAAGGCGAATACCGGTTTGCTTTACTGCAACAATAGTTACTGAAAGGACTGCGATAACATATATAAGATAAAGAAATACGCCCGCCAACAGCCCTACAGATAAAACAGAGGAAAGGCATATGCCAAAAGTAAAAGCCAAAGACGCCATCACCAGATAGTGCTTTGATGTTATAACGTGTTCTGACTTGTACACTTGGCAGACCTCCCTTTATTATTATATTCTACATAATAGCACATTTTTCGACAAATATTCAATACCGTATAAGAATAATTAAAAATAATTAAGAATAAAAAATACTTACAAAAAACTTGCAGAATTTTGGAATATATGATATACTATATCTTAATTATGTATTTATTTGGGTTTTACAAGAATCCGTTTAATATTCTGCAGGCTCACGGCAGAACTTATTTAAATTCAGTGGGCAGGAAAGGCTTTGTGATAAAAATGAAAAATACTGAAAAGACAATGGAGAAAATAGTTGCTCTTTGTAAGGGGCGCGGATTTGTTTATTCCGGCTCTGAAATATACGGCGGTCTGGCAAACACCTGGGATTACGGACCTTTGGGTGTGGAACTTAAAAACAACGTTAAGCGTGCATGGTGGAAAAAGTTCATTCAGGAAAGCCCTTACAACGTAGGTCTTGATGCTGCAATACTTATGAATCCTCAGACTTGGGTTGCTTCCGGTCACGTTGGCGGTTTCTCTGACCCACTTATGGACTGTAAGGAATGTAAAACACGCTTCCGTGCAGACAAGCTTATTGAAGATGCGGCAGGTGTTTCTGCTGATGGCTGGTCGGATGCAAAAATGCTGGAATTTATCAACGAGCAGGACATAAAATGTCCTAACTGCGGAAAGCATAACTTTACTGATATAAGAAAATTCAATCTTATGTTCAAGACCTTCCAGGGCGTTACCGAAGACAGCACAAGTGAAATTTTCTTAAGACCCGAGACTGCTCAGGGTATTTTTGTAAACTTCAAGAATGTTCAAAGAACTTCAAGAAAAAAGATTCCCTTTGGTATCGGTCAGGTAGGTAAGTCATTCCGTAACGAAATTACTCCCGGTAACTTTACTTTCAGAACCCGCGAGTTTGAACAGATGGAGCTTGAATTCTTCTGCAAGCCCGGTACAGACCTTGAATGGTTTAAATATTGGAAGGATTTCTGCAAGAACTGGCTGCTTTCGTTGGATATAAAGGAAGAAAATATCAAAATGCGTGACCACGAGCAGGAAGAGCTTTCGCATTACAGCAACGCAACAACCGATATTGAATTTATGTTCCCATTTGGTTGGGGCGAGCTTTGGGGTATTGCTGACCGTACAGATTTTGACCTTACTCAGCACAGCAATCACAGTGGCGAAAAGCTTGACTACAACGACCCTGAAACAAACGAAAAATACACTCCATATTGCGTTGAGCCATCACTTGGTGCAGACCGTGTAACTCTTGCATTTATGGTAGAGGCATATGACGAAGAAGTTATTGATGCCGAAAAGAACGATATCCGCACAGTTATGAGATTCCATCCGGCTCTTGCACCTATCAAGGCAGCAGTTCTTCCTTTGTCAAAGAAGCTTGCTGACGGTGCAGGTGCAGTATACTCAAAGCTTGCGGCAGAGTTTATGTGCGAATATGATGAATCCGGAAGTATCGGTAAAAGATATCGCAGACAGGACGAAATCGGTACACCCTTCTGTATCACATACGATTTTGAATCGGAGGAAGATGCATCTGTTACTGTTCGTCACCGTGATACTATGGAGCAGGAACGTGTTAAGATTGACGACCTTGTTGCTTACATCAGCGAAAGAATTAAGTTTTAATAACAAAGGATGGTAGGGTAATGCTTTCAGCCGTTTTGGGCCATAATAAAGTAAAGAATGTCCTGACGGTTTCAGTGAGTGAAAACCGTGTGGGTCATGCATATATTTTTGAAGGCCCCCGCGGTGTGGGAAGGCAGGCAATGGCAAAGGAGTTTGCAAAACTGCTCCTCTGCGAAAACCCCGATGGCGGCGAGCCTTGCGGTGTGTGCAAAAATTGTACGATGTGTGCATCGGGCAATCATCCCGATTTGCAGATTATTACCAATCAGCTGTATGATGAATCGAAAAAATCGACGGATATTCTGGTAGATACTGTGCGAAATATGAAAAAGGATATTTATATAAAGCCATTTGCGTCAGAACGCAAGATTTATATTGTCCCAAATGCTGACACAATGAATGTTTACGCACAAAACAGCTTGCTTAAGGTTCTTGAGGAACCTCCGGATTATTGCACAATCATACTGATTGCTGAAAATTCAAATCTGTTTCTGCCCACAATTCTTTCCCGTGCGGTGCCCCTTAAATTTTATCCTCTTGCAGACAGCCTGATTGCAGATTATCTTAAATTGGAATATCCTAATCTGGTCGAGCAAAGCGTTGCCCTTGCGGCGATGAGCGGAGGATGTATAGGAAAAGCAAAGAAACTAGTTCAATCCGACGAGGTTATAAAACTCAGGGACGAGCTGTATCAGCGAATATCAGCACTTGCAGGAAAGGGTAATCGTTCAATTTACGACTTTATGCTATTTTTAAAGCATAACAAGGAAGAGCATAGGCTGATTATGGATATGATGCAGGGGTTGTTTCGTGATCTTATGTATGCAAAACAATCAGAGGAAGGTCGGGGTGTAACTAATCTTGACAAACTATCTGACATAAAGCGGATAGGAGATAAAATCCGTGAGGGAACATCCGTTAAGCTATTGGAAATTTTAATGAAATACAACGAATATTTATCAAGAAATATAAGCTATGCTCAAATTGCACAGTGCATGAGTGTGGAGCTTTGGGAGGCAATACATGACTGAGGTTATAGGTGTTAAATTTAATAAAGCCGGCAAGATTTATTACTTTGACCCCAAGGGACAAAAGTTCAGCATCAATGATGGTGTTGTGCTTGAAACATCCAGAGGTGTGGAGTTTGGTCTTGTTGCGGTTAAAAATAAAGAAGTTGAGGACAATGAAATTGTTGCACCGCTTAAACCAATAATCCGCAAGGCAACACCCGCCGACTTTGAAAAGCTTGAAAAAAACAAAGCAAAGGAAAAAGAGGCATTTGACGTTGCGGTAAAGAAAATTCAGGAGCATAACCTGAATATGAAGCTTATCAATACCGAATATACCTTTGACGGAAGCAAAATCTTGTTTTATTTTACCGCAGACGGCAGGGTTGACTTTCGTGAACTTGTAAAAACTCTGGCGGGAATTTTTCGTACCAGAATTGAACTTCGGCAGATGGGTGTTCGTGACGAGGCAAAGACATTGGGCGCAATCAGTATTTGCGGAAGACCGCTTTGTTGTTCAACATTTCTTAATGATTTTCATTCGGTATCTATCAGGATGGCAAAGGACCAGGGGTTGTCACTTAATCCTACCAAGATTTCGGGCACTTGCGGAAGACTTATGTGCTGTCTTGAATATGAACAACCTGCCTACGAAGACCTTCTAAAAAAAGTTCCCGGCAAGGGTGCTTTGGTAGAATACGATGGTCAGAGAGGAACTGTTACCGATGTGTTTGTGCTTAAAGAGCTTATCAAGGTTAAATTTGGTACTCCTGAGGAATTTACCTTTAAAATCCTTGATTCAAGGGATGTAAAGGTTTTGAAAAAGGGTAAGTCTGAGCCTGTTGAAGAAGTTCCTGAGGGACTTAAAGAAGATTAATATATACGCCAATCATACAGATGTGTGGTTGGCGTTTTTGTTAAAAAATTGCACACGTTTTTCGTTAAATAAATTCTTTACAAGAGTTGGAAATCGTGTTATAATAAAATGTCATATTGTATTGTGATGAAATAGTGCCTTTTTGGCATTAAGTATACTGTTTTACATCAGCGGAAACGTGTTTGAGTTTCCAAAGAGGAGGTAATTTTTTGCATCTTAAAAGCGTTGAAATGCAGGGATTTAAGTCCTTTGCTGACAAGATATATCTTGATTTTAATTCAGGTATAACTGCGATTGTTGGTCCAAACGGCTCGGGCAAGAGTAATATTTCTGATGCCATTAGATGGGTTATGGGTGAGCAGAGTGTTCGCACGCTTCGTGGCAGCCGTATGGAAGATGTCATTTTTGCAGGGACCGAGGTGCGAAAGCCTCAAGGCTTTGCAGAAGTTTCACTGACTCTTGATAACAGCGAGGGAGCACTCCCTGTTGATTATGAAGAGGTTGTCATTACCCGCCGTGTATACCGAAACGGTGAAGGTGAGTATTTTATTAATCACGCAGCTTGTCGTCTTAAGGACATTCACGAGCTGTTTATGGATACAGGTCTTGGCAGAGAAGGCTATTCAATTATCGGTCAGGGCAAGATTGATGAAATTCTCAGCAATAAGTCTGAGGACAGGCGCCGCATTTTTGAAGAAGCGGCAGGTATAACAAAGTATAAATATCGCAAAAACGAGGCTGAGAAGAAACTTGAAAAAACAAACGACAATTTGACCCGTGTAAATGATATTATGTCCGAGCTTTCAGGTCAGCTTGAACCTTTGCGTATTCAGTCAGAAAAAGCAAAAAAATACCTTAACCTTCGTGATGAACTGAAGGTTATTGATGTTAATGTTTCGGTTGCATCAATTATAAAGTATCGTGCCGAGCTAGTTGAAATTGAACGCCGTCTGGATGGGGTTTCAAACAGTATTGACCTTTTGCAGAAGGAAATTGATGACAAAGAACAGCTCACACAAGAGATGTATGCCGAAATCGAGAAAATTGAAGAAGAAGTGGAAAACTGCCGCCGTGCACAAAGGTCGGCGGCAGACGAAACCGCAGAAGAAAATCAGCGTATTTCTTTGGGTCTTGCCAGCATTGAACATTGTAAAGAAAACATCCAAAGAATTACAGACGAAATAGAAAAAAGCGAGCGTGGCATCAGTCAGCTTGACGAACTTATTGCAGGCTATATAAATGAACAAACCGAGCTTTGCGAAAAGCATAATGCATTACTTGATAAAATTCAGGAGGCAGAGGCTGAATTTGAGAAAATCAATTCTGTATTTGAAGGCAACAACGCAAGTCTTGAAAGTCTTAGGGATGAAATAATCGAAAAAACCTCTGAAATCAGTGACTTGAGAGGCAAGGTGGCAAACTATAACATACTGCTTGAAAACTTTGAAAGAGAACGCCGAAGTGTTGAAGAAGAACTTGAAAGACACAGCCTTGAGCATAACAGAATAGGTGAGAATAACAGAATTATCGAGGCGGCTCTTGCAAAGCTGACGGCAGAGTTTGATGCAATAAAGGCAGATAGCGAGCTTGCAGAAAGTGATGTAAAAGCTTGTCAGGAAAAAAATGATAAGTTAAACGAAAAGCGGAATCAGACCCTTGCAGAGCTTAGCCGCAAAAATTCCCGTAAAGGCGTGCTTGAGGATATGGAGAACGATTACGAGGGCTACAACCGCAGTGTTAAGGAAATTATGACAGCCCATAGTGGTGGTCCCCTGAAAAATGCAAAAATTTACGGTCCTGTTTCAAAGCTTATAACCACCGACAAAAAGTATGTGACAGCCATTGAGGTGGCACTGATTTCGGTAAATCAGAATATTGTAACCGAAACCGAGCAGGATGCCAAGGCGGCAATTAATTTCCTGAAGGCAGGAAAGCTTGGCAGAGCAACATTTATGCCTATCTCAACTTCAAAACCACGCAACATTGACCTTCAGAGTGCTGACAAAATGAAGGGCTTTATTGCACTTGCTCAGGATATTGTTGAGTATGATAGCAAGTACGAGGACGTTGTGGGCAGTGTTCTTGGCGGAACGGTTGTTGTTGACAATATTGACAACGCAATTGCTATGGCGGCAAAGTGCGGACATAAGTTTAAAATCGTAACCATCGAGGGCGAGGTTATGCAGCCCGGAGGTGCGATAAGCGGCGGTACATTGGGTAAAAATTCAGGCTTTTTGTCAAGAGCGGCTGAGATTGAAACTCTTACCGCAGAAATAGACGAATTGAAAGCACAGCTTGAAAATATCGAAAAGGAAAAGACTGAAACTGCAAAAACCTTGCAGGAAAGCACCGAGCGTGCAGAGAATGCGAGAATACTTATATCCGCAAAAAATGAAGAATATATAAGAGCAAAAGCAGATTCCGACCACAGCCGTACATATCTTGAGGCAGCAAAGGAACGAAAAAATCAGCTTCTTAAGGAAACTAAAACTATTGAAGGCCGCACAGCAGAGATAAATGCGGATATTGAATTTTGCAATAAAACAGCAGACGAACTTGAAGAAAGTGTGTTAAAGCTACGATGCGAAACAGATTCAAAACAGCTTGAGTCAGAAGAAATTTCAGCAAGGGTTAAGGGAATTCAGGATTTACTGATAAATTTGCGTATTGATGAAAGCGCAAACCAAAAGGATATTGACTTGCAGAACGAAAGGCTTGAATCTGTCAAGGCTGAGAAGGCTTCAATCATTGAAGACAACGGTGTAAAGCAGGCAGAGATTGATGTATTGAAAGAGAGAATAACCAGCCTTAACGATGAAATCTCTTCAAATCGAGAAAAACTCGAAAAGATTGGCGTTTATACGGTGGAACTTGAAAATGAACTGATAAAACTGGTCGATACCCGAAAAGAAACCGACCAAAAGACAAAGGACTTGCAGGAGGATGTTAAAAATATCCGCGAGAAGATGTATACTCTCGGTCAGCAAAAGACCAAGATTGAAGGCTCAAAGGTAAAGTGTGAGGGCGACCTTGACGGTCTATTCGAGTATCTTTGGGAGGAGTATGAGCTTACCTTCAGTGATGCCCAGAAGATGAAAACCGATGAAGACCTCAATTTAAAGGAAGCAACTGCTAAAATTTCGGAGCTTAAGAGTAAAATAAAGGCTCTGGGTAATATTAATATTGATGCAATCGAAGAATATAAAATGGTAAAGGACCGTTTTGACTTCCTTACCGAACAGACTGTAGACCTTGAAAAAGCAAAGGGAGAGCTTGAAAAAATCATTGACGAAATGATGGGAATTATGAAAAAACAGTTCTCCGAACAGTTTGAAATCATCAGCAAAAACTTTAACAGCGTATTCCGTGAACTCTTTGGCGGAGGTCAGGCGTATCTTGAACTTGCCGACCCCGAGGATATTATGGAAACAGGCGTTGAAATTATTGCACAGCCTCCGGGCAAAAAACTCCAGAGTCTTACACTGCTTTCGGGCGGCGAAAGAGCCTTTACTGCAATTGCACTGTTATTTGCAATACTTAAAGTACGTCCGACACCGTTTTGTATTCTTGACGAAATTGAGGCGGCACTTGATGATATCAACGTATACCGCTATGCTGATTACCTTAAGAAATACAGTCATAAATCACAGTTTATTGTTGTGACTCACAGACGCGGAACAATGGAGGCGGCAAACATGCTCTATGGCGTAACCATGCAGGAGAAGGGTATATCCAAATTATTATCATTAAATATTGACGAGGTGGCAGAGTAATGGGATTATTCGGAAAACTTAAAGAAAGCCTGAGCAAAACAAAAGAGGTGCTCAGCGAAAGAATTGAAGATGCTCTTAAAAGCTTCAGGCCTGTAGACGAAGATTTGCTTGAAGAACTGGAAGAAATTCTTATTATGGCAGATTTAGGCGTAGAAACATCAACAGAAATTATCGACAGACTAAGAGATTCCATAAAGGAAAAGCATATAACAGACGGCGAACAGGTTAAGCAGGAGCTTAAAAATATCCTTGCTGAAATTCTTACCGAAGGGGAAAATTCGGTTCAGCTTGAAGGCAAGCCGGCGGTAATTATGGTTATTGGTGTAAATGGTGTGGGTAAAACCACTTCTATCGGAAAGCTGGCTTATATGTATAAGCAGATGGGCAAAAAGGTTGTAATTGCGGCGGCAGATACATTTCGTGCTGCGGCGATTGAGCAGCTTGAGGTATGGGCAGAGCGTGCCGATGCTGAAATTATCAAACAACAGGAGGGCTCTGACCCTGCAGCAGTAATCTATGATGCTGTAGGTGCCGCTAAAAAACGTGGCGCAGACATCTTGCTGTGTGATACAGCGGGCAGACTTCATAATAAAAAGAACCTGATGGATGAGTTGAAAAAAATCTACAAAATTTTAAACAACGAGCTTCCAGATTCATCAAAGGAGGTACTGCTTGTGCTTGATGCAACAACAGGACAGAATGCAGTTTCTCAGGCAAAGCAATTTAAAGAAGCTGCTGATATTACGGGAATTATTCTTACCAAGCTTGATGGTACTGCCAAGGGTGGTATTGTATTTGCAATCAAAAATGAGTATAACATACCGGTAAAGCTTATCGGTCTTGGAGAGAAGGTTGATGGCCTTGAGGAATTCAGCCCGATGAATTTTGTAGATGCTCTTATTGAAACAGACGGGGGAGAAACCGAATGATTGATGTTAAAGGCTTTAAAAAAGAAAAAAGTGATGGTCAAAACGGTGGTTTTGCAAAAAAACTTACGGGATATCTTGTTGCGGCAATTGCGATTATTTTAATTTATTATATTGGCCGCGGCTTTATGGAATATCTGGGGGTAATGGAAGTTGGCGGACAATATGTCTCCATTTTCTTCAAAAACCTAATTACACGGGTTATTGTGCAGGGAATAAGTTTTGTCAGCATCTTCTTTGCCGTGACATTAAGTATTTTGTTTTTAAGACGCAATTTTGCAGTATTGAATATAGAACGTGGAATATTTAACTCTTTAAAGATTTCATTACTTTTAAGCTTTCTTGCCGCTATTGTTCTTGGTGGAATGGTAAGCGGTTCATTAAGCGAAAGATTTTTGTCGTTTGCCAATCCTCAGTGGTTTGGCAAGGTTGACCCGGTTTTTGGCAAGGATATAGGCTATTTTGTGTTCCAACGCCCGTTTCTTGTTGCACTTGCCGATTCTGTTTTCAGCATATGGCTGTTTGTGACAGGATTTGTACTTGTGGCATACTGGTTTTTTGGTGCAGTTTTCAGCGATTATTCCGGCAAGGAGCTTTTGAGCTTTAAGTCTGTTGCAATTCATAACTATGTAAATATTGGTATATTGCTGATAATAAATTGCCTTGCATATATTCTTAAGGCTGAAAATATTTTGTATGACAGCTTTGGCGAGCTAAGCGGTGCGGGGTTTACTGCCAAAACTATATGGTTGACATATTACCGAGTGGCACCGATACTGCTGATTGTAATAATAGCGGTATCTGCAGTTTTTCTTGCAAAGGCAAAAAAGGCTCAGGCAATAAAGTCAATTCTTGTTTACCCGGTATTCTGGCTGGCGGCAGTTGTAATTGCATTTGCGGTACAGACAATTGTGGTATCTCCAAATGAAGTAATACGCGAGCAGGAAAATATTGCCGCAAATATCGAATATACTCAGGCGGCATACGGGCTTGACGATATTTCTGAAATTGAATTTGATGTAAAAAATGACCTTACAGCCACGGATATAAGTCAGCACAGCGAGATTACCGATAATATAAGAATTCTTGATTTATCTGCTAATTTAACCGTGCTTAATCAGATACAGGGCATAAGAAATTATTACACATTTAATGAAACAGATATTGTCCCCTTTGAAATCGACGGTAAAAAGACTGCAGTGGCAATAACCCCACGTGAAATCACCAAGGATAATCTTAGTGACAGTGCCGACACCTATATTAACCGTACTTTGAGGTATACTCACGGTTTTGGTGTGACAATGAATGTGATAAACGAGGTAACAAGTCAGGGACAGCCGCAATTTTTGATAAAGGATATTCCACCAAAATCAGAAGAAGGGATTCCGCAAATAAAACAACCCAGAATTTACTACGGCGAATTGACCAACGACTATGTAGTTGTAGGAAACCAAAAGTACAAAGAGCTTGACTATTCAGAAGGACAGGAAGATATCGAGTTTTCATACGACGGGGGTGGCGGTCTTAAACTGAATTTCCTTAACAGGGTTATTTTTGCTGCAAAGTATGGCGATGTAAGATTGCTTGTTTCTGACCTGGTTTCAAGTGACAGCAGAATTTTATTTAACCGCAATATTATAAACAGAGTAAAAACAGTTGCTCCATTTTTTAAATATGATACCGACCCATATATGGTTATTGACGATGACGGTTCTTTAAAATGGGTAATTGATGCGTATACCACAACCCAGTATTATCCATATTCTCAAAGCTATGGCGGAGAATTTAACTATATACGCAATTCCGTTAAAGCGGTGGTTGATGCATATAATGGTGATGTGACATTTTATGTTGCAGACGAGGATGACCCCGTAGTAAGAAATTACCGGGCGATTTATCCGCAGTTGTTTTCTGATAAAGAAATTCCCGATGGAATAAAAGAACATATAAAATATCCTGAATATATGTTTAAGGTACAATCCGATGTTTACGGCAAGTATCATCTTTCAAACCCCACCACATTCTATAATAAAAATGATACCTGGGTGGTTGCAAAAGAAAGATACGGAAACGCTGCCGAGCCAAAGGAGATTGCGGCATATTATAATATGATGCGTCTTGAAGGCAGAAAGGATGAAGAACTTCTCTTAACCGTACCATACACTCTTCCAATAAGGATAATATGGTAGCTTGGCTTGCGGTTTGCAATGAGTGGGATAGTTACGGAAGACTGCAGGTTTATAAATTCCCCAAGGATATGAATGTGTATGGTCCTTTGCAGATTGAAAACCGCATTAATTCGGATATGAACATCTCAAAGGAACTTAATCTGTGGAGTCAGGGCGGTTCAAAGGTTATCCGCGGGAATATGATTGTTGTGCCTATAGAGGATTCAATTTTATACGTTGAACCAATCTATATTGCATCAAGCAATCAGTCAACTCTTCCTGAGCTTAAGCAGGTTGTGGTTGCTTATGACGAAAAAATCGTTATGAAGAGCAGCCTTGAAGAAGCTTTGTATGCACTGTTTGGCGAAAAGGCCCCTGATAAGGTTGAATCACCTATAGTTAATCAGGAACAGCCAATGCAGGAAGAACAGCCGGAGTCTGCTGATTATGACAGTATTGCCAAAAAAGTTGTGGAAGAATTCAAGCGTGCCAAGAAGGCTAATGCCGATGGTGACTGGAAAGCTTTTGGTGACTCAATGACCGATTTGGAAAATTCGATAAATCAACTTGAAAAAATTATGAAATAAAAATTAAGGTGCTGTTTAAACAGCACCTTAATTTTTAATAAATGTATTGAAGAATAACAACTAGGATAATCCCCGGAACGCCAAGAAGTCCCGAAAGAAGTGCTGACAGAGGATTGATAATTACTGTAATTCCGGCAAACCCACCAACAAAGTTGACAGCCGCAAGAATAAGACCACCTAAAACTCCGTTAATGAACAGCTTAAGCACCCATTTGATTGGTTTTATAAATATCCGGCAAAAAATAACCAACAGCACAAGTCCTGCAGAATATGCCAGAATGGAAGTTGTATCAAAATGCATTTTGTCACGCTCCTTGCGAATATAGTATTCATTATACTGTATTCACAAGTTGTCCGGATTATGATATTTAATTTTATTTGCTTATTTCAATGTTGCGATATATTTTTCGGTCATAAATATGGGGTAATAGGATTTTTTAGCCTTCCTAAGACCCTCAAGACCCATATCCTCTTCACGGTTAACTAACTTAAAATCTGACCATTGGTGCTCAAGAAACTGTTGATTTATCATAGGAAAGCTCCCCTGATAATCGGTATCGGCGTGCTCAAGATGTATTACCACAATTGATTCGGGATAGCAAAGCACTTCACCAAATGAAAACGCCACCATTTTATCATCAACAGTCAGGCAACCACCTGCAATATCAAGATTTTCCCAGTTGTCAATAAGACGGTTAACAGCCTGCAATTGCTCGTCAATGTTTGAAATACTATCTTTTTTGCTGTCGCCCCAGCGGGCAAACATTTCGCGGCAATCCTCGCGGAAATCTGGTGTCATTGTATGATATTGGTAGTTATACAGTGACTTAAATTTGTTGATATGGTTGCGTTTTGCGTGGTATTTTCCGCCGGGGAGATTGATTAAGTCCTCAACGCTGTAAACATAGTCAAATGAATCTATGTCCTTTTCAAACCTAAACATATCAGGGAATGCATCTTTAATAAGATTTTTCTGTTCTCTGCCGAAAATACGGATAAAGGGTTGCTGACCGATTCCTTCAAAATATTTCAAAACCTCGGTGATAACGGTTGTTGCGGTATTGTGCAGACTTGTCAAATTAACACATTCTGGCTCACTTCCGTATTGAGAGAATATGCACAAGGTGCCGTCAATTTCGGCATAACGTATATTATAAGATTTTTGCCACATAAAAAGATTTGTAAATGTAAACTCTGAATTCAAAAAATGGTCTTTCTTGAAATAAGTATCAAGAATGGGTTTTGAATCCATCGTTACAGGCTTTATTACAAATGATATATCGCTCACGGCAGTCACCACCTTTGTTGTATAATTCATTATATTATTCGATATATGCACGAACCCTGAAATCAACACCGCATTTTTCTGCAATGCTGCGGCAGGTTTCGATTTCTTCGGTTGTTATATCGTGGTCAACGATAGATAAAGTAACCTTGGGGACGTATTGTTTTGCTAGTCGTGCAAATTCCTGCAGACCGTCAAATGCCGCTTCGCCAAAGTAACTTTTGCAGATTTCGTCGTATCGTTTTGCGTTTGCAGCATTAAGGCTGATTGAAACAGAGTCGATAATACCTTCAAATTCAGGGGTAACGTCACGTTTTTCTATCATATTTGCCTGGCCGTTGGTGTTGATGCGTATGGGAAGGAGGGGATAGGTTTTTTTAAGCCATCTTGCAACCTCCATACAATCATCAAAACGCATCAGCGGTTCGCCGTAGCCACAGAATACAACAGAGCCGTACTTGGACATATCCCGTTTT
>JAZRJT010000083.1:0-14695 GCA_045645905.1 Clostridia bacterium
ACCATTATAGCTCGTCCCCATTGTGTCTTTGAGTCTAAAATGCAGGCTCAATGTGGTTAAAGTGTGTGAATCCCATTTTAATTAAGTTTGTGTGACAATGAACTGAAGCCTGCGTTTTTCGTGCGGCAGCTTCGGTTGCCGCACTTTTTATTTATGAACGTATGCTAAAAAACAGTTTAGATTTTAAGGATAAATCAATGGAAGAGTAGCTTTTATAACACAAAACGACGGGAAAAAATCCCGTCGTTTGATTTTTAGATTAAATTTTTTCAAGTCCCCAGATGTTGTTATTGTAGTCCATAATCGACCTGTCACTTGAGAAATATCCCGCCTTTGAAACATTGATAATCGCCTTTTTGTTCCACACATCAGGTGTCTGGAAGTCTTTTGCCATACGGTGACCTGCATCAAGATATGATTCAAAGTCACGAAGGAGCAGATAGGGGTCGGCAAAGCCGTGACCAAACACCAAACCGTGATAGAGTTCCTGGAATAAGTTCTGGTTATCGGGAGTAAATGTTCCGTCAATAAAACTGTCAACAATGCCCTTTATTACCATATTCTGCGAATACACCTCAGGGCTGCCCGAATGACCTGATGCATAGATATTTAAAACCTCCTGTGATGTAAGTCCGAAAATATAAATATTATCAAGGCCTACACGCTCGGCAATTTCAACATTGGCACCGTCTAATGTTCCTATTGTCAGGGCACCGTTGAGCATCAGCTTCATATTACCTGTGCCCGATGCCTCCTTGCTGGCAGTTGAAATCTGTTCGCTGAGGTTAGCCGCAGCAACAATCTTTTCAGCAATTGAAACGCTGTAATTTTCGATAAACACAACCTTGAGTATATCGCGTGTTCTGGGGTCGTTGTTTACTACATTTGCAATGTTGTTAATCAATTTGATAATCAGCTTTGCCGTGTGATAACCCGGAGCCGCCTTTGCGCCGAATATAAAGGTTTCGGGCAGCATGCTTGCCTGTGAGGGATTTTCGGTTATCATTTTATAACGATAAATGATATGCATCGCCTTCATAAGCTGACGCTTATATTCGTGAAGTCTTTTTATCTGTACATCAAAGAGCGAATTGGGGTCAACCGCAATTCCGTTGTGCTCCTTGATATAGTCTGCCAGCTTCAGCTTATTTTCTTGTTTGATTTCGGCAAACTTTTCACGGAAGGCACTGTCATCTGCAAATTTTTCAAGGTTTTCAAGGTTTTCGGCATTCTTAATCCAACTGTCACCGATTGCATCGCAAATCAAGCCCGCAAGACGGGGGTTTGCCTTAAGCAACCAACGTCTTGGCGTTACGCCATTGGTAACATTTTTGAACTTTTCGGGAGAGAGTATGTGATAATCCCTGAAGGTTTCATTCTTTAAAATATCTGTATGAAGTGCCGCAACTCCGTTTATGCTGTGGCATGCGGTAAGGCAAAGATTTGCCATATTAACATTTCCGCCTGAGATAACCGCCATATATTCAATCTTGCCGATATCGTTGCCAAATCTTGAGTGGAGATTTTCACGCTGTCTGCGGTCAATTTCCTTAATAATCATCGCAACACGAGGTAGCAGGCTTTCAACCATTGACATAGGCCATTTTTCAAGAGCCTCGGTCATAATTGTGTGGTTGGTATAAGCAAAAAGTCTTTGTGTGATATCCCATGCCTCATCCCAACCGAAGCCTTCTTCGTCCATAAGAATACGCATAAGCTCGGGGATAGCTATTGTAGGATGTGTGTCGTTGATATGAATCTGCACGTACTTGGGCAGGTCATAAAGGCTGTGGCCACGACGTTTTTGCTTGGACAAAATCCACTGAATTGTCGCCGATACAAAGAAATACTGCTGTTTAAGTCTGAGAAGCTTACCCTCATAATGATTATCTTCGGGATAAAGAATCTGTGAAACAACCTCGGCAAGCTCCTTATCCTTAACCGCCATTGCATAATCTCCACGGTTAAACTCGTTCATATTTATAATTTGTGGCGAACGAGCCTTCCACAGTCTTAACGTGTTTACCAGCTTTGAATTGTATCCCGAAATCGGCATATCGTAAGGCTCGGCAATAACGGTGTTATAGCCTATGTGACGAAATTTCATTCTTCCATCCTCGAAATATTCCTCAATATGACCGTTGTAATGAACTTCAACGCTGTCCTCGGGACGTTCAATCTCCCATACATTGCCGTCCTCAAGCCAGGGGTCGGGCATTTCAATCTGATATCCATCAACTATTTTTTGTTTAAAAAGTCCGTATTCATAACGGATACCGCAACCAAACGCGGGAAGCTCCAACGTCGAGAGAGAGTCTAAAAAGCAGGCTGCAAGTCTGCCAAGACCGCCGTTGCCAAGGCCTGCATCATTTTCTACATCCTCAACTTCCGAGAGATCAATCCCCATCTCCTCAAGTGCCTCGCGATAGATGTCCGTCTGCATAATATTCATCATATTATTGCCCAACGCTCTGCCCATAAGGAATTCAAATGATAGATAATAAAGCTCCTTTTTGTGACCATTTTCAAGGATTTCTCTTGATTTTGCCCATTCCTCCATAATTTCGTCACGGACAGTAAAGGCACATGCCTTATATATCTGGTCAGGCGTTGCAGTTTCTACCGATTTGCCGTAATATCTGCGTAACTTACCTGAAATGGTGCTTTTTATTTTTTCTTTAAGCGCCTTTGCTTCTGTCTTTTTCATATTTGCCATTTTTATGTTTTTTCCTCCAAATTTCTTGCTGTTTAAATATTTCTACATTCCTGTGTAAGATTGCTGTAAATCTTTAAATATTCCTTTGCAGACTCTGTCCACGAGAAGTCTTCTTTCATCGCCTTCTGACACAGTTTTTTCCATACAGCTTTATCCGCAAAAAAGCTGATAGCACGCTTTATGGTATATGTCATATCGTGTGCATCAGGGGCATAAAAGCTGAAGCCGTTGCCCTCACCCGCAAATTCATTATAAGACTTAATGGTATCCTTGAGCCCACCGGTTTCACGTACTACAGGGATTGTTCCGTAGCTGAGTGCAATAAGCTGACCAAGCCCACAGGGCTCAAACAATGATGGCATCAAAAACAAGTCTGATGCCGCATATATGCGGTGTGCCAATTCATTGCTGAACATAATGTTTGCCGATACCTTATCGGGATTGCTCCATGCATAGTGACGGAACATTTCCTCGTATTTCTCTTCGCCGGTACCCAGTATAACAAACTGCATATCAAGATTCATAAGCTCGCCCATAGCTTCGGCAATGATGTCAAGGCCCTTCTGGTCAACAAGCCTTGAAACCAAACCAATCATCACCTTTTCACCATCGACAGGAAGTCCAAGCTGCTCTTGAAGTGCCATTTTGTTTTTCTTTTTGCCCTCGAGAACATCCCTGATGCCGTAATTGCATATAATGTTTTTATCCGTCTTGGGATTATACTCCTTATAATCAATACCATTTAAAATCCCGTAAAGCGAATTACCGCGTGCCGAAAGCAAACCATCAAGGCGTTCGCCGCCGATGTGAGTTTTAATCTCCTGCGCATAAGTGGGACTTACTGTTGTAACCACATTTGAATACACAATTCCAGCCTTCATCAGATTTGCACAGCCGTGGAATTCAAGCTTGTCATCGGTGAAATATTCATCACCGAGAGACAGAAAATCCTTAACCGCATCAATCGAATAAATACCCTGGTATTTGAGATTGTGTATTGTGTAGACCGTTTTTATATCTTTATAAAAATCATTCTGCTTGTAATAAGCCTCCAGCACTACAGGAACCGCTCCCGTCTGCCAATCGTTACAATGTATTATGTCAGGCTTAAAGTCTATTTTGGTCAGAACTTCAAGAGCCGCCTTGTCAAAAAAGCTGAATCTTTCCAAATCGTCCCATTTATAAAGACACCTTTCGCCAAAATAATATTCATTGTCTATAAAATAATAGGTTACTCCTGCCTTTTTAATTGAAAAAACACCGCAGTACTTATTGCGCCAGCCCACAGGCACATAGGTGTATAGTTCAAAGTTCATTGCAGAAATAAACTCATCCGCAATAAGCCCGTATTTAGGCAGCATTACTCTTACGTCATTGCCTTGCGCCGCCAGGTTTTGCGGAAGTGCCCCTAAAACATCACCCAAACCGCCTGACTTTGCAAAAGGTGCAACCTCAGAGGATAGCATTAGTATGTTCAAAATATCCTCTCCTTTCTGTCAAATTATACATCAAACAACTGTGTGTTTGCCAATAACCAGCGGATAGGTGCTTTGACCCATTAGCTTTTTGCCGCTACATAAAATAACTTCCTTATCGAAAATTGCATTTTCGACTGCACAGTTGTCCATTATCTGTGATTTTTGCATAATAATTGAGTTTTTAACGACCGAGCCTTTGCCAATTTTTACACCACGGAATATGATACAGTTTTCAACAGTCCCCTCAATCACACAGCCGTCTGCAACTACTGAATTCTTCACATCAGCATCCTTGCCGTATTTTGTAGGAACGCTATCTTTAACTTTAGTGTAAATGCTCATCCCGTCACCTTTGCCAAACAACTCGGCACGAACATCGGGCCTGAGAAGCTCAAGATTAAAGCGATAAAGAGAGTCAATACTGTCAATTTTATTTTTGTATCCGTCGAAACGGTATGCAAAAATTTTGCATTTGTCTACATTTGCCAGCAGAATATTTTTTGAAATCAAATGTTCGTCATGTGCCATACAATCTTCAATCATTTCGATAAGAAGGCTCTTTTTAATAAAGAACATATGCATATATGAACAATCTGACTTCTGACGTTTTGGATAAATCTGGATATCTGTCACTCTGCTGTCTTCATTTATGTCAAACAGAATATGCTTTTCAAGCTCTTTCTCGCTGAGATTTGGTGCCATTGTGTAAACAACTGTTATATCGGCATCCTTTTGGAAATGAAACTCCATTACCTTTTCAAGGTCAATATTGCATATTGTATTGCAGTCAGAAAGCATAACATATTCCTGACGGCTTCTTCTCAGGTATCTCATTGCACCGCTTAAATAGTCAATGCCGCCCATAATTCTGCCGCCCGTTTCCTGATTTTCAGGAGGCGGTAGGATGAAAAGACCTGTTTCCTTTCGTGACAAATCCCATGCTCTGCCGCTGCCTACGTGGTCAACCAATGACTGGTTTTTGTAGCCCGTGGCAAGACCGACATTTACAATACCCGAATTCACCATATTCGACAGCATAAAGTCGATAATTCTGTATCTTCCGCCCACCGGAACTGCCGCAAGAGAACGTACGCTCAGCAGCTCGCCTAAGTTAACCTCGGAATTCTCTGAAAAAATCAAGCCTAATGTATTGTTATTCTCCATAATTCTTCACCTTCAGGCTGTAGCCGTTCCTTTCGCAGATTTTGTGTTTTTGGTTTTGTTCCTGATGTTTCGTGTCACCATAGAACAAGCCGCAACCTTTATGCCCTTGTCAATTGTAATGTCAGGACCTATCAGGGTTATATCATCCGAGCAGATTTTTGTGTTGTGAAAATCATCAACCGCATTCTCATCTTGCGAACCTATTACCGCATCATCTGAAATATACGCATTTGTGCCTATCATCGCCTTGGTCACAACGGCATTTTTACCTATATGAGTGCAAGGGAACACAACCGAGTCGCGAATGACCGCTCCTTCTTCTACAGTTACGCCCTGGAATATAACCGAATTTTCAACATCGCCGTAAATTTCACAGCCTTCTGTAATATAACAATTCTTTACCCGTGAGCCTGGAGCAAGATAATGAGGCGGATTTGCAGGATTACGGCTGAAAATCTTCCAGTTTACATCATCAATCTCATATCCGGGGTCATCGGAAAGCAGGTTCATATTCGCTTCCCAAAGACTTTGAATTGTGCCAACATCCTTCCAATAGCCATCAAAGCGATATGCCAACATTTTGTTTCCGTCGTCAAGCATTTTGGGGATGATATTTTTACCGAAATCGTTGTCTGATTTTGGGTCGTTTTCATCGGCAATCAGATATTTTTTAAGTATATCCCAAGTGAACACATATACACCCATTGATGCAAGATTACTCTTTGGGTTTTTGGGTTTTTCTTCAAATTCCACAATATTCATATCCTCATCGGTATTCATAATGCCAAAGCGTGATGCTTCATCCCATGGAACCTCAATTACCGCAATGGTAGCCGCAGCACCTGCCGCCTTATGAGCCTTTACCATTTTGGAATAATCCATTTTATAAATATGGTCACCCGAGAGAATCACCACATATTCCGGGTCAAACCCGCTTATAAAGCCTATGTTCTGATAAATGGCATTAGCTGTACCTTTATACCATTCACCCTTCTCTGCGGAAACATATGGGGGCAAAACATAAACGCCACCGTCATTTCTGTCAAGGTCCCATGGCCGTCCGTTTCCTATATAAGTATTAAGCTCCAACGGCTGATACTGAGTCAAAACCCCAACCGCTGTAATGCCCGAGTGGGCACAGTTGCTTAATGGGAAGTCAATAATTCTGTACTTTCCTCCAAAGGGCACTGCCGGTTTTGCAATATTCTTGGTGAGAATACCAAGTCGGCTTCCCTGTCCGCCCGCAAGAATCATTGCAACACATTCTTTTGCTTTCATAAAAAGACCTCCGTTTATTTATTCATTCAAACCCTATCAGGATTTTGTTTTCTTGATATATATTGCCGAAAGTTCTGCTATATCAATTTTAATTAAGTACTCACCCCTTGTTTTTGTTGCCTTTATTTTTCTATTCCTGTCGCCCTTTCCCCCATACTTTTTATCGTTGGTTGAAAAAACAACCTCATAACTGCCTGCGCCCGGAACCTTTACCTCGTAGTCTTTATGCTCCTGTGCTGCAAAGTTGGCGACCACTATTGTTTTATCACGACCGCTTCTGCTCTGCCGCATAAATGCAACAACCGAATGTTCGCTGTCGTCAGCAGTCAGCCAGTTAAAGCCCTTCCAGTCATAATCATTTTCGTACATTGACCGGTTGGATTTGTAAAATCCATTCAAATCCTTGGCAAATTCTTTAATTCCGATATGACTTTCATAATCAAGGAGCTGCCAGTCAAGCCCTTCTGCAAACCGCCATTCAATAAACTGACCGAACTCACCGCCCATAAACAGAAGTTTTTTGCCCGGATGTGCATACATATATGCATACAGCAGCTTAAGACTTGCAAACTTCTGCTCATAACTGCCATACATTTTATCAAGCAGCGATTTTTTGCCGTGAACCACCTCGTCGTGCGACAGTGGCAGTATATAATTCTCAGAATAGGCATACATCATTGAAAATGTCAGCATATTATGGTTTGAGCCACGGAAATACGGGTCCATCGCCATAAACCTGAGTATATCATTCATCCAGCCCATATTCCACTTAAAGTTAAAACCAAGACCGCCATCGTGTACAGGTTTTGTAACGCCTCCCCATGCAGTTGATTCCTCAGCAATCATAAGTACATTGGGGCATCTTTCAAAAACAATCTTGTTTAATTTCTGCAAAAATTCAATTGCCTCTAAATTCTCGTGACCACCGTATTTATTGGCAACCCACTCGCCGTCTCTGCGGTTGTAATCAAGATACAGCATACTTGAAACCGCATCAACACGCAGACCATCAATATGATATTCCTCAAGCCAGAAAATCGCATTTGATATAAGAAAGGAGTGTATTTCGGTTTTTCCCCAGTTAAACACCAGAGTACCCCATTCCTTATGCTCCCCAAGCCTTATATCCGGATGCTCAAAAAGCGGTGTGCCGTCAAACTTTCTCAGCCCATGCTCGTCACGAGGAAAGTGGGCAGGCACCCAATCCATAATAACACCGATTTCTGCCCTGTGGCATTTGTCAATAAATTCCTTAAGCTCAGTTGGGCTGCCATAACGGCTGTTTGCACTGTAATAGCCCGTAACCTGATATCCCCATGAACCGTCAAAGGGATATTCGCAAATAGGCATAATCTCAATATGGGTATAGCCCATCTCCTTGACATAAGGGATAAGCTTTTCTGCCATTTGGGAATATGTCAGCATTTCACCATCTTCACCACGCCGCCATGAGCCGAAATGAAGCTCGTAAATATTCATCGGGCAGTCATAAGGAGGTGTTTTTCCACGCTTTTTCATCCATTTGCCGTCGCCCCAGGCATAGTTCATATCCGCCGTACGCGATGCAGTTTCAGGGCGAACCTGACTCCAAAAGGCAAAGGGGTCTGCTTTAAGTATAATGTCTCCGTTTAAAGTTTCAATACTGAATTTATAGTTTTCCCCATAACCAACATCGTATACAAAACATCTCCAAATGCCTGTTTCAGAATATTTTTCCATAGGATTTTTTGTTCTGTCCCATCCGTTTCGGTCACAAACCACCGAAACAGATTTTGCATTGGGTGCCCAGACTGAAAAACAGCACCCGGCTGCTTTGCCGCCTGAAACAACATGGGCCCCAAGGATATTATAGCTCTGATAATTTTCCCCACGATTGAAAAGAAACATCAAATCATACGAGAGTTCCGTTGGTTCCTTTTTTAATTGTGTCATTTGTCTGTTTTCCTCCAATGTAATTTGTTTGTTATTTTTCATCAATTTTCCTTTATGTAAATTTTACTTTTTGTGCATTCTTACCAATTCAATTTTATCACTATTTACGGCGTTTGTCCATAAGTAAATTTTACATTTTCACAAAATTTCAAAAATATGAGAATTTTTTTGGTTAATATTACCTACAAACATAAATTTCTGCTCCAAAGCCTTCAATCACAATGCCCGTCTTTCCTTCTTCACAAGATAAAATTTCTCCCGTCAGTTGACCTTCAAGACGCATCACATCCGGAAGCTCAACAAAGATTTCCTCGGCACGAGGATTTCTGTTTACAATGCACAACATACTTCCGGCTTTTGCCGAATTGCCAAATATATCCTTGTTGCCCAAAATTTTTCTTATATATGCAAACACACCATCACTGGCATAAACCGTCTTAAAGCTGCCTGTCCGCAGGCAGTCTGCAGAGTTTCGCATCGTTGTCAGGCTCTTGTAGTAATCAAACAGTTCGTTATCCACGCATCGCCAGGTGTATGGCATACGGTTAAATGGGTCAGCTAGCCCCTGCATACCAATTTCATCACCGTAGTATATGCACGGAACACCCACAAAGGTCATCTGCATAAATGCCGCCAGGCGCAAGCGCTTTATGGCAAGGGTTTCGCAATTTGCCTCAAGCCTGAAGGCTGCCTTTTCATCCCGTGACATATTGGGGTCAATATACTGCTCTGACAATACATTTTTTATGCGGACTGTGTCGTGAGTTCCTAGTAAATTCATTGCAGAATACAAGCTTTCTGCCGGATAATGCTCGGCAATGGTCATTAATCTGTCAGAAAATTCCTCTGCGCTTATACCTTCTGTAAGAAAGGCAATGATATTATCCTTAAAGGGATAATTCATAACGCTGTCAAGCTCGGCACCTAACAAATATTCTCGACGCACACCATAGCTTTCCTTATTGGATGCATCCTCCCATACTTCGCCTATAATAACAGCATCGGGATTTTCACGCTTTACCTCTTTACGCAAAATTTTTATAAATTCATCCGGCAGTTCATCAGCCACATCAAGGCGCCAGCCAAACGCGCCGCACCTTAACCATTTTTTTATTATAGCATCATCCCCCGCGAGGATATAGTCAATATATGTCGGCTCCATCTCACATACATTTGGAAGGTTAGAGCAACCCCACCAACTCATATATCCCCCGTCACACCATTGAAACCAACTGCGGTATCTGGAACTCAAATCACGGTATGCACCGCTGCCTTCGCCATATGTGCCGTACTTATTAAAATATATACTGTCGCTGCCCGTATGGCTGAATACACCGTCAAGGATAATCCTTATACCCATTTCTTCTGCTTTTTGACAAAGCTCCTTGAAATCTTCGGTTGTGCCGAGTGCCGGGTCAATTTTGCTGTAATCACCCGTATCATAACGATGATTTGAAAAGGCTTCAAAAATCGGGTTAAGGTAAATTACTCCTATCCCCAGTTTTTTAAGATAGGGGAGTTTTTCAATAATACCCTGTATATTCCCCCCAAAAAAGTCGTTGCAGGCAGGGCCATCCTCAAAAGGATGCATGTTTGAAAATACAGGCTCGTACCAGTCCTTGTGTATAATATATTCACTTTTCCTTCCAGGTATTTCACAAATCTGTCCTTTTTTATAAAAACGATCAGGAAAAATCTGATACATAACCGAGTTTTTAAACCAATCAGGAGTCCTGAAGTCTTTATCATAAACCGTTATCTGCCAGGACTTACCATTGCAGTAATCTAACGTTTCACCCATACCTTGTCTGCCTTTGCAGCACCAATGACTTGCTCCATCTCTTTCGGCAATGAAATTATACCACAAAAGACAAGCCTCCTGCGGCATTGTCACTTTTGCAGAATATATATATTCATCCTCTGATTTGCAGATAAAGTCCATCGGCACAAGGATTTCAGAATCCTGCCACAGGCGAAGCCACATCTTTTCGGGCTTTTCATCTACCTTCACCGACAGACAAACTTCACTTTCAGTTGGCGCCGCGCCGAAAGGGTTTCGGTATTCGACCAGGCGAGAATTGTGGTATATACGCATTATATAAAAACCTCTCTTAAAATATTGTCTTTTTTCATCAAATATGTTATACTTAATTTATATTATACCATAAAAAGGAGCAAAGGTAAATGCCCCAGTTTGATTTTGACAAAAACTACATAAAATTTGTAATATTTGATATGGACGGAGTTCTTATAAATTCCGAGCCTGTCACCGTGAAAGCAGCATTGCAAGCACTTTCCGAAGTTGGTATATCTGCCACTTCTGAGGACTTTAAGCCGTTTCTCGGTGCAGGTGAAGATAAGTTTATTACCGAAATTTGCAAGAAAAACAAAAAGGATAATATGATTCCACGTGCAATTGATCGGATGTATGAACTCTTTAACAAGTTCGTTTTTGATGATTTAACAGTTTTCCCTTCTGTCCATAAAGTAATTTCCGACCTTAAAAATTCAGGCTTGCATCTGTGTATTGCATCAAGCTCTGCGTCAGAAAAGCTGGCTGTTTCTCTCAAAGCAGCAAACATTGACCCCAAGCTTTTTGATGTTATAATTACAGGCAGCGATGTAACAGATAAAAAACCGTCACCCGAAATTTATTTCACCGCAATGGACGAGCTTGATGCCGACCCCGAGGAATGTATTATCGTAGAGGATGCACTAAACGGCATCCGCGCGGCAATGGCATCCGGTGCCTTTTGCTTTGGTGTGACAACATCTTTTTCAAAAGAAATTCTTCAGCAAGAAGAACCCGATTTTATAGGTGACGATATAATTGAGTTGCTTAATGTACTGAAATAATTCTATTCCCCAAGGAGCTTTGCTATGCTTAATTTCATCTGCTCTACCGACGAAACCCAAAAGCTGAATGAAATATATAAACGCGCAACAGAAGATGCCGCAGCCGGCAAATCTGTTTTTATTCTTGTACCCGAACAATACTCAATGTATGCCGAGGCCGAGCTTATTGACACCCTTGGGCTTTCTGCACAAGATAAAATTCAGGTTCTGACTTTTTCAAGGCTTTGCAATCTTATTTTTTCAAAAATGGGACCATTGCGTACACGTTATATCGACAAAGCGGGCAAGCATATTATGACCCGTCGCGCCTTACAGCTTGCCGAGAAAAAACTCATGTTCTTCAAACGTAACATTAACCAGCATGGCTTTTGCGGGCTTATACAATCTGCTATCTCAGAATTCAAGCGTTACGGAATTACGCCATCAGCATTGACAGCTGCCGCCGGCAAAACAGATGATGAGCGACTTGGTATGAAGCTTCGCGACCTTGCCGTAATTTACGAAACCTTCAACGCACTTGTAGATCGTGATCATTCGAATTCAGAAGATAACCTCTCCCTTATTATCCCTAAAATTGCAAAAGCAGACTTCCTGAGCGGAAGTATTTATATCAACTTTTTCAGAAGTTTTACTCCCACAGAATATGCGGTTTTGTCTCAGCTCATGCAAAAATCCGACCTGTGCATTGCGCTCTCTCTAAACGCTACCCGCAATTGCACGGATGTTTTCTCAGCACAGATTAACACATATCATCAGCTGATGACTATTGCTCAAAATAACAAAATTTCCGTATCTGCTCCCATAATCTTAAAAGACAACCCCGAAAACACGGCTTATGATGACCTTAAGCATCTTAAAGACAATTTCTTTTTATACTCGCCCGCAAGTTATCCCGGCAAGCCGGAACACATTCACCTGGTGCGCCCCGATAATTTCTGGGCAGAGGTTACCCAATGTGCCGCTCTTATCCGCAGACTTTTAAGAGAATACGGCTATAGCTTTAATGATTTTCTTATTCTTACAGGAAATATAGAAAATTATGAGTTTCTTATCCCCGAAATATTTGAAGAGTATGGTATAAACTATTTTCTTGACCGAAAAATATCTCTTGCCGAAAGCCCCTTTATGCGGATGATTATCGCCGTTCTGGAAATACTTGCCTACGGTTTTTCTTACGAACGTGTGATGCGCCTTGCAAGGTCAGGTTTTTTTGCGGTTGCCGTCGATGAAATCGATATCTTTGAGAATTATATTCTTGCCGCAGACATAACCCACGGTCAATGGAACAGCCTAAGTGAATGGGTCTACAACCCCGACCCCAGTAAGTTTGATATGAAATGTATCAACTCGGTCAAATCACGTCTTGTTGACCCCGTCCTGACACTGGCATCAAGGTTCAGCGGCAGAAAAACCGTCAGGGATATCTGCGCCAATTTGTTTGAATGGCTGAATGATACAGAAATTCACGCTGCTGTTAACAAAAAAATAACCGATTTCCGGCTTATATCCGACACCGAATCTGCTGAACAACTGCGTCTGGTGTGGAACTGTTTTGTTTCGGTAACCAATCAAATAAGGGATTATATGCAGGATGAATTTTCAACCTTTGAAGAATTTTACCGTTTGTTTTCATCCGCCTGTGGCGAACTGAGCGTGGGTATGGTTCCACCTACTCAGGATAAGGTTGTCATCAGTCCTGTTGATATGTTCCGCAGTACAGGCAGCCGTGTTGTAATTGTTCTTGGTGCCATTGATGGAATTTTTCCCAGGGATTATAAGTCCGAGGGGCTTATTTCCGATGCCGAGCGTCTGACTCTGGAGCAGTCGGGTCTTACCCTGGCTCCTGACACCTATACACAACAGAAGGACGAACAATTTCTCATCTATTCTGTCCTGACTACCGCAAGCGAACACCTTTATATCTTTTCTCCCCTCAGCGACCGCGACGGCAAAAGTCTTAATCCGTCTGAAGTCCTGATTACGTTGAAAAGCTCATTATTCCCTCAGCTTGATGAAAAGTGCAGTTGCGATACAGATGCTTTGTCCTATACAGAAAGTCCCAAATCAGCCTTTAATCATCTGGCGGCAGAGCTTTTTGAAAAAGACTGGAGTGTTCAGCTTCTGTCACCCGTTATGAAGGCAGCTTATGACTTTTTAAAGGATGATCCTGTCTATTTGCCGCACCTTGAACATCTTCATCAGATGTATCTTTCAAAATTTGACAACAACAGCCTTACCTTTGTTACCGCAAAGGAGCTTTATGGTCTGCCTCTTACTCTCAGCGTATCCAAGCTGGAAAAATACAATGCCTGTGCATTTTCATTCTTTATGCAATACGGACTTATAGCACAGGAACGAATGATGGGAGGGCTTAAATCATCGGATACAGGTGAAATTCTTCACAGTGTTCTTTGTGATTATTTCAAAGCCAAAGCCGAGTCGAATGCCGATTACAGCACTATTGAGCGTGACCAATGCTTCAGCGAAATATCCGCTCTTGTTGAAAGGATGGGCAAAGACACCAATGAAAATCTTTATGCAGATTCACACTATTACAGATATATGATGCTAAGACTGAAAAATATTGCAACTGCCACCGCCTGGAAGATGATAAAATTCTATTCCCAGAGCAAATTCCGTCCAACAGGTTTTGAAATCAGCTTTGGTCATGGCAAAACATACCCGTCATACGACCTTGACACACAGCTTGGCAAGGTTAGCCTTAAGGGCTTTATTGACCGTGTTGACAGTGCTGAAATAGATGGCATCTGTAATCTGGCAATAACCGATTATAAATCCTCTGAACGCAAGCTTGATATGGCTTTAGCAGAAGCAGGAATACATTTTCAGCCCCTGATATATGCAAATGCTCTGCGTCGGCACATCCCGGATTCACAAGTTGCGGCAATGTTTTATCTTCAGATGAACGACCCTATTATCGGTTGCAGCTCTCCGCCTGACGAACACAAGTGGGAAAAGGAAATGAGCGACAAAATTGCCGCCCACGGAATAATTATGGATGATGCTGCCGTAATAGAAGGTATTGACACAGAATACGCAAACAAAGATGCCGTACACTATATACAGTGCAGCGGGAAAGCCCTTTTACATAAGGACTTACTTGAAAAAACCCTGACAGATGCCGACAAAAAAGCGACAGACACGGCAGACAACATTCTGTCCGGTAAAATCGACGCTAGTCCTGCCTTTGTATCTGGCTTTGACCCCTGTAAGTTTTGCCCCTATGGCAGTATTTGTTGCAAGTAGTATT
>JAZRJT010000084.1:0-31812 GCA_045645905.1 Clostridia bacterium
AATTAAAGAAAATTTGTAACAAATGAATTACAATTCCCCTGCATATCGGACTGGATTTGAACCTGCGAGAATTATGGGGACGTGCCTAAAATTGTACATTATAATTGAATAACCTTTCTTCAAAATGTGCAAAAACAGGCACGTCCCCAAACTGTTCCAAAATGTGCAAAAACAGGCACGTCCCCAAACTGTTCCGTCCCCAAACTGTTCGCCCAAACTGTTCTAAGTTGTTGACAAGATGCAATTAAGCTTTGTATATGACTATTTGTACCTAAACGAGTTGATTGATTTTATATAGGTTTAACCCGTTTAGTTGGCAAATGTATGCAAAACACGTTATAAAGCTAAAAAACAAGATTTATTTGTAGGCAAAATATACACTAAATTGTATAATTATAAAAGTTTAGAGAAAAAAATTAACCACCGAAAACGAATATGTTTTCGGTGGTTTTTGGCGTCCCAGATAGGAATCGAACCTACGGCGTTTCGCTTAGGAGGCGAACCCTCTATCCTACTGAGGTACTGGGACATGTATAAATATTAACTTTAATTGAATATCAGGCGAACGCTGTATCTTCCGCTTAGGAGGGGCTTGTATTTTATGAGCAAAGCGAATAACAAGGTTCGCTCAGCCGTCAAAATCTTTGATTTTGTTAACGGTGTGTGGTTCTTATATCCATTTAACTATGTAGGCATATTTAATTACATAATGAGTATACCACACTGATTTTAATTCCGCAAGTAAAATTTTAAACAAAATCTGCAAGTATTATATTGCTGACAAAAAAGCCTTTATCCGAAAAGCAAATTTGTCCGTTTTGTCTGATTAAAAATTCCGTCTTTGTGTATTTGTCTATTTGTTCCCCAAAAACTTCATCAATGTTCAAATAAAATCTGTCTTTAAACTCTTTTTCTGATATTCCGTTTTCAAGACGCAGGCCCAAAAACACAAATTCGCTCATTTTGTCAAAGTCGGATATATCTTCACGATAAACCTCCGCACTATTTTGCTCTTTTATACTCTCAATATATTCTTCTATATCCAGTACATTTGAGAATCTGACACCATCAGCGCAGGAAAATGCTCCTGCACCAACGCCAATAAAATCATTGTACTTCCAATATTTCAAATTATGACGTGATTCAAATCCCACTTTTGCAAAATTTGAAATTTCATAGCGTCCATATCCTTTATCACATAAATACTGCACCGCCTGCTGATACATATCGGCAACTAAATCATCGTCAGGCAGATTCAGCTTTTTAGAGGCAAATGGCGTACCATCTTCAATCTTCAATGCGTATGCCGAAATATGCTCGGGGTTAAACTGAACTGCACTTCTCAAAGTTTCTGTCCAATTATCCATTGTCTGTTCAGGCAGACCATACATCAGGTCAAGGGAAATATTATTAAATCCTGCCCTGCGGGCATTATGAAAACATTTATCAAAATCTTCAACCGTATGAATTCTGCCCAACGCCTTTAAGCAACCATTATCTGCCGACTGTAGGCCTATACTCAAACGATTTATCCCGCCGTCATACAATTTGCACAATCCGTTAAAATCAATTGTCCCCGGATTACACTCTGTAGTAATTTCTATATTCGAACAATGTTCAAAATTATTTTTAATTGTATAAATTGTTCTGCAAATGTATTTTGCATCAACAGAAGTTGGTGTTCCTCCTCCAAAATATATGGTATCAACTGCACCCATATATTTTTTTGCCATCAATTCAATTTCGTTATTCAATGCATCAAAATAGGGCTCTATCAATCCTTCTTTCCCTGCGTAGGAATTGAAATCACAGTATCCGCACTTTGATTTACAAAAAGGAATATGAATATAGAGCCCTAAGGTTTTCATTAAATTTTCTCCAATCTTTAATCCAACTTTAACACCGACATAAACGCCTCCTGCGGGACTTCAACCGAGCCAACCTGACGCATGCGTTTTTTACCTTCCTTCTGTTTTTCAAGCAGTTTCTTTTTTCGGGTAATGTCACCACCATAACACTTTGCAAGAACGTCCTTGCGCATTGCACGGACGGTTTCACGCGCAATAATTTTGCTGCCGATTGCCGCCTGAATGGGAATTTCAAAAAGCTGACGCGGAATTGAGTCCTTAAGCTTTTCAGCAATACGTCTGCCGCGGGCATACGCACTGTCTTTGTGAACAATAAACGACAAAGCATCAACCATATCACCATTAAGCAGAATATCCAGCTTCACCAGTTCAGACTTCTGATAGTTTTTCATTTCATAGTCAAACGAAGCATAGCCTCTTGTTCTTGATTTAAGTGCATCAAAGAAATCATAGATAATTTCATTAAGCGGAAGCTCATACTGCAAGGTTACACGATTCTGGTCAAGATAGGTCATATCAATGTACGTGCCCCTGCGCTCCTGACAAAGCTCCATTATACTGCCGACAAATTCTTTTGGAGTCATTATGTTTGCTGCAACAATAGGCTCGGTCATATGGTCAATTTCCTGAGGTTCAGGCAAATTTGTGGGGTTTGATATTGTCACCATAGTTCCGTCGGTTTTAAATACCTGATATTCAACCGAAGGTGCTGTAGTAACCAAATCAAGATTATATTCGCGCTCTAGGCGCTCCTGAATGATTTCCATATGAAGAAGACCCAAAAATCCGCATCGGAAACCAAAGCCCAGCGCAACCGATGTTTCAGCATCAAACTGAAGTGCCGCATCGTTAAGCTGAAGTTTTTCAAGGGCATCACGAAGGTCGTTGTATCTTGCACCGTCGGCAGGATACACACCCGAGTATACCATTGGCTGAACGTCCTTGTAGCCGGGAAGAGCTTCAGACGCACTTTTTTCAACAGTTGTTACCGTATCACCCACACGTACATCGCGAACATTTTTAATGCTTGCCGCAATATATCCAACCTCACCTGCCTTAATTTCCTTGGCAGAAAGCATACCCATAGGATTAAGATATCCAACCTCAACAACATCAAAGGTACTGCCGGTTGCCATCATCTTAATAAGGTCGCCCGTTTTCACCTTACCATCCATAACACGAACGTACGCAATTACGCCCTTATAGCTGTCATAATATGAGTCAAATATCAGTGCTTTAAGAGGTGCGCTCTCGTCGCCCTTTGGGGCAGGAACAGCCTCAACTATCCTTTCAAGAACAGAATCAATATTTATACCGTTTTTTGCAGAAATGCACGGAGCATTTTGAGCCTCTATGCCAATAACATCCTCAATCTCTTGCTTTACAACATCCGGTTGGGCGGATGGAAGGTCAATTTTATTGATAACAGGCACAAGTTCAAGGTCGTGTTCAAGGGCAAGATAGGTATTACCTAAAGTCTGTGCTTCAATTCCCTGAGCGGCATCAACTATTAAAACTGCGCCCTCGCAAGCGGCAAGACTGCGTGAAACCTCATAGTTGAAGTCAACGTGTCCGGGAGTGTCAATCAGATTGAGAACATACTGCTGACCATCCTTGGCAGAGTATAAAAGACGTACTGCCCGGGCTTTGATAGTAATACCTCTCTCCTTTTCAAGCTCCATATTATCAAGAACCTGGTCTTGCATTTCACGATTGGTGAGAGCTCCCGTCAATTCAAGAAGACGATCAGCCAGAGTTGACTTTCCGTGGTCAATATGTGCAATAATTGAAAAATTGCGTATGTTGCTTTGGTATTCGTTCATTGAAACTCCTTCCACCGCGGTGAGCGGTTCTTCTGTCCTGTTTAAGCGTTGTATCCGTTGGGGTTATTCTGTTGCCATCTCCAGGTGTCGGCACACATATCTTCTAAATTCTTTTTTGCCACAAAACCAATTTCTTCCTTAGCCTTCTGGGGGTCTGCATAGCAAGCATCAATATCCCCGGGGCGTCTTGCCTCGATTTTGTAATCAAGTTCCTTGCCGCAAGCCTTTCCAAATGCCTTTATCATATCAAGCACGCTGTAGCCGTGGCCTGTGCCCAGGTTGTATGTAACAACACCAACATGGTTTTCAATCTTTTTAAGTGCACACAGGTGACCGTCTGCAAGGTCAATAACGTGGATATAATCACGAACACCTGTACCGTCGGGAGTGTCGTAATCGTTTCCGAATACGTGAACATAATCACGCTTGCCCACTGCAACCTGTGAAATGTAGGGCATAAGGTTGTTGGGTATACCACGGGGGTCTTCACCGATAAGGCCGCTTTCGTGAGCACCAACCGGATTGAAATAACGAAGAATTGCAATATCCCATTCACTGTCCGCAACAGCAAGGTCACGAAGAATTTCTTCTATCATAAGTTTAGTTCTTCCATAAGGATTTGTACATGAAAGCGGGAAATCCTCGCAAATCGGCACAGTATGGGGCTTTCCGTAAACGGTTGCTGAAGAACTGAAGACCAGCTTTTTAACCCCGTAAAGTCTCATAAGCTCGCAAAGATTAATTGTGCTGTAAAGGTTGTTGTGATAATACGCCAACGGCATTGCCACAGATTCACCAACAGCTTTAAGTCCTGCAAAGTGAATAACTGCATCAAACTTGTTTTCTTTGAAAACAAGTTCAAATTCGTCCTTATCCACCATATCTATCTTATAAAATTTTAAGTCCTTGCCTGTAATTTTTTTAACACGTTTTAAGGATTCTTCGCTGCTGTTTGAAAGATTATCAACAACAGTAACCTCATAGCCTGCATTAAGGAGCTGAACACAAGTGTGGCTTCCGATATATCCTGCACCGCCTGTAACCAAAATATGCATTAAATTACCTCCATTCTGCCAACATTTTGACAGACTTATTTTGATATTATATTTTATCATAGTTTTTCCGATTTTTCAAGTGTTTTAATATACAATTTAAAAAGCATGTAAATACACTAAGAGGACGGAAATTCCGCCCCCTTGTGTGTTTATTTAAATAATTATTCAAGATAATCCTTAAGTTTTTTGCTACGGCTTGGATGTCTTAACTTGCGAAGAGCTTTTGCCTCAATCTGACGAATTCTCTCACGAGTTACATTAAACTCCTTACCAACCTCTTCAAGTGTCCTTGCCCTGCCATTGTCAAGACCAAAGCGAAGTCGAAGAACCTTTTCCTCTCTGGGAGTAAGTGTACCGAGAACATCAACAAGCTGTTCTTTAAGCAATCTGAAGGTTGCCGCATCCTGAGGTGCGGGAGTTTCGTTGTCCTGAATGAAATCCTGCAGCGAACTATCCTCTTCTTCACCGATTGGAGTTTCCAACGATACGGGCTCCTGTGCAATTTTCATAATTTCGCCAACCTTGTCAATAGGCATATTAAGTTCTTTAGCAACTTCCTCAGGAAGCGGGTCACGTCCCAATTCCTGCACAAGCTGACGGGTTACACGTATAAATTTATTTATTGTTTCAACCATATGAACGGGAATTCTTATTGTTCGTGCCTGGTCGGCAATAGCACGGGTAATAGCCTGTCTTATCCACCAGGTAGCATAAGTACTGAATTTATAACCCTTTGTATAGTCAAACTTTTCAACCGCCTTAATAAGACCAAGGTTTCCTTCCTGAATCAAGTCAAGAAACAACATTCCGCGACCGACATATCTTTTTGCTATACTTACCACAAGACGAAGGTTTGCCTCGGCAAGACGGTGTTTTGCATCAAGGTCACCTTCTGACATCTTCTGTGCAAGGTCGGCCTCTTCCTGACCTGAAAGCAGCGGCACCTTACCGATTTCCTTAAGGTACATACGAACAGGGTCATCAATACTAACACTGTCAGGAACTGACAAGTCGGCAAGTTCGTCCTCAGTGATTTCAAAATCATCGTCAGGTTCTTCCAACTCCGGAATTTCATCGCCGAAATTACCTACGATTTCAATACCTTGTTTTTCGATAAAATCATAGATTCTTTCAATCTGGTCGGGGTCCATTTCAACGGCTTCAAGCTTGGAAGAAATATCACCCATTGTAAGCTCGCCTTGCTTTTTCCCAAGCTCTATAAGCTCCTGAACTGCCTGCTTTTGAAGTTCTTTTGAAACCATCTTCTTTGTTTCTTCTGCCTTTTCGGTATTTTTGTTGCTCATCTTCTCTTCGCCTTTCTACTTTTTTTCCTTTTTTAGTCTGTCCATTATCTCCTGCAGTCTTGCAGCATCTCCACACTTGGCAGTAGCCGCATCTGCCTTTTTTGTTTTATAATCAAGAACAATCCTGAGAGGCATTTTTACCGCCTCGACCTTGTTGTCAACATTTTTATCATCCGAAAGGATTTCGGATACCGCCCCTAAATCACCTTCATCAAACTGCGATATAACGGTTATGGGGTTTAGCCTGTCACCATTGCTTAAAGTGTCAAATATTATTTTAGCCAATCTTTGGTGCAAGCCCTCTGAAAAATCTTCGGGGCACAGCTTGTCTTTTATATCCTTAAAAATTTCCTTTTCACAAATCAGGTTAAGCAAGAGCTTTTCAGCATTGTAAAGCCGCATCTTGTCAAGGTCTGACCGTCCGCCTGTCCGTGTTTCAAAATCACGTTTTTCCTGACGAATCTCTCGGTTCCTGTCAATTGTTTTCTTTTTTCGCAAATAATCTTCTACCTGTGCCTGAATACTTTCGGACGAGATATCAATGCTGCGTGCACATCTTTTTATATAAACCTCACGCTCCACATCATTTTTTATCCCTGCCATAACCTTCGCAAGCTGTTCAACAAACTCTATCTTTGCAACAGGGTCCTCAAGATTAAATTTTTTCTCGATTCCGTGGACTTTATACTCGATAAAGCTTTCGGCATTTTCTACCAAAAGCTGAAACATCTCAGCCCCTTTAACCTTGATATATTCATCCGGATCTTTGCCGTCGGTTATTTTTAAGACCTTGGTCTTTACATCTGCTTCACGGAGGATTTCACCTGCACGGTCGGTTGCCTTTTGTCCGGCTTCGTCGGCATCATAGCACAGCACAACCTTATCGGCATACCGCTTTATCAGTTCTGCTTGTTCGGGCGTAAATGCAGTACCCAAAGATGCAACCGCATTGTCAAATCCATTTTGATGAAGGGATATAACGTCCATATAGCCCTCCATTGCCAAAATCTGACCCGCCTTAGAGTTTTTTGCCTTGTTCATTGCAAACAGGTTTTCTTTTTTCTTGAAAATTAATGTTTCGGGAGAATTGAGATACTTTGGAGCATTTTCCTTATCCTTTAGAATTCTGCCGCCAAAGCCAATTACATTCCCACGCAAATCAACTATAGGAAACATCACTCTGTCACGAAACTTATCAAAATATGTGCCGTTGTCACGTTTCACAGCAAGACCCACCTCGACAAGCTCTTCATCGGAATAGCCCTTGGTTTTCATAAAATCAATCAGCATTGACCATGAATCAGGAGCATATCCCAAACCGAAACTCTTTATTGTGGAGTTAAGAAGCTTTCTGTCCTTGAGATAATCAAGCGCATGCTTGTTCTCAGGGGCAATCAGTTGGTTAAAGAAGAACCTTGCCGCCTCGGCATTCATTTCATACATCCGCTTTTTCTTATCGTGTATCTGTGCTGCACGGTTTCTCTCTGCTACACTGCGATAATCCGGAACCGGAACTCCTGCACGTTCTGCCAGAAGCTTTACCGCTTCCATAAAATCAAGGTTTTCTTTTGCCATTATAAAGTTAATGACAGTTCCCCCGGCACCGCAACCAAAGCAATGAAACAACTGCTTGTCCGGCGATACCGAAAATGACGGTGTCTTTTTATCATTGTGCAAAGGACAAAGAGCCTGAAAACGATTGCCCACGCGTTTAAGGGTCACATAATGCGAAATAAGGTCAACAATATCATTTTTTTGCACAACCTCGTCAATAAAATCCTGAAAGTCTACCGACTGTTTCAAACTCTCACCACCTCGTATATTTCTTTAATTCGACAAAAAGTTGCCGTCTCCTTTATTATTTTTAAAAAAGCTCCTTTGACGCTCGCCTACGGCGAGCAGAAAAGGATACAGCTTTTTTCGTCCATGTGCATTTCTGCCAACGGCAGAAAATATCGCACGGACAATTAAATTTTGTTTTTATATAATTGGAAATACGTAATTTCCTATTATATAAAATATCAACCACGCCAGGATTTAGGAATAAAATATTTCTCAAAAAGGCTCAGTGCGTATCTGTCTGTCATCCCTGCTATATGGTCACGGACAACAATCATATTATCCTCACTGCAGCTTATTTCCCGCACGTTCTCGGAAATCAGTTCGGGTCGTTCCATAAACAGCTCGAAAAGCGATTTTATAACATTGAAAGACTTCTTCTCTTCGTGTTTTGCATAATCATTAAGATATACATTTTCAAACATATATTTCCTGAGTCCCATCATAGCATCATATATTTCGCTATCCATTGTGATATCAGCTTTTCCGTCACTTGCACGAATTATACCGTTTATCATCGAATCAATTCTTTCAGAATGTGTTTTTCCCAAAATTTCGGCAAATTCCTTCGGAATATCCTCCTGTCTCATAACCCCGCCACGGGTAGCATCGTCAATATCATGATTTATGTATGCAATTTTATCAGCAAACCTTATCACCTTGCCCTCTAAAGTCTGGGGCATTTTATCACCCGTATGGCAAAGTATCCCGTCACGGACCTCGGCAGTGAGATTAAGGCCTCCTTTGCGTTCCAAAACGTTAACCACTCTCAGGCTTTGCTCGTTGTGGCGAAACCCTTCAGGGCAAAGATGGCCAATAGTACGTTCACCTGCGTGGCCAAAGGGAGTATGCCCCAAATCGTGTGCCAGAGCAATCGCCTCGGTTAAATCTTCGTTAAGTCCCAAAGCACGGGAAACTGTTCGTGCAATCTGTGCTACCTCAAGAGTGTGAGTAAGTCGAGTTCTGTAATGGTCGCCCTCCGGTGATAAAAATACCTGGGTTTTATGCTTCAGGCGACGGAATGCCTTGGAATGAATAATTCTGTCCCTGTCACGCTGAAACTCGGTGCGAATTTCACTGGGCTCTTCGGCACGGGTGCGGCCTGCAGTTTTTGAGCTTAAAACTGCATAAGGACTGAGGGTTTTCTCCTCTATTTCTTCAATTCTCTCTCTTATGGTCATTTTTTCACCTGCTTTTTACTGAAATTTCCCTGCTAAGATATTTTTCTGCATTTACCTTAAAAATCCTTTTTTTAGTTGACAAAACAATTTCTTCAAATATATAATAATATTAAAGATACATTTTATCAACGGAGAATATTTATGAGCGAAAACAATCTTAACCTTAACCCCCGTCTTAAAAAAATTTCTGAACTTGTGCCGGCTAATTCCTGCACTGCAGACATCGGCACAGACCATGCATATATCCCCATTGCGCTGGTAAACAGTGGCATAACTCCAAGGGCAATTGCATCGGATATTAAAAAAGGACCTCTTGCACGGGCTGCAGCAAACATCCGCCTTCACGGATTGGAAAAGAAAATTGAAACACGCCTTGGAGCAGGTCTTGAAACCCTTGCTGAAAGCGACAACACTGAAGTTGTAATTATTGCAGGTATGGGGGGAATCTTAATTTCGGATATTCTTGATGCATCGCCTGCTATTGTCAAAAATGCAAAACTTCTTATTTTGCAACCTATGACAGCCGTTACCGAACTGCGACAATATCTGTCTGAAAATCAATATGAAATAACAGCAGAGCATCTTGTAGCCGAAGAAGAAAAAATTTATAATATCATCATTGCAAAGCCTATGGGCAACACTTCCTACACCTTGCGTGAACTATACTTAGGCAAAGATCTGCGCAAAACCTCACCAAGCCTGGTTGAGCGTTACGAACAATCTGTTTTGACAAAACTGAACAGACGAGTAGATGGGCTGAAAAAATCTCAAAATCCCGAAAACGAAAAAGAACTTAAAAAAACACAAAAGCTTTTGAAAATCTTAAACGAGAGGTGAGTTCAAATGATAAGATTATACGAAATAATTGAAGAATTGGAGGGGATTGCTCCCTCATCCCTTAAAGAGTCCTGGGATAATGTCGGGCTTATGGTAGGTGACGAAACACAGATTATCAATAAGGTCTTTATCTGCCTTGACCTCACAACTGAAAATGTAAAAAAGGCCATCGAATTCGGGGCAGACTTGATTATATCCCATCATCCGATGATTTTTAAGCCACTATATTCGGTAACCGAAGGTGACCCTATTGGCAGTATGGTGCGCAGTGTAATTAAAAATAATATATCTGTATTCAGTATGCACACTAATTTTGATAAAGCAGAAGGCGGAATGAACGACCTTCTTGCCCATCGCCTTGGCCTTGAAAACGTCCGCAAATTTACCCAGGAAGAATGTACCGATAACCTTGGCAATCCATTCTCGCCAATCGGCTGTGTGGGTATGCTTGAATACCCTATGTCAATGGAGAATTTTGTTCTGCACATTAAAAATATTCTTGGTTGCAGTGCCATCAAGTACGCAGGCGACCTTGACGAATCCATACAGACGGTTGCGCTATGCTCGGGCAGTGGCGGCAAAGAAGGTCTTTATTCAGCATTTCATTCGGGTGCCGATGCGTACGTAACCGCAGATTTAGGGCACGAACACGCACGTTCTGCATTTGAACTTGGGCTAAATATCGTAGATGCAGGCCACTTTGAGACAGAGAATATAATCTGTGACTATCTGGCAGACTTTTTTGAAAATCGTTTCCCCGAGATTGCAATTATGACCTCAGATGCCGAACCGTTTTATTCAAGAATTTAGCTTAAAAACCCTTGCTACATAACTTATAGCAAGGGTTTTTTCATTTAATAATTCTATGTTTGATTTTTCTTAAAAGGTCTATAATTTTAAGCTTAAATCTACGCCGTCTCAACGAGCTTACATATTTTAAGTATTTTTTATCATTGCAGCTCATCGTTTTTCCGTTGCGCACAACTGCCGTCATTATTCCAATAATAAGATTTTCGGTAACGCCAAATTCTTTCACAATCTGATTGTCACCGCACAAAATGTATCCCCGGCTGTCTTCACCAATAATTCGGTGCAAAACAAACTGACCATCAGGTCGGCGATAAAAAATAACATCTCCCGTTTTGGGGCGCTCTTTCAACGCTTCAATAACAACACTATCCTTTCCCTGACGAATCAACGGGCGCATACTAACCCCACGAGGTCCAAACGTAACAGAAGCACCACTCCTCAACTTCTCCTCAATAACAGGAAGCATATCCTCAAGTCTCAGAGAAAGATTTTTCTTTTCATCCATCAATTAAATCTGCCTCTTTTAATTTTTTTATAAATGCCTCAACATCGCACTTTGCTCTTTCAGCATCAACCTCATACTCTGCCATCAATGCATCCACAAGGCCTTCTTCTGTTATATCTTTTTCCATAGCCTTCCAGAGTGTTGCACCACTTTCATTAAGGTTTATTACACCGTTAAAATCAAGTGCACCATTGCCAACAGGTACAACCACATAGTACCCCGCAACCTCTCTCAGCATAAAATCACTTTTTATTTTCACAGCAACAAGCGCTCCCTTCGTTGTTCATTCCGTTATAGGCAACAATTGCTGCCTCATTTTCCATATTGCAATAAAGCTTATACACCTTTACCTTTTTAAGCAATCTGTCCAGCAAGTCAAGAAGCTTTGACATATCACACGTATCTGTCGGCCTGATTGTCTGATCAAGAATACGGTGTACCGCCTCACGCGTAGACATAATCTCAATACGATTTTCTGCAGCCCTTTCAAGAAAGCATATTCCCTGCAAAGGAACAGATTTATTTTTGTTCTGGTCGGTCTTGCCGCTCCAGGGAGTTCCAAAAACCCACACATCCTCATCAACCATACGGATAACAGGCTTATCATCGTTTATTATATACGTTTTATCCTCGCCAAAAGCTTTTCTCCATATGGTAGTATGCGTAGATTTGCCCGTTCCGCTGGGAGCAGAAAAAAGGTATGCTTTGTCCTGGTATACCACACCCGATGCATGAAGCATAAACCCATCAAATCCCAAAAGCTTTGTGCAGAATTCCGCACCGCTCCACATATATTCCACCTCAAAATCAGACATATGGGGAACAAGCGCTCTTTTTCGAGCAACATATTCGTCAGGCAACCCAACAACAATCTGAGGTTCACCCTCAAAATCATAACGATAGTCCCTTGCCTGAGTTTCGATTATGCCCCCTTTGCGAAGAATAAGACCGGTATCAACCCCGGCAATACGGTATTTTGCCTTTGATATTTCATAGATGTTTTTTTCTTGTGTGCTCATTTTATTCAGCCGCCGCTTCGTCATTTAAGAGCAAACTGCCCATTGAATATGTGCTGTTTTTGCAAACATAAACTTTTTTAATTTTTGAAGGATTGCCCTCTACTCTAAGGTTTGGCATAATTATTTTAATGTTTGCAAATGCACCGTCGACCAAAACATTTGCTCCACCGCGAACAACCAAAGCCTCGGTGAGATTTGCGTTTGCTATACTCATTTCGGATGTTCCAACACCATCACCGATAACAACCATTTTCTCTGTTGCAACACCATCCAGCTTAAGACCGCCCACACGAATCATAACGTTTCCGTCTGCAGGAAGTGTTGTTGTCTCGGGGTCATCTATATAGTATTTCACAAGTCTGTCCATTACAACAGCAAATTCAGCTCTCGTAATATTGGCTGTAGGATTAAGCTTGCCGTCTGCACCGCCAACATATCCCTTGGAAATTATAGCCGCAACACCTGATTTTGCCCAGTCTGCAACCATATTGCCATCTTTAAAGGTATCAATAACAGATGTGTCAACATCGTCGTTTACATCCAGCGCAAACACTCTTGAAAGAACAACAAAAGCTTCCTGTCTGGTGATGTTGTTGTCGGGATTAAGTTTGTTGTCAGAACCGTTGAATGCACCCATCGCAACAGCCTTGGACATCGAAGAATAAAACCAGTCATCTGTTGAAACATCGGTAAATGCAGAAATATCCGCATCATTGGTTGCACCACAGGCACGAACCATAATTGTAGCCATTTCAGCCCTGGTCATATTATTATTGGGGTAAACATAACCGCCATCACCTGTAAGCAAGCCGTTTTCAACAGCGTTTTCAATCGCCGCAGTTGACCAGTCGTCAGGCATATCCACAAAATCAGCCGCAAACACAGCGGATGATACAGACATAATACATATCATAAGTAACGCAAATATTTTTTTCATTATAAAGCTTTCCTTTCATCACAAAATGGCTTTTGCCTATATATGATTTATTATACAATATAATAAGTTAATTTTCAATCACATTTTGAAAAATCTTTAATCTTTGAATACATTTAACAAAAAATTTTGCTCTCAGTAGTCATAGCGACCACCGAGAGCAGTTTTTAAAGCAAATTAATTCCATTTTCCTTGCATTCTTCAACCATTTCATCCGGCCATACTGACGCATGAACCTCACCAATGTGAGCCTTGTGAAGAATGTACATACAAATTCTTGACTGACCTATTCCTCCGCCTATTGTATAGGGAAGTCTGCCAGCAAGAAGGTCGCGGTGATAAGGAAGACTTGCACGGTCTTCACACTTTGCAATTTTCAGCTGACGCTTAAGAGATTCTTCCGAAACGCGAATACCCATACTCGAAACCTCAAAGGGAATATCCAGCAAATCGTCATAGAACAAAAGGTCTCCGTTAAACTCCCAATCGTCATAGTCTGGGGCTCTGCCATCGTGTCTTTTTCCTGATGTCAGCAAATCACCAATCTGCATAAGGAACACCGCACCCTTTTCTTTAGTTATTGCGTGTTCTCTTTCTTTGGGAGTGAGGTCAGGATACATATCCTCAAGCTCCTGAGTCGTCATAAAATAAACTTCTTCAGGAAGTCTTGGTTCAATCTGCGGGAACAGAGAATTAACGTATTTTTCGGTCATTTTAAACACATCAAAAATTTTTCTGACGGTGTGCTTAAGGGTATGGGTAGTTCTGTCATCCTTTGCAATGACCTTTTCCCAATCCCACTGATCAACATATATTGAATGTATATTGTCGGTATCCTCGTCGCGTCGGATTGCATTCATATCAGTATACAAGCCCTCGTCAACCGAAAATCCGTATTCCTTAAGTGCATTTCTCTTCCACTTTGCAAGGGAATGTACAATCTGAAGATTGCGCCCTGTCTCAAGAACATCAAAAGTGACCGCACGTTCAACACCATTAAGGTCATCATTAAGACCTGTTTCAGGGTCAACAAAAAGCGGTGCCGAAACGCGAGTCAGCTTAAGCTCTCTTGCAAGGTTTGTTTCAAAATAGTCTTTTGTTGCTTTTATTGCCACCTGGGTATCAATAAGATTTAAAAGTGATCTGTACCCTCGGGGCTTTATTACTTCTGCCATTTTATATCATAGCCTTTCTGTAACAGTTTTATTAAAAGTTAATTTTATCATTTTATTTTAAAAAAAGCAATAGCAAAACCTCAATTTTCTGTATTTTAGTAAATATTTTTGTTAATAATAAGTATGTAAAAACAATTCAGGAGGTGAAATACTATGACAAACAACGGCGTTAAATGCAACGTATGCGAATGTATGTATCACAAGGAAGAAAACAAATGTAGTCTTGACACCATTCAGGTTAGTCACGAAAAGACAAGTGCTGATTCAATTGCAATTCCTCATTTTTGCAAGAGTTATGAAAAGAAATAACCCTGACCAAATTTTTTGAACAAACGGCAGATGCTTCCCTGTATGGAATCATCTGCCGTTTTAACTATTCATCCTGTAATTAATCGCATAATATCATTCCATGTTGCAAAAACCATTAACCCCAGCAATAGTATTAATCCCGCAAAATGAACAATTCCTTCTTTTTCAGGCGGAATCGGCTTTTTACGGATTGCCTCAACTAATACAAATAATATTCTTCCGCCGTCAAGTGCCGGTATGGGAAGAAGATTCATAATCCCTATATTAACCGAGATAAATGCGCCCAAAAATAAAAGATTTATAAATCCTGCTATTCCACCCTGCTGTGCAGTTTCGTTCATCATACCAACCACGCCCACGGGTCCTGATATTTCATTCACTCCAACCTTACCGCTTATCATCATACCTAAAGACGAATAAACCATCTTACCCATCCATATGGTTTGATAAAAGGATTCACAAATTACATTGAATACATTTGTCTCTTCGGTCTTTATTGTGATACCCAGCAAATATGCAGGTGTACCATCTGAATATTTTGCAGCATATGGTTTAAAAGCTTTTGTTATTTTTTTACCGTCACGTACAAAAGTAATTTCACCCTCTGTCCCGTCGGATTGCTGCATAGCAAAATCTATATCACGCTTTATATTAATCCTCTGCCCATTAAGCTCTGTAATTCTATCCCCCGGCTGAAGAAATTCAGCCGCAGGTGCTTCCTTCACAACATCCGCAACTACTGTATTGGGAATGCCTGATTCGGCATAGTAAAGACTCACAAAGGCTGTACAGATTACAAATCCCAATATCACATTCATAGCCGCGCCTGCCGCAAGGATAATCAGCCTTGCATACCACGGCTTGCGTGAAAACGAGCCTTCGTCATCACTCTCGCAATCTTCACCCTCCATACTGCAAAAACCGCCTACGGGAACCGCACGCAGTGAATATCTTGTTTCCCCCTTCTTCCACGAAAAGACCTTTGGGCCCATACCTAAAGCAAATTCGTGAACCTTTACACCAAAAATTCTTGCTGCTGTAAAATGTCCGAATTCGTGAACAAAAATTATTATTGAGAAAAACAGTACAGCAAATATAATTGTCCAAATCATATTTTGTGCTCCATTCTGACAGCTTTGTCAATCTCTATTATGTCCTCAATTGTTGGATTTAATTTATTTTCATAACTGTTCATAACTTTTTCAACATATTCGGCAATGTCAAGAAAACCGATTTTATCCTGTAAAAATGCCGCTACAGCCACCTCATTTGCAGCATTCAGAACTGTAGGCATAACACCACCTGTCCTCCCGGCTTTTTTTGCAAGTGCAAGACAACGGAAGGTTTCCTCATCGGGCTCAAAGAATGTCATTTTGCCAATCTCGGCAAAGGACACCGACTTGTCAGGTGACGTCAGCCTTTCGGGATAGGTGAATGCATACTGTATCGGATGCTTCATCGAAGGCAGACTTAGTTGTGCAATTACACTTTTATCAACAAACTCCACCATAGAATGAATAATGCTTTCACGGTGAATAACCACCGAGATATCATCAAAATCCACATCAAAAAGCCATTTTGCCTCAATGATTTCAAGGCCCTTGTTCATAAGGGTAGCACTGTCAATTGTAATCTTTGCACCCATTGACCAGTTAGGGTGTTTAAGTGCCTGTTCTTTTTTAATATCTTTTAACTCTTCACGTGTTTTACCAAAAAAAGGTCCGCCCGATGCTGTAAGCAAAATTTTATTGATTTCGGTATGACTTCCACCGTGCATTGATTGAAATATTGCAGAATGTTCGCTGTCAACAGGAAGCAACCGTACGCCGTGCTTTTTAACCGCATCGGTAAAAAGCTCGCCTGCTGTCACCAGAGTTTCCTTATTAGCAAGAGCAATATCCTTGCCTGCCTCTATCGCCTTCATTGTAGGAACAAGCCCTGCAAAACCAACGATAGCTGATAAAACCATCTCGACGTCCTTCGCTGTTGCAACAGCACAAAGACCTTCTTCACCGCACAAAACCTTGGTGTTTGTATCAGCAAGACGTGTCTTTAAATCACCGTATCTTTCACTATCCGCGACAACAACAAATCCCGGCTTATATTTTCTTGCTTGTTCCTCAAGAAGAGTGGTGTTAGCATTTCCTGATATTGCTTTAACCGAAATATCCTTTATCCCCTTTAAGTCGTCAACCACCTGCAAAGCCTGAGTGCCGATTGAACCCGTTGACCCTAATATTGATATATTCATAAATTCCTGAAACCTTTCCGATTATTTTAAAAATCCGATGTTAACAATATATAGATATACCAGCGGTGCAATCATAATTACACTGTCAAGTCTGTCTAATATTCCGCCGTGACCGGGGAACAGACTGCCATAATCCTTAATGCCGAATTTACGTTTGATTATTGATGCCGAAAGGTCGCCAATCTGTGAAACAATTGACATTGCAAAGCCTAAAACCGCAAGACTTATATAATTCACTCTAAGCACCCACGCCTTTTCCATCAGCAATCCATACAGCATGCATACAATCATACAGCCTAAAATTCCGCCTATTGAACCCTCAATTGTCTTTTTAGGGCTGATTTCGGGGCACAGCTTGTGTTTGCCTAAAAACACCCCCGCAAAATATGCACAGGTATCTGTGAGAAATGCACCTATAAATGGTATCCAGATTAGTATTCCGCCATATTCAAGCTCTCTTATATACAAAAGATTTGTCAAAAAGTACGGAATATAGATTACGCTGAATATCACCATTGCAGCATCGGTCACCGAAACAGTTTTGTGCTGTAAAAGCATAATTACAAACAGCAAAAACATAAAGAAATAAACAAGTGGAGCATAAATCTGAGGATTTACAAAGCTTCTCATAAGAGGTAGGGCAATTGCCGCAAGGTATCCCAAAGCACAAAGACACTTTTTGTCCTTTAATCCCGTAGCCTTATAAAACTCGTACAATCCAACTAGCGAGATTACAATAACAGCCCCTGCAATAACTGTACTACCCGACAATAATACCAACACAAGCAAGGGAATAAGAACAATTGCAGTTAAAATTCTTGTTTTCATAAAAGCTCCTCCAAAGTTATCATTTGTAAAAACGGGCGGATGCTATCCGCCCGTTAAAATTTGTCCTAAACTTTGCCGAAACGTCTGTTTCGCTTTTGATAGTCAAGGATAGCCTGATACATATCTTTTTCGGAAAAATCAGGCCAGTTAATATTGCTGAACCAGAATTCCGCATATGCAGCCTGCCACAGCAGGAAATTTGACAATCGATATTCACCGCTGGGTCTTATAATCAGGTCAACCTCGGGAAGACCACCGGTATACATCAACTCGTTCAAATCCTGTTCGGAAACATCTCTCAAAGTTCGCTTACCTTTTGCAATTTTCTCGGCAAGTGCCTTTGCCGCCTCGGTTATTTCCGCACGTCCGCCATAATTAAGTGCAACATTAAGTATAAGACCGGTATTCTTTGATGTGTACTCCTCGGCGTGGTCAATTGCCGAATTTATCTTATCAGATAACGCACTGCGGTCGCCAATAACCTTAAGAATAACGTTTGTTCCCTCAAACTGTTCCTCAACCTGTTGCAGATAATTATAAAGAAGCTCCATCAGGGCATCAACCTCTGCCTTTGGTCTGTTCCAGTTTTCGGTGGAGAAGGCATATGCCGTAACACATTTTACACCAATTTTATTGCAGTATTTAACAATTTTTTTAAGAGTTTCTGCCCCGGCACGATGGCCTGCACTTCGGGGAAGCCCCTTAGATTTTGCCCATCGCCCGTTTCCGTCCATAATAATTCCTATATGCTGAGGGATATTCCCCGGGTCAAGAGCCTCAATATCTTTTCTTCTTCTAAAAAACATAAAAGGTTAAACCTCTAAAATCTCTTTTTCTTTTGCTGAAACTATCGTATCAATCTGAGCTACAAACTTATCGGTAAGCTTTTGAATCTGTGTCTCGAGATTCTTTAAATCATCCTCGGTGATTTCCCCGTCCTTTTTCTGCTTCTTAAAGCCTTCAAGAGCATCACGACGCACATTACGTACAGCAACCTTACATTCTTCGCCACGCTTTGAAATGCCTTTAACCAGTTCCTTTCTTCTTTCCTCGGTAAGGGGAGGGAAGTTAAGACGAATAGTCTTGCCGTCGTTGTTGGGAGTAATACCTACATCCGACTTAAGAATTGCCTTTTCAATTTCACCTAAGATTGATGCATCCCAGGGCTGAATGGTAATTGTTCTTGGCTCGGGAACTGCGATTGTTCCTACCTGCTGAACAGGAGTTGCAACGCCATAATACTCAACTGTTACCTTGTCTAAAATTGCAGGGTTTGCACGTCCTGCACGAATTGCCGCCAAATCTGCCTGAAGAACGGCGATAGCTTTTTCCATTTTACTTTCTGCGTTTTTCATAGAATTATATTTCCTTTCAGATATATATTATTTTACAATAGTTCCGATTTCTTCGCCCTGAATTGCCCTTTTGATATTTTCGGGGTCATTAAGACCAAATACCAGAATGGGAATATTGTTGTCCATACAAAGTGATGTGGCTGTTGAATCCATTACACCAAGCCCGCGATTGAGAACATCAATATAGCTGAGACTGTCAAACTTTACAGCGTTGGGATTTACGTGGGGATCGCTGTCATAAACTGCATCAACCTTCTTTGCAAGAAGGATGATTTCTGCATCAATCTCGGCAGCACGAAGAGCCGCTGTTGTATCTGTTGAGAAGAACGGATTGCCTGTTCCGCAAGCAAAAATAACTACTCTGCCTTTATCCAGATGACGCATTGCCTTAAGTCTGATATAAGGCTCGGCAATCTGTCTCATCTCAATTGCAGTCTGAACACGAGCTGCAACACCCTGCTGTTCAAGAGCATCAAGAAGTGCCAGAGAGTTGATAACTGTTGCCAGCATACCCATATGGTCTGCACGGCTTCTGTCCATTCCCTCGCCTGTTCTGCCTCTCCAGAAATTGCCGCCGCCTACAACAATGGCAATTTCACAGCCCATTTCAGAACATTCCTTAATTTTTTCCGCAATGCTTGTAACGGTTGCACTGTCAAGGCCAAAACCCTTTTCGCCCGCCAGGGCTTCACCGCTGATTTTAAGCATCACTCTTTTGTATTTTACTGCCATAGGTTTTCCTCCATAGAAAAATTTATTTTTACGCAAGGCTCATCGCCCTGATTTATACTTATTCCGAAATATCAATAACTGTAATATCAGGCTCAACCTCGGGTTTAATGCCGCCTTCGGGTGTTGTCACGGTATCGGGTGTAAATTCTTCACCGTCGGTTGCTTCAGCATTAACTTCATCCCCTGTATGATTGCTATCCGCATTAGGTTTGGTTTCTTCTACAGCCGAAGTTTCTGCAGAGGTAGTTGTTGACGGCCCTTTAACAGGCTCCGTCGGGGTGGTTGATGCCGGGGTGTCTACCGTCTGAGGCGCCGGGGTGTTGACATTGTTCTTGTACTTTTCGACCGTAGCATTAAGATATTCAACCTCGTCTTCAAGGGTCTGTACCTGGGTTTTAAGCTCTTCGTTCTCGGTTGCAACATCATTGCTGTCAAAAGCAGAAAAACTAATAGGATTTATAATAAGGCTAAAGGAAAGAAAAAACGACACAACAAAAACAAGTAGTGTACCGAAAACAATTCCGGTCCCCAATAAAATCTTTTTTGTTTTTACGGACATTTGTGATTTGTCACTCATATCATAAACTCCTCTTTAAAGATAATCTCATTTTTAAAAGTATATCATATCTTTATAAACTATTCAAGAGAAAAATGATTTTTTATCCTGAAAAAATGTAAAGTGCTGAAATGGGTGTTTTCTTGACAAAATCCCTGTTATGTGTAATAATTAATTAAGAAATAATTGACAATATTTATGTTTAAAGTCTTCAGAAAGGAAGTTCTCTTATATGCAAAACGAACGTCTTGAAAAGCGTAAGGAATTTATTATCAATACGGCTTATATCGCACTTGTTGCCGTGCTGACTCTTTTGGGTTTGAAATATGCCGCAAAGTGGCTTATGCCCTTTATTGTCGGCTTTGTTATTGCCCTGTCTGTCAATGCACCCGTCAGTGCAATATGCAAACGAATTAAAATCAATCGCAAACTCTGTGCAATTGTTGTCCTTATTATCGAATATTCGCTGCTTGTTTTACTTGTATGGGGACTTGGTTCAAAAATATACGATTCTCTTAAAAACCTGTTTTCAAATATGCCCGCATATTATGACAACAGTATTCAGCCCTTCCTTCTTTGGCTTAACAAAACCATCACAGATTTAACGGCAAATATATCACCTGATACTTTAAATCAGATATACAGCGTGCTTGAAAGTGCCATAGATTCAATTCGTGATTTTATTATCACTTTGTCTACCTCTATGGGCAAGCTTCTTGCAAGCACTACGGCAAAACTGCCATTCTTCTTTATTTCCTTTGTGTTTGCAATTTTATCGTCTGTGTTTATCAGCATGGACTACAGTAGCATAATTTCTTTTATCAGAAAACAGCTCCCGCCCAAAGTTGCAGGATTTTTGGGTGACGCAAAAGAACACTTAGGCAAAACAATCCTTCGGTATCTGCGTGCCTACCTTATAATCTGGATTCTCACCTTTGCGGAACTTTCAATAGGACTTTCCATACTGAAAATCGAAAGTGCCATCGGAATCGCCGCACTCATCGCTTTTGCCGATGTCTTTCCTGTTATCGGCACGGGCGGAATTCTTATCCCCTGGGCAATCTTTTCGCTGATAACCCGTAATTACTACGTGGCAATCGGTCTTATAATTATATATCTTATTGTTCTGCTTGTACGAAATTTTGCCGAGCCTAAAATCGTGGGTGACCAGTTGGGTCTGCATCCCCTTGTTACGCTGATTGCCATCTACCTTGGTTATCTGTGGATGGGTGTTGGCGGAATGATTATTCTCCCCATAAGCCTGACAATTCTTATAGGGCTTCACAAAAGCGGTAAAATCAAGCTGTGGAAGGATTAATTTAAAGGAGAACCGCTCAATGAAAATAGCAATTCTTGATAAATCAACTCTTGGTGCAGATATTGACCTTTCGTCCATACGGGCATTGGGGGAGACAACAGAATATCCCACCACAACTTTCGAAGAAATGAAAGAACATATCGGCGATGCCGATGTGATAGTTATCAACAAAGTAAAGTGCAATGAAAGCACTTTGAAAAATTCCCCAAATCTAAAACTTATCTGTGTTGCGGCAACAGGCTATGACAACATTGACCTTGAATACTGCAAAAGCCGTGGCATTGCTCTTTGCAACGTGCCCGGATATTCCACCGACAGCGTTGCACAAGTATCGGTTGCAATAGCAATGTCGCTTGCCACTCGCCTTACCGAATACCGAAGTTTTGTAAACTCAGGCAAATATACAGAGTCAGGCGTTGCCAACTCACTTGTCCCCGTCTTTCACGAAATGAGTTCTTTGGTGTGGGGCGTTGTAGGCGGTGGTGGAATAGGTACAAAGGTTGCTGAAATTGCCAAGGCTATAGGTTGCAATGTTATGGTGTGCCGTCGCAAGCAGGAAGGCAGTTTCCCCCTCACGGATATTGACACCATCTGCCGTGAATGTGATATTATTTCCCTTCACGTCCCGCTGTCAAACAGCACACGCAATATGATAAACCGCAGCCGAATTGAGTCAATGAAATACGGTGCTATTGTTATAAACACCGCAAGGGGAGCGGTCGCAGATGAGGCCGCACTTGCGGATGCCGCAAAGACAGGGAAAATATTACTTGGCTGTGATGTATATTCCACCGAGCCATTCGATAAAAGTCATCCCTTTTATGAAATTAAGGACCTTGACAATGTATGCCTTACACCACATATGGCATGGGGCGCATATGAGTCACGGATGCGATGTATAAATATTATTTCAAAAAACATAAGATGTTTTTTTAACGGCAATGCTCAAAACCGTATTATATAGTAAAAGCTCCCGATTTAAAGGGAGCTTTTATTAATAGCATTATTATCCTAAAACTATAGTGTGCAAACTACCGCTGCCCATTCGCCCATAGTGCGGACTTCCTTCACTTTAAGTCCTGCATTTTCAAGAGCGACAACCACCTCGTCCTTTCGGTCGATAATTATTCCCGAGCAGATAAACACACCGTCTTCCTTCATAAAATCCTTCACGAACCCTGAAAGTGCGATAATTACATCTGCCACGATATTAGCAAGTACAATTTCGTATTTATTTTCGGCAAGCTTTGCATATAAACCTTTGTCCGTTGTAATATCCCCGTCATAGCCGTGATATATTTCACGGGGCAGACCGTTGAGTGCCAGATTGGAATATGCAACCTCCACCGCCATAGGGTCGATATCAACAGCCGTTGCATCACCTGCGCCAAGAAGCAAAGTAATCACCGAAAGAATCCCCGAGCCGCAACCAAGGTCAAGCACCCTGTCGCCCTGCTTTACGTATTTTTCAATCTCTTCGATACACATTTTTGTACTTTCATGAGAGCCTGTTCCAAAGCTCATACCCGGATTAATCAGGAATTTTACTCTGTCATTTTGCGGAACATCCGTCTCCCATTCGGGCACAACAAGGACACGTTTGCCGATTTCCAGCGGCTTAAAATATTGCTTCCAGTTTTCAGACCAGTCCTCGTCCTTCATATTCTCGGTAAGTATATCAAGACTACCGAAAATATCTTCGGTATCGGCTTTGCGGAGTTCGTCAACAGCACTCTTTAGCCGGCTCAGCTGTGCAATACCTTCTTCATCTTTTGAAAAATATATTGTTATACAGCTGTCTGCATCCTTTAATTTTTCAAGCTCCTCATCAACATAATCCCAATACTTACGGTTGTTTTCGAGAAATTCTTTAAAATCTTCCTTGTCGCTGATTTCAATACCTGTTATGCCCATATCATAAAGCATACCACACACGGGGTCAATGCCTTCGTTGGTGGTTATGATTTTAATTTGTATCCAATCCATAATTTTCTCCTCACAAATACGTAAGGGAGGATATAATCCTCCCATAAAACGTTACTTCAAAAAGTCTTTTACTTTATCAAAAAAGCTCTTTCTTTCTTTATATTTCCCCGGCTCGACATTCTCGTCAAACTGCATTAAAATTTCCTTTTGTTTATCTGATAAATTCTTGGGAATTTCAATATTTATTTTCACATACTGGTCGCCACGGGCACCGTTGCCGTGAAGTCTGGGTACACCCTTGCCTTTAAGACGGAATACTGTGCCAGTCTGCGTACCCTCGGGTATGTTGTATTTCACCTTGCCGTCAATGGTGGGAACCTCTACCTCGGCACCCAAAGTTGCCTCAACAAAGGTTATCGGAAAGTCGCAAAGAATATCATATCCCTGACGTGTAAATATTTTGTGTTTCTTTACACGTGTAACAACCAAAAGGTCGCCATTGGGGCCGCCATTTTTGCCTGCATCTGCCTGACCTGCAACAGAGATAATTTGTTCGTTGTCAATGCCTGCAGGAATTTTAACTTTAACCTTGCGGCTTTTGCGAACTGTGCCGTCACCGCGACAATCCTTACAGGGATTGGGGATAACCTTGCCCGTACCGCCACAAGTTGAACAGGGTCTTGAACTTTGGAAACTGCCAAATGCTGTACGCTGTACGGTTGTAACCTGCCCTGTGCCATGGCAAACACTACAGGTTGCAGCGGATGTTCCGGGTTCAGCACCACTGCCGCCACAGGTGTCACATTTTTCCATACGGTTTACATTCATTTCAATCTCGCAGCCAAAGCAAGCCTGCTCAAATGTTAAATCAATATTATATCTCAAATCTCTGCCCTTTTGGGGAGCGTTTGGATTACGTCTTGACTGACCGCCGCCAAAACCACCGCCAAAAAATGACCCGAAAATATCTTCAAAGCCGCCAAAACCACCGAAATCACCGTAACCGCCATAACCGCCTGCCCCTGCCTGGGGGTCAACTCCGGCATGACCAAACTGATCGTACCTTTGTTTTTTGTCGGCATCGCTGAGAATTTCATAAGCCTCGGAGGCTTCCTTAAACTTTTCCTCAGCAACCTTTGCCTTTTCACCGGGATTAAGGTCGGGGTGGTATTTTTTTGCCAGCTTTCGGTATGCTTTTTTTATTTCATCGGCTGATGCACTTTTGCTAACGCCCAGCACCTCATAATAATCTCGTTTTTCTGCCAAATCTGTCACCAACTGTCTTTTAATCTATTAATTTCAGCAGCAATGGGGCGGTTAATTTAGCCGCCCCCTGCACATATTGTTTGTCGATTTTTTTGTCTGCACGAATTATTACGCTCACAAAAAGCGTTAAGAAATTGATGCAGAGTGGTTAAACCTAACCCGAAGCTGTACTTGCTGTACAGCGAGTGGTGTAGTTTGACCGCAGCGCAAGGCGCGGTCTGCGCAATTTATTACGCTTTTTTCAATTAATCTTCGTCTACTACTTTATAATCTGCATCAACCACATTGTCATCTGCTGCACCACCTGTATTTGTGGCATTGGGGTCTGCCTGACCCTGAGCTGCCTGTTGTGCCTGTGCGGCATCTGCATAGAGCTTTGATGATACGTCATAGAATTTCTTTGATACTGCCTCGGTCTGTGCTTTTACTGCCTCGACATCAATTTCTTCTGTCTTCAGCATATCCTTCAGTTTGTCAACCTCTGCCTGAATACCCGCCTTTTCGTCGTCGGAAATCTTGTCGCCAAGGTCTGTAAGGGTTTTTTCAGTCTGGTATACAATGTTGTCTGCCGCATTTCTTGCATCTACTGCTTCCTTCTTCTTTTTGTCCTCTGCCGCAAACTGTTCTGCTTCCTTTACTGCCTTTTCGATATCTTCGTCAGAAAGATTTGTGCTTGATGTAATTGTAATATCCTGGCTGTTGCCTGTGCCCATATCCTTTGCAGTTACGTGAACGATACCATTTGCGTCGATATCGAATGAAACCTCAATCTGAGGAACGCCACGGGGTGCGGGAGGAATATTATTAAGGCTGAAACGTCCGAGCGTTTTGTTGTATGCAGCCATTTCTCTTTCGCCCTGAAGAACGTGTACCTCAACACTTGTCTGACTATCTGCCGCTGTTGAGAAAATCTGACTCTTCTTTGTGGGGATTGTTGTATTTCTTTCGATAATCTTGGTGAACACACCGCCCATTGTTTCGATACCGAGTGACAAGGGAGTTACATCAAGGAGTACAAGGTCTTCAACATCGCCCGAAAGAACACCAGCCTGGATACAAGCGCCAAGCGCAACACATTCGTCGGGGTTAATGCCCTTGTGGGGTTCTTTGCCTATGAGTCTTTGTACCGCTTCCTGAACTGCAGGAATTCTTGATGAACCACCAACAAGAAGAACCTTATCAATTTCTGAAGGGTTAATTCCTGCATCTGAAAGGGCATTCTTTGTAGGAATCATTGTCTTTTCAACGAGGTCTGCTGTAAGTTCGTTGAACTTCTGACGTGTAAGGGTAATATCAAGATGCTTGGGACCTGTTGCATCTGCTGTAATAAAGGGAAGATTGATGTTTGAACTCATAACACCTGAAAGTTCAATCTTTGCCTTTTCGGCAGCTTCCTTAAGTCTCTGAAGAGCCATTTTGTCTGCCGCAAGGTCAATACCATTTTCCTTTTTGAATTCCTCAACCAAAAAGTCGATAATCTTCTGGTCAAAGTCGTCGCCACCAAGCTTGTTGTTACCGCTTGTCGCAAGAACTTCAAAAACGCCGTCACCGATTTCAAGAATTGATACGTCGAATGTACCGCCGCCAAGGTCATAAACCATAATCTTCTGGTCATTGTCCTTATCAAGACCGTAAGCAAGAGCCGCAGCTGTGGGTTCGTTGATAATTCTGAGAACTTCAAGTCCTGCAATCTTACCTGCGTCCTTTGTCGCCTGACGCTGTGCATCGCTGAAATATGCAGGAACTGTGATTACTGCCTGTGTAACTGTTTCGCCAAGATAGCTTTCAGCATCAGCTTTCAGCTTTTGAAGAATCATCGCTGAAACTTCCTGTGGTGTGTACTTTTTGCCGTCGATATCCACCTTATAATCTGTACCCATCTCACGCTTAATTGATGAAATTGTGTTGGGGTTTGTAATTGCCTGTCTTTTTGCAACCTGACCAACAAGTCTTTCGCCTGTTTTTGTAAATGCTACAACAGAGGGAGTTGTTCTTGCACCCTCGGGGTTTGCAATAACTGTGGGCTCGCCGCCTTCCATAACTGCAACACATGAATTTGTTGTACCTAAGTCAATACCTATAATTTTTGCCATAATAAATCACCTTTCTTTTTTTAATCTTTTTTATCGTGAGGTCAATTTTGCACCTCATCCACCGCAAGCGGTCCCCCTTCCCCTCAAGGGGAAGGCGTTAATTTGCTACTTTAACCATCGAATGTCGAATAACTCTGCCCTTGCAGGTGTAACCACGCATAAGCTCTTCGGAAATTGTGTTTTCATCAAATTCCTCGTTCTCTTCGTGCATAACCGCATTGTGAAGTTCGGGGTCGAAAACCTCGCCTACAGACTTTATTGGTTCAACGCCAATTGCCGTCAGCACCTCGTCAAGCTGTTTTACTATCATCTTAACGCCTTCTGCCAAAGTTCCCTCGGCATCTTCGGCTGCCGCCACAGCTCTCTCTAAATTATCCTTGACGGGAAGCAGCTTTTCAATCGTGTCACAAACCGCCATAGAATATAAATCTTCTCTCTCCTTGGCTGTTCTCTTTTTAAAATTGTCAAATTCAGCTGCGTGACGCATCATTTTGTCTTTAAGCTGTTCAACTTCTTCTTTTAAAAGTTCCTCGGGGGATTTTTTTACAGTTTCTTCCACTACCTCTTCAGAAGTTGTCGCTTCTTCCTGAAGGTTATCCTTTGTTTCTGTATTTTCCATTATTCTTCATCTCCTTTTCCTATGCCGTCGCCGATTAGAATTTGTCTTGTCCCAAAATCCTTGGTCAGCACACCGCTGAGCTGTGCAGTAAAGAATTCAAGACCTGATATAATTTTTGAATAATCCATTCTTGCAGGACCCAGAACACCCAACAGCCCCACCAGCTTGTCGGATGCTCTGTATGGAGCTATCACTACACTGTTTGATTTAAGCTCAGGGATGGGTATCTCGTCACCTATCAGCACCTTGGTAGTGTTTGTTGGATTTGCCGTCATAATTATTTTGCTCAAGTTTTCTTTATCCTCAAGGATGGCAAAAAGCTCTTTTACTTTATCCACATTGCTGTACTCGGGGAAGTTGAGTATGTTTGAAAGCCCGTCTATAAAAATCTGTTTACTGTCGATTTCAGAAACAGCCTCGTGAACAAGTTCAATCACGGATGTCAATATCTCAAAATTATGCCCGATTGCAGAGCGGATTTCCATCATATTTGCAATGTTTATTTCAGAAATTGTCAGCCCCGAAAGGTTTTGATTAAGAATTTTGCTGAGCTCGTCGGCAAAACCTTCGGATATGTCCTGATTGAGTTTAAGCAAGCGGTTTTTTATTATTCCCGATTTGTCTGATACAATCAGCATCGCAGTGAAATCGTCAACCTTTACAACCTTGATGTTTTTCACCACTCCTGCCTCTGCTGCCGGAAGCATACCGATTACCGGAAGGCCGGTAATTGCCGAAAATGCCGTTGCAACATCGCGGACAATTTTTTCAAGTTCTCTTTTTTTCATCGAGGTTGCCTGACGCATCTTTTCGATTTCTGCCGCCGTCATCTCGTATCTTTCCATCAGGGAGTCAACATACAGACGATATCCCCCAGTTGTGGGAATTCTGCCTGCCGAGGTATGCGGCTGAGCAAGAAGACCCATTTCCTCAAGGTCGCCCATCTCGTTGCGAATTGTTGCGGCACTTAAATTAAGCTCCGGCTTTTTTGAAATGCTTCTTGACCCCACAGGCTCTGCACTGTTGATATAATCTTCAACAATCGCCTGAAGGATAAGTTTTTTTCTGTCATCCAAAGCCATTTGCCGCACCTCACAATCTATTTACAATATATTATATCCAGTTTGTTAGCACTCAACTCATTAGAGTGCTAATTCTTTATTTAATATACCATTAACACCCATTGTTGTCAATAGTTTTTGTAAATTTTATCTGTTTTAACAAAAAAACAACTGCCCACCAAGCATTGATTTGTAAAAATGCTTGATAAGCAGTCTTTTATTACATATTATATTACCAAACTTTAGGTGCAAACTGAAGCTGTCCGTTTATGTACTTAATTTGCGGCTCTCCCTCAATCAAAGGCAATGCGTATTTTATGAATTCGTCGGTTACGCCAAAACCATCTCCTGATAGCATAGTCTGTGGAATCTTTTTCTCCACATTTGCAATTTGTTTAACATCATAAGGCACGATTTCTATTTTATAAGGTGCATCTGAAATCCTCTTAAAGCCCGGAACAACCCCCGTTAAACCGTCAACAGCAAATCTCACACCGGTATATCCTGCATCAAACGCCTCGGTTACATCACATAATGACGCACCGCTTGACCAGCATCTTTGCAGGGTGCTTAGCTCGATTGAACGCGCCTTTAATCCAAGCTCTGACACAATGCTCTCCTTTATCATCTGTCCCACGCCGCCAAGTGCTGCGTGACCGAATCTGTCGTGCCCCTTTCTTAATGCATTTACATTCTCCATTATGTAGTTGCCGTCCTTGTCACGAATACCCTCTGACACCGCAATCATAACGGTGTCCTGACCCTTGCCAACTTTTTCAACCTTAGCAAGAAAATTATCAAGGTCAAAGGCAACCTCGGGTAAACAAATGATATCTGTCGCCTGATTTAATTTATCATTGGCAAGTGCTGCTGCTGCTGTAAGCCAGCCTGCGTTTCTTCCCATAGCCTCTAAAACAACAACCGATGGCATACTGTAAACCTCGGTATCTTTTTTGAGTTGGCGCAATGAATTCGCAATAAACTTTGCGGCAGAACCATATCCGGGTGTATGGTCGGTAAGCGCAAGGTCATTGTCGATTGTCTTTGGGACACCGATAACCCTTACATCCGAGCCCACCTCTGCGGCATAACGGCTCATTTTGTCAACAGTATCCATTGAATCGTTGCCGCCGATACAGAAAAAGTACCCTATGTCATACTTTTTGAATATATCAAAAACCCTTTCATAAAAGCCCTTGTCTTCTTCAAGCGAAGGCAGTTTTTTTCTGCATGAGCCAAGATAGGATGACGGGGTCTGCTTAAGAAGATTTAAAAGCTCACCTTCCTTAAACTTTTCAAGGGATACAATTTTCTCCTCTCCTACTCCTTCAATACCATAAAGGCCGCCATATACCTTGCCGATTTTATCGCTGTGGTCAAAGCCACCCTTAATCACACCTGCAAGAGATGAATTGATAACGGCGGTTGGTCCACCGGATTGTATTACCAATAAATTTTTCATAATATACACTCCTTTTCCGAGTTTTTTCTAACTTTATTTTATTATATTTTCAGCTTCTTTGCAACTAAAATATTTAACAATAATTTGACACCACCTTTGTGATATGCTATAATTTTTATACAAACAAGGAGATGAACCCAATGTATGCTTTGATTACAGGCGCAAGTACAGGAATAGGCAGTGATATGGCAAGAAATCTGCACGCCCGCGGCACAGAGCTGATTCTGGTTGCACGCAGTACCAAAAAACTTGAAGAATTAAAAGACGAGTTGGACGGCAAGCCCCAAATAATCAGTCTTGATTTGTCAATCCCCGAAAACTGCTTTAAACTTTATGAAATGACAAAGGATAAAAACATTGACATTCTTATAAATAATGCAGGCTATGGTGCGTATGGCTTATCTTCGCACGTGGCTCTCGAAACTGAGCTTAATATGATTGACCTTAATATTAAGGCTGTTCATATTCTCACCAAATTATATCTTGCAGACTTTGAGAAACACAATTCAGGCTATATTATGAACGTTGCCTCAATCGCGGGTTTTCTGTCAGGGCCGCTGATGTCAACCTACTATGCCACAAAGGGTTATGTTTTGAAATTCAGCACAGCTATCTATGAAGAGCTTCGCCGAAAAAAGAGTAATGTCAGCATCTCGGTGCTCTGCCCGGGGCCTGTCGATACCGAATTCAACAACCGTGCAGGGGTAAGCTTTATGATAAGCGGACATACCGGCAAGTTTGTTGCCGATTATGCCTTAAAGAAAATGTTTAATAAAAAACTACTAATCCTCCCCGGAGTACTTATAAAGGCAGGGGCATTTTTCCAAAGACTTATTCCAACAAAGCTACTGCTTAAAATATGCTATATGTTGCAAAGCTGTAAAAAATAATAGGTTTTAATGCCTTTTAAATATACAGTCAATAATGACAATGCGAGTTCGAAAACCTCCTCGCATAGACTGAAATGTCTAAAATCAAAACTAAGGAGAAATTAAATATGAGAAAAAATAATGTTCGTTATGTTGTTCAAAGTGCAACAATCGCTGCAATCTATGTAGTTTTAACCCTGATGGCAAATATGTTTGGTCTTGCAAACTATGCTGTTCAGGTAAGATTTTCCGAGGCGCTGACCGTTTTGCCGGCATATATGACGTCGGCAATTCCGGGACTGACAATTGGCTGTTTGATTTCAAATTTGCTGACCGGTGCAATGGTGCCCGACATAATCTTTGGCAGTATTGCCACACTTATCGGAGCGGTGTTTACCTATCTTTTAAGAAAGCACAAATACCTTGCTCCCATTCCGCCAATAGCGTCAAACACCTTAATCATTCCGTTTATACTTGCATATGTATACAAATTTGAAGGCTCGGTATGGTATTTTATGATAACCGTCGGTTTGGGAGAGATAATCTCCTGCGGAGTTTTGGGGTATATCTTGATGTCCGTGATTCAACGGCTACCACAAAAATTGTTAAAGTGATTTAAAAGCTAATACGCATATCCTGTTTTGGATATGCGTCAGACCGCTGACAAAGTCAAAGTCAGCGGTCAATTTTTTTGCAAAAAACCTTTAAAAAGTAAGCAAAATATGGTATAATAAAAGCATAGAAAAACCTTTAGAAATGGGGCTTTGAGATGCTTTTAGAAGGAACAAACAGACAAAGGAAAATGGAGTTTGTGTAC
>JAZRJT010000085.1:0-27218 GCA_045645905.1 Clostridia bacterium
CTTATTTGTTTCCAATTACATCAACTCACAAACCAAATCAGCATATTCAGCGGGGTTTTCAATATCAAGTCCTGCAATCAAAAGGCTTTGTGCATAAAGAATTTTGGCGTACTTTTCAGCTTTTTCTTTATCATTTTCAAAAGCAACCTTTAGTGATTCCATCACCTTGTGGTTGGGATTTATTTCAAGAACACGCTCTGCCTTCATCTGACCCATTTCCGCACCACCCGGCATTGATTGGAAGTACTTTTCCATCTCCAATGTTATCGGGCCTTCGGTTGTAAGGCACACAGGATGGCTTTTCAACTTGTTTGAAATTCTTACATTCGCCACCTTGCCCGAAAGGCTTTCCTTTACAAAAACAAGTAAATCCTTATTTTCTTCTGCGGACTTTTCAACATCCTTCTTTTCATCTTCGGTTTCAAATCCAAGGTCGTTGTCATTTACTGACTTAAACTGCTTTTCTTCATAAGTCATCAGCATCTGTACGACAAAATCATCAACGCTGTCGGTCATATAAAGAATTTCGTAACCCTTTTCCTTTACAAGCTCAGTCTGTGGCAGTTGGTCAATTTTTGTCACCGTTTCACCACTTGCAAAGTAAATAAATTTCTGCTCTGCAGGCATACGGCTTATATATTCGGCAAGTGATACAAGCTTTCCCTCGGTTGATGAATAGAACATCAAAAGGTCTGAAAGCAAATCCTTATGCATACCAAAATCATTTACAACACCGTATTTAAGCTGAATTCCAAACGCATTATAGAACTTATCATATCCTTCGCGGTCATCGGTCATCATCTTTTTAAGCTCTGATTTAATCTTCTTTTCAAGGTTATTCGCAATCACCTTCAGTTGCTTATCGTGCTGAAGAATTTCTCTCGAAATATTAAGTGATAAATTCTGTGAATCAACCACACCCTTGACAAATCTAAAATGCTCAGGAAGGAGGTCTGCACACTTGTCCATAATCATTACACCGCTTGTATAAAGCTGCAGACCCTTTTCAAAGTCTTTGGTATAATATCCGTAAGGTGCTTTTGCAGGTATAAACAGCATTGCTTTATAATCAACCGCTCCCTCGGCACTTACACGGATTACGCGAGCAGGGTCTTCCATATCAAAGAAGTGTTCTTTATAAAAAGACTTACATTCCTCATCCGAAATCTCCGATTTTGCCCTCTGCCAGATAGGAACCATACTATTGACAGTTTCGTTTTCAGTATATTTTTCCAGTGTAGTTTTCTTGTTTCCATTTTCGTCAACCTCTCCGGTTTCTACACTGCGGCTTTTTTCCATATCCATCTTTATTGGATAACGTATGTAATCAGAGTACTTTTTAACCAAAGCTTTAATGCGATATGTATCAAGGAATTCCGTGTAATTTTCATCCTCGGTATCATTCTTAATGTACATTATTATATCTGTACCAACTGCATCTTTATTACTCTCAGTAATGGTATATCCGTCAGCACCGGAAGATTCCCACACATATGCATTATCCTGACCATAGGCTTTTGAAATAACCTTTACCTTGTCGCTTACCATAAATGCCGAATAAAAGCCCACACCAAACTGACCGATAATGTCAATATCATCCTTTTTCTTTTCGTCTTCAGTTAAATTATTCTTAAATTTAAATGAACCGCTGTTTGCAATAATACCAAGGTTTTTTTCCATATCCTCCTCGGTCATTCCTATACCATTGTCTGAAACGGTTATAGTTCTTGCCTGCTTATCGATTTTTATATCAATTTTAAAATCGTTGCGGCTCATACCAACCTTATCATCCGTAAGAGATATATAGCAGAGCTTGTCCAGTGCATCACTGGCATTTGATATAATTTCTCTAAGAAAAATTTCCTTGTGTGTGTAAATGGAATTAATCATAAGGTCAAGCAGTCTTTTTGACTCTGCCTTAAATTGTTTTTTGCTCATTTTCATAACCCGCCTTTCTTTACTATTACAAAGAAATATGATATCACTTTTCAGCACACAAGTCAACCAAGGTAAAATAATTTAATAATTTTTTAAAACTCACTCAAAAAAATCTTTAAATTATATATTGCAAAACAAGTATAAAAATGGTAAAATAAAAGATAACGTTATTTTACCAATTAAAAGGAAGTGACTATATGTTATCAATGGACAACCTAAAGCTCCTTTGTGAGCTTTCAAAGCTGCATCTTTCAGAAGATGAGATGAAGGACTACCAACAAGAAATGACCGATATCATAAATCTTATGGATACTATCGGCGATTCAGATTTTGAATATAACCCTATTGATATGACAAATGCGGTTCCCTTTGGCGAATTGCGCGGCGACAACATCGAAACATTTGACAATATGGAAGGTATCGTAGGCAACGGTCCCGAAGTTATTGCAAATCAGTTTGTTGTTCCAAAAATTGTAGACTAAGGAGGTGCCGATATGACAAATTTAACAGAACTCAGAAAACAGCTTGACGCAAAAGAAATTTCATCGGTTGAGCTTACAAAAAGTTATCTTGATAAAATTGACAAATACGAAAATCTCGGTGCCTTTAACACCGTATGTCAGGAAGAAGCCCTTGCCGCAGCAGAGAATGCTGACAAGAAAATTGCAGAAGGTGATATTTCCGCTCTTACAGGTATTCCCCTGGCAATAAAGGACAACATCTGCACAAAGGATATAAAAACAACGTGCTCATCAAAAATGCTTGCTGAATATGCTCCCCCCTATAATGCAACAGTTATGGAAAAGCTGAACGCTCAGGGAATTGTCACCCTGGGTAAAACATCTATGGACGAATTTGCTATGGGCGGCTCTTCACAGACATCAGCACTCTCAAAGCCAAAGAATCCCTTTGACACATCTAAAGTTCCCGGCGGTTCATCAGGCGGTAGCGCAGTTGCAGTTGCGGCAGGTCTATGTGCGGCGGCACTTGGCTCCGACACAGGCGGCTCTGTCCGTCAGCCCGCATCATTTTGCGGAATTACGGGTATGAAACCAACTTACGGCACAGTTTCACGTTTTGGGCTTGTTGCCTTTGGCAGCTCACTTGACCAGATTGGTCCTATGGCAAATTCGGCCGAAGATTGCGGTATTATCCTTAATGCAATCGCCGGTCAGGACGTCCACGACAGAACAACCAGACGCCACAATATAGACTTTAACTCTACTTTAGGTAAAGACATAAAAGGTCTTAAAATTGGAATCCCTCGGGAATTCTACGGCGAAGGTATTGACGCCGAGGTTAAGGATGCCGTTATGAAGGTTGCAAAATTCTATGAAGAAATGGGTGCAGAGCTTATAGAAGTTTCAATGCCCACTCTTAAATATGCGGTTTCGGCATACTACCTTCTTGCCTGTGCTGAGGCAAGCTCAAACCTTTCACGATATGACGGTGTTAAATACGGCTACCGCACAGCATCACCCGAAAGCTATGACGAGCTTATTAAGAAAACCCGCGCCGAGGGCTTTGGTACAGAGGTTAAAAGAAGAATTCTTCTTGGCACCTATGCACTATCCAGCGGTTATTATGATGCATATTACAAAAAGGCTCTCGCTGTTCGTCAGCAGTTCCGTCTTGAGCATGACGAAATCTTTAAAAAATGTGATGTAATGCTCACACCTACCGCACCAACAGTTGCATACGGAATCGATGCAAACATTGATGACCCAGTAAAGATGTACCTTGCCGATGTTTGTACTGTTACTGCAAACATTGCGGGTATTCCTGCAATCTCGGTTCCCTGCGGTGTTAATTCCGATGGTATGCCTATCGGCTTTTCAATCTCAGCAAAGAGATTTGATGATGCAAAAGTTATTCAGTTTGCGGATGCTTATGAAAAGAATTTTTCACATCCCACAGTAAATATTTAAGGAGGTAAAAAAACAATGTGTGCTAAATACGATACAGTCATCGGTCTTGAAATTCATGCCGAGCTTTCAACAAAAACTAAAGCATTCTGCACCTGCGATGCCTCCTTCGGTGGCGACCCCAACACACACATCTGCCCTGTATGTACGGGTCAGCCCGGTGCTCTGCCAATAATTAATTTTGAGGCGGTAAACTATGCAATCCGTGCAGGTCTTGCATTTGGTTGTGATATCAATCGCTACTCACGCTTTGACAGAAAGAATTATTTCTACCCCGACCTTCCCAAAGCATATCAGATTTCACAGCTTGATTTACCCCTGTGTATCAACGGTAAGATTGAGCTTTCAACAGGAACGGTTGTAAGAATTCATCAAATTCACCTTGAGGAAGATGCCGGCAAGCTTGTTCACGACGATTATCACGGACAAAGCTGGGCAGACTACAACAGATGCAGTGTGCCTCTAATTGAAATTGTGTCTGAGCCTGACATTACCTCTGCAGAAGAGGCAGCCGAGTTTGTTTCAAAGATTGCTCTTTACCTTAAATACCTCAATGTCTGCGATGCAAAAATGCAGGAAGGCTCAATCCGTGCCGATGTCAATGTTTCATTAAAGCCTGCAGGCTCTACCGTTCTCGGTGACAGAGCGGAAATCAAAAATCTTAACTCCTTCCGTTCAATTCAAAGGGCAATCGAGTGCGAAATTGAAAGACAGACACAAATTCTTGACGAAGGCGGCAAGGTTGTTCAGGAAACAAGACGTTTTGACGATGCAACCGGCACCACTTCATCACTTCGAAGCAAGGAAAATGCCAACGACTATCGATATTTTCCCGAGCCTGATATTCTGGCTGTTACCTTTACCGATGAGGATATCGAAAGAGCAAAGAGTGAAATCCCTCTTCTCCCTCACGAAAGAGTGAACAAATATATAAACGAATACAAGCTAACCGACGAGGATGCAAGGGTTCTTACCCTCGAAAAATACATTTCGGATTTCTATGACGAAACTGTTGCAATCTACCCCGAATATAAGAGTGTTGCAAATATGTTCTTAACCGAGGTTATGCGCCGTGTAAAGGAAACCGACACCGAAGAAATCCCCGTTTCGGCAAAAGACTTTGCAAAGGTTTGCGAAATGGCTGACAAAAACACCGTTAACCGCAACGACGCAAAAACAATTATCCGCTTTATGTTTGAAGAAGGCGGTGACCCCATGGAAATCGCAAAGGAAAATAACTTTATTGTGGAAGAAGACCTTTCTGCAATCAATGATTTTATTGATAATCTTTTTGCAGAACGTCAGGACCTTGTCGAAGACTATAAAAACGGAAAAACCTCCGTCTTTGGCTTCTTTATGGGTCAGGCAAACAGAGGCCTTCAGGGCAAGGCAACTCCCAAATCAATCAAGGAATGTCTTGAACAAAAACTTAAAAGTTTATAAAACACCAAACGGGCAAAATTTTTGCCCGTTTTAACGTTGAGGTGACAATAATATGATTAGCTATGCTCCACTATACGAAACGCTTAAACGCAAAAATCTATCCACATACAAGCTTATCAAAGATTACAATATCAGCAGAGGCCTTCTTGACCGACTGCGGCACAACAAACCAATAAGCACGGTTACTTTAAACGACCTGTGTCGCATCCTTGATTGCAAGGTTCAGGACGTTATGGTTTATATTGAAGATTAACAAAGGCTCCCGTCTAGGGAGCCTTTGTGTTGCTATTCTTCAAAACTCATTATTCTTAAAGTTTTCTTTTCTGTTCCTGCACTTCCGTCTAAAATTGCATAACTTGTTGAGCCGTCGGGGCTCCAACTAGTTTGAGCCATCAGAGGGATATCTAGTGCCACGGCAAACATTGTCGCCACATCGCCCCTGATTGCAGGAACATCTACCTCCAGCATCAAACCTTCTGTAAGTCCAATTTTCTGTGCTGTGCGTGTATATCCCATAGGGTAGCCGCCCGTCTGGTCTGCCATCGGGCTATAGCCCAAGGCAACAATCAACATCTTGATAATTTCCTCATTGGTGATTGTGGCTTCGGGATTGAAATTTCCATTTTCGTCACCCACTACAATTCCAAGCTCCTTTACGCAATTAATATAATTCTTTGCCCAATGGGTATCAGGAACATCAGGAAAGGCGCTGCTTTCAACATTATCTGCAAAGCTGTCGGCAGTTAGGCCTTGAACTACACATATCATTTTTGCCGCCTCGGCACGAGTAATGGTGTCCTCAAGACGCATATTGCCGTCTTCATCCCCCACCATAATCTTCAAGTCCTTCAAATCCTTTAACTGTTCATCACTTGGAGCCGCAAAGGCAACAACTGATAATGACATAATAAGTACAAGTATACAAGAAATAAGTTTTTTCATATCGCATTTCCCTTTCGTTAATAAATTATATATTCGCTTTCAATTTTCCAGTTATTCCGCATTGTACCTCTCAGCACAATATCGTAAACCCTATTTCTATCCAATCCGTCTATCACATATGATGCTGAATGTGACACAGGAATACTAAAGCTGTGAACTTCTCTTCCGCTTTCACCGTCATTGACAAATACATCAATTACCTCCTGAGCATTTGAACGGATGTCCAGCCTGATACATCCAACTTCATCAGGCTTTATATCGGGAATAATCCGTGTATCTCCACCCTCGGAATTAAACTCGCCCACAATAGCAGATTTTTTAACAACCTCGGTTTGTGGTTCTTCGGTTGGTTGTGTATCCGATACATTTGTTTCTAATGCATCGTTATCCTCAATTCTTTCTTCCATTTCGGTAATAGTTGAAAAATCGGTCTTTTCTTCCTTTTCTGGGAACTCCTCTTTATCGGCAACAAGAACACGCTTAACCGGTTGGCTGTCTTGCTGGGCACTGCCTGCTATTATGCCACAGACATAAACCGAACAAAAGGTAATTATCATTGCCGTCGCAACACCTATCGCACTGATTACAGGTTTGGGTTTACCGCCTTTGCTTATAGCCACAAATCGTCTTTTCAGACATTTCCCGCCTGACGATAACCCTGCCGCAAGAAAATTTTTAAAATCAATTTCTTTTTGAGAAACCTCAAGGATTGTATGCATGTACTCATGTCTCTCTCGGCCGCACATATGCTCCGCCGCTAGAGCATCGCATGAAATTTCACAGGCTTCGTTTATCTGCCTTGCAAGATGATATATCAACGGATTAAACCAGTGAATGCATTTCACCAATGCTGCAAACCACTTTATGCTGACATCATTACGCCGTATATGAACACCCTCGTGAGCAGTTATGTACCGCATTTTGTCTGTGTTATACAATTCTTGCGGGATATAAAGAACAGCCTTTAAGCCACCAAAGAGGATTGGTGCAGCCACTCTTTCACTAATGCGGATTTCAGCTTTTCCAAATTTACATCCATAGACAGAGTTTTTATATAAGACCTTTTTCAAAACAGTATTTGCTACAACCGTTTTAATAAATAAACCTGTTGCAAACACAAGCCATACACACGCAATAATATCAAAGCCCTTCATCCCATCTGTCTGCACCGGTTGGGAGATATATACTCCGCTGTAATCCTCAAATACAGAAATTTCACCGGAAGACTTTGCCGATACAGTATTAATCGCTTGTGAAACTGCCTGCGGCAACCTTAGTTCTGTATTTATTTTTAAAGGACAAATCATCACAATCAAAGCCGTAAGCCATATGTAAAACTGCCATCTTACTCCGAAAAATCTTTCTGTCAGAGGTTTTACCGCAAGCAATAGTAAAAAAAGCACACTCCCCACAGCTGACATTATCAGTACCGATATAAACATTTCGGCAAGCATATCATTTCCTCCTCATTACAGATTAAACAGCTTTCTCAGCTCGTCAATATCCTCTTTGGTTACATCACCGCTACCTATAAGAGACGCCGCAAGTTCACGGGCAGAGCCGCCATACAGCCGTGAAATCAGCTTCGATGTTTGCTCCTTCTTATACTCCTCACGCATAAGAATTGGTGAGTAATGAATAACACGGTTAACCTTTTCAGACCTGACAATACCTTTTTCAGCAAGCCTAAGAAGCATTGTCCCCACTGTATTATACTTCCACTTAGCATCCGCAACACCATCGCAGACCGCCTGAATGCTAAGAGGCTTGTCCGCAGACCACAAAACCTCCATAATTTCAAGCTCGGCTACGCTGATATCTTTTGCATCCTTCACACATATCACCCCCGTAATAATTTTTGCAAAAAACTACTCCTACAATTGTAAGTTTAAATACATCTTACACTTGTAGGAGTATTTTGTCAAGAGTTTTTTTGAAAATTTATATCATTTTTAAAAGTTCTTCTTCTGTTATTACAACAATGCCTAGGGTTTGGGCTTTGTCAAGCTTGCTGCCTGCTTCCTCGCCGGCAACAACAAAGTCGGTCTTTTTTGAAACCGAGCCTGATACCTTGCCGCCGTTATCCTCAATCAGCTTTTGAGCCTCGGAACGTTTAAGAGTTGGGAATGTCCCTGTAAGAACAAATGTCTTGCCCATCAAACTGCCGCCTGTGGGCTTTTCTTCGGCAACCATATTTACCCCTGCCTGCTTCATTCTTTCAATCAGTTCCTTTGTTTCAGGCTCGCTGAAATAGTGTACAAGGCTTTCAGCCATTTTGGTACCCACATCATCTATTGCCAATACCTGCTCAACCGAAGCCGCCATAATGCTGTCCATATCGCCAAAATATTGTGCTATGTTCTTTGCCGCCTTTGCACCGATAAGACGAATACCCAAACCGCAAAGAAGCTTGTCAAGGGGGTTTTTCTTTGCTCCCTCGATTGCGTCAATCAGGTTTTGAGCCGATTTATCAGCAAATCGCTCTAATTCCACAACATCCTCGTATTTGAGATAGAACAAATCAGCAGTATTCTTTATCAGCCCGCTTTCCACTAGCTGTTCAACAATCATATCACCAAGACCTTCAATATCCATTGCGCTCCTTGATGCAAAGTGAATTATACTGCGCACCCTTTGAGCCGGGCAGTTGGTGCTGACGCATCTTAGTGCCGCCTCGCCTTCCTCACGGAAAAGTGTCTCGCCGCAAGCAGGACAAATCGTCGGCATAACAAATTCACGTTCTGCGCCTGTGCGTTTCGTTTTCAGAACCTCGGCAACCTCAGGGATAATGTCCCCTGCCTTTTGTATCAGCACACGGTCGCCAATCATCAAGCCTTTTTCGCGAATGAAATCCTCGTTGTGAAGAGTCGCACGGCTGACTGTTGACCCTGCAACCCTTACAGGCGTAAGCACCGCATTGGGAGTGATAACGCCTGTTCTACCAACCTGAACTATGATATCCTCCACCGTTGTTTCCTGCTGTTCGGCAGGGTACTTATAAGCAATTGCCCACTTGGGAACTTTTGTGGTTGTACCAAGCTCATCGCGTTGACGCAGACTGTTTACCTTTACCACCGCACCGTCAATATCAAATGGAAGGCTTGCACGTTCTTTTCCTATGTTCTGGATTTCCTCGTATGCTGCCTCCATTGTGTCAAAAACAGACCTTCTTGGGCTTACCTTAAAACCAAGAGATTTAAGCCATTCAAGGCTTTGAGTGTGGCTTTCAAGCTGTTTTGAGGTTTGCTGAATATTAAATATAAATACATCAAGATTTCGCTTTGCAGTAATTTTGCTGTCAAGCTGTCTGAGAGAGCCTGCCGCAGCATTGCGTGGGTTTGCAAAAAGCGGCTCTTCCGTCTTTTTTCGTTCAGTATTCAATGCCTCAAAGCTCTCTTTGGGCATATAAACCTCGCCTCTGACCTCAAGGCGTTCAACTGCCTCGGGCAAAATCAAGGGGATTGATTTTATGGTTTTAAGATTTTCGGTAATATTTTCGCCCACAGTTCCGTCACCACGGGTGGAGCCCTTAACAAATCTGCCGTTTTCGTATTCCAACGATACAGAAAGCCCGTCTATCTTCATTTCAACAACATACTCATAAAGCTGACCCTCTAACCCTTGTGCCACCCTTTTATCAAAATCCACAATTTCTTCTTTTGAAAAAACATCACCTAAGCTCTGCATGGGAACCTCGTGCTGCACCTGTTCAAACTCCTTAAGAGCTACGCCGCCAACACGCTTGGTTGGAGAATTATCGTCTGCAAATTCGGGGTTCTCCTCCTCCAGCTTTATCAGCTTGTGAAGAAGAATATCATATTCATAATCCGAAATTGTGGGGTTATCCAGCACATAATAATTATGGTTGTGTTCTTCAATTTCTTTTCTTAACTGAAGGATTTCATTTTCAATACTCATTTTCGCCACAAGCCTTTCGTTTCAGGTATTTCATTACATAGTCATAACCGCTTTCTATATGGGGCAGAATACAGTTGCTGCAATCCTTAATTGCTTCACCGTTTTTGCCCTTAATCATCTCATAGTTTCCCTCACAATTCATATTATATAATGGACAAAAGCAAAAAAGGCAGTTCATATTGGCAACCTTATGGCAGGGATAAAACTCACACTCACGGTTTTCAAAATATTTATAACTCATAAAAATCTCACCTTATAGGTCTTTTAATCAATAATATTCTAACATATTTAAAAGTCGGTGTCAACGAAAAGTGCGTATCGCTATCCGATACGCACCGCTTGTTACTTTTAATTAAAATCAATTGGTAACTCAACTTCCTGACTTGTTTCGGGCGGAGTTGTTGTGCCCGGTAGTTCAACCTCCTGCTTAGGTTCCGCAGGGGCTTCTGTTCTTTGCTCATGCACGGCAGGTTTCTGGGGCTTAACCGCAGGTTTTTGTGGTCTTGAAGTATTTGCTGACTGCGGAGCTGTTTCCGTAGGTTTGGTTTTCTCAACAGTTTCGCTCTGCTCGTCGTTCTCTTCACCTTCTTCAGGCTTTCCTTCCGTCTTTTCTTCAGTGTCCTTAGGTATCCAAACAAGATCACTGTCAGGCTCAGCCTCTTTGGTGATATAAGTTTCAATAAAGGTCTTGGTACTTTCTACAAAACCGTTAACTGCATCAACTATATATGAGCCTGAAAAATACAGCGGCACACAAAGCAATACAAGAGCTAACCATATTCCCAGACTTTTCATATCAGAATTTGTAACGGGAATACCTCTGTTTACTTTTATCACCTGAACGGTATAATTTCCTTCCGGATTTTTTCCGATAGCCATATCAACCATCTGTATTGCCTTTTTTTTGCTTTTTATTCGCCTGTCTGCAAGAATCTTTTCGATAGTTTCTTCGCCTAACAAATCACACACAGACTTACTGCACATCACAAAAAAACCTTTTTTTCTAAGCTTTATTTTTTTTGATTCATACGGAACGGTTTCAAAGTCATTTCCCATGAAACCAATATAGGGAATATTGGTCTTTTCAATCACCTGGGTATATATTTTCCATTTGTTTTCATAAATACTTTTTTCGATTTCAATGGTTTTAGGCGAAGTACCCGAAAGCCTTTCAATCTTTCCTTTAGTAAAATAAAATACGGGCATATCACCAAAATTATAAACCGTTGCTGCGTCGTTTTCGATATATAAAACAGAAGTGTCAACCTCGAAGTGTTCACCGTTCTTTTTTAATGTTTGACCGTTGACTGCAGAATTCAGCATACTAAAATAAGCCAGATTATCCTTTTTGAAGTCACCGGTAGCATAATTTTTTAAAAGCTCAATCGCAATTAAAGAGAGCTCATCACCGTCTTCGTCGCATTTTACACCACTTGATACAGCATAAATGTTTCTGCGTGCAAAGTCCTTGTTTATGTCGTAAACATCCGACCGGTCAAGATCATCTCTGTAAATGCCATTTAAGAAATAGTTCTCTCTATTAACTTTTAACAGTCCGCCTGAATAGGTCACAACATAACCCGTATATCTCATAAAACACCTCAAAGATCGTGTAAAAATACTAAATCATTTTTTACCAACCCTTAAATATTACCACACTTTTGTTGTGCCGTCAATAGTAAAAAAGATTAAATTAATGTATTTTTTTACACCATTTCCCTGATAAATCAATGTAGATATAAAGGCATAGATGCCATAAATACTGCAATTATCACTACCAGAATAATAAAAATAACCTTAACTATTGCTACCGCAAGAGAAATCAGGCAAAAAAGCTTTGCTTTATCCGAATACAATCTTGCCTTTTCAATACTTCCTGCTGCAAATTCGGTCTTTGTAAGACCCGAAAAAATCACAGCAATAATACCAAACACAATGCTCCCCAACACAGCAGAGATAATTGACCACGTCATATAATCCTTTATTTCATTTGATTTTTGAACATTTGTGTCATTTTCGAGCACATTGATTTCTGCAGCATTTTCAGGCTCATTTTCTGAAGTACTTTGTGCGATATGCAAAGCTTCTGTATTCTCCTGAATTTCTTCCAGTCTGCATCCGCATCTTATGCACCACAGATTCAAATCATTGTTGTTATTTCCGCATTTTGGACAAAACATATTATCATATTCCTTTCAAATTTCTTTAATGATAATATTCGACAAAACCGCAGAAACTCCTTCAACACATAATCATTTGCCGCTTTGAATCTGCTCACGCATAGAGCTTAAAACCTTTTTTTCTATTCTTGAAACCTGCACCTGAGAAATTCCGAGTTCTGCTGCTATCTGAGACTGGGTTTTTTGTTTGAAATATCTCAATATAATGATTTTCTGCTCTCTTTCGCCAAAATTATTAAGAAGTTCACGCACCAGCATACGGTTGACAATCTCTCCTTCGTGGTCAACACCGCTTTCAATACGGTCAATCAGGGTCTTTCCTTCCTTGCCGTCATCCAAAGGTGCAGAATATAAAGACTCGGGCTTCATCCCCGCATCAAGAGCCATAGCAAGTTCTTCAGGTGCAACCCCCAGCTTTTCAGCCATTTCCTTAATCGTTGGGTCGCGGTCACTTTCCTTGCGAATTAACTCCTGAAGACTCATCGCCTTTATTGCAAGCTCTTTAAGACTGCGACTAACCTTGATAATTCCATCGTCACGAATAAATCGCTTTATCTCTCCCATTATCATAGGAACTGCATAAGTGGAAAACTTGACATTAAACCCTAAATCAAACTTTTGGATTGCCTTTATAAGCCCTATACAACCAATCTGAAACAAATCCTCCGCCTCGTGCCCGCGGTTAAGAAATCTTTTAACAACCGCCCTGACAAGCCCGACATTTTCTTCAACAATTTCATTTTGTGCTGACAAATCTCCGCTTTTTGCTGCAATCAGCAATGCCTCAATGTTTTGGTTATAGCTTTTGGCCTGCACAGTATGTCAACTCCTTATATATTTTTTCATTGTTACAACCGTACCTTCGCCCACCTCGGATTTAACCGATACCTCATCCATAAAGGTCTGCATCACGGTAAAACCCATACCGCTCCTTTCACACTCGGGCTTTGAGGTAAATAAAGGCTGCATAGCTTGTCCTATATTTTCAATTCCCACGCCAAAATCCGTAACCTCAATCTCAAAAACTGAATCTACAATTCTGCATACAACTTTTACAATTCCCTTCATATTTACATATCCGTGTACAATTGAATTTGTCACCGCCTCAGATACCGCCGTTTTAATATCAGCCAAATCTTCAACACTCAAATCAAGCTGCACAGAAAATGCCGCAACCGCAGCACGCACAAATGATTCGTTGCAGCTTTTTGCCGGAACTTCAAGTTTCATATAATTTTCCATATGTATTTTCACTCCTTTTTCTTTTTAATGTGAACATTCAAGTATTTTTTTCAGACCCGAGATTTCAAAAATTTTATCTACCTGTGGTTTTACTCGAATTACCATAATCTTGCCACCCCGAGCCGAAATTTGCTTGTATCGACCAACAATGACCCCTATCCCGGAACTATCCATAAAGGTTACACCATCAAAATCCAGAACTATATTCACCGTGTTGTTAAGAGAAATCTCTCGTTCCAGCGTGTCTCGCAAAATCGGTGCTGTGTGATGGTCAAGTTCTCCTGTCAGTTTTGCAACCAGAGTTGTGCCGATATTCTCAATTTTTATCTTCATCTGACTACCTCCTTATTCAGTTTACAATATTTTCCATTATTTCTTTCTTTACACTTATGTTAATATCCTTTTAATTTTTTATGTTTTGAGCATCAAAAAACACAAAAAAAACACAGCCGACAACATTTGTCGACTGTGTTTTACATTAATATATAAAAGTTTTCATTTTACTGCATTTTTGCTAAAGACTCAAGCACTTTTTCAAGCATAGCCTTGTACTTTTCGCCCTTCTGACGTTCTTCTTCAACAACGGCAGCCGGAGCCTTATCGGTAAAGCCCTTATTTGAAAGCTTGCCTTCAACACGCTTGATTTCACTCTCAAGCTTAGCCTTTTCCTTGGTAAGACGTTCGATTTCCTTTTCCTTGTCAACGAGTTCGTCAAGGGGTAAGAGAATTTCAGCCGATGAGTTTACAACCGAAACAACATTTTCAGGAACACCCGCTTTATCTGCACGGATATCAACCTCGGATGCACTTGCCAGCTTTTCAAGGAAAGCTGTTGCCTGCTTGAAGAGCTCGGCTTCTTCTGTTACCACAAAGAGCTTAATCTTCTTTGAGGGCGGAACGTTCATTTCGTTCTTAACATTTCTTACACCCTTGATTGCCTCCATAATAATCGTCATATCCTGCTCTGCAGAAACATTGACAAGTTCTTCATTATACTTGGGCCAGCTTGATATCATAATGCTTTCGCCATCGTGCGGAAGAGCCTGCCAAATTTCTTCGGTAATGAATGGCATAAACGGATGCAGGAGCTTAAGAGTATTTGACAATACATAAATAAGTACTTTTTGTGCAGTTTCGTTGCTGTCGCCTGTTTCCTGGAATCTTGGCTTAACAAGCTCGATATACCAATCACAGAATTCATCCCAGATGAAGTCATAAAGCTTTTGAACTGCAATACCAAGCTCATACTTATCAAGGTTTTCGGTAATCTCGCGAACAAGCTCATTATATCTGTGAAGAATCCATTTATCTTCAATATGAAGCTTTGAAAGTTCAGGAAGCTCGTTTTTGGCAACAGTCAGATTCATCATCACAAAACGTGACGCATTCCAGATTTTGTTTGCAAAGTTACGGCTTGCTTCAACGCCAGGAGCACCCACAATCTTGTTAACCGCAGGGTCAGGGTTCTTACCCTTTTCAACGGGCGGCTCGTAGGTTACTGGGAATCTCATATCGTTACCGGGAGCAACGCCCGTAACAAGTGTAAATCTCAGTGCATCTGCACCGAACATATCAATAATCTGCAATGGGTCAACACCGTTACCCTTAGATTTTGACATTTTTTCACCGTTGCCGTCACGAACAAGTCCGTGAATGAACACGTGCTTGAAGGGAGCCTTGCCTGTATGTTCGCAAGCTGAGAAAATCATTCTTGATACCCAGAAGAAAATAATATCATATCCTGTAACAAGAGTGCTTGTGGGATAGAAGTAATTGTAATCTTCTGTCTTTTCGGGCCAGCCAAGAGTCGAGAAAGGCCAGAGTGCTGATGAGAACCAAGTATCAAGAACATCCTCTTCCTGTCTTACAGGCTTGCCACACTTGGGGCAAACAGTAATATCCTCTTTTGAAACGGTCATTTCACCACAATCATCACAGTAGAACGCAGGAATTCTGTGTCCCCACCAGAGCTGACGTGAAATACACCAGTCATATACGTTTTCCATCCAGTTCATATATGTTTTAGAGAAACGTTCGGGGACGAACTCGGTTTCCTTGCTGTCAACTGCCTTGATTGCAGCTTCTGCAAGGGGTTTCATCTTTACAAACCACTGGTCGGAAACGATTGGTTCAATTGTTGTTCCGCAACGGTAACACTGACCAACATTGTGAGAATGGTCTTCGGTCGCAACTAAAAGTCCCATTTCATCAAGGTCTTTTATCATTTCCTTGCGGCATTCATAGCGGTCCATACCTTCGTACTTTCCTGCATATGAGTTCATAGTTGCATCGTCGTTCATAACCTTTATTATTTCAAGGTCGTGACGCTTGCCAACTTCAAAGTCGTTGGGGTCGTGAGCAGGAGTAATTTTTACACAGCCTGTTCCGAATTCCTTATCAACATATTCATCGGCAATAACGGGAATTTCCCTGTCGGTAAGGGGCAAACAGAGCATCTTACCAACGATATCCTTATATCTTTCATCTTCAGGGTTAACCGCAACAGCTGTATCACCAAAAAGCGTTTCAGGACGTGTTGTTGCGATAACTACATATTCGTCAGTACCCTTAATCTGATACTTAATGTGCCAGAAATGGCCTGCATGTTCTGCGTGTTCAACTTCTTCGTTTGAAAGTGCAGTTATACAGTTGGGACACCAGTTAATAATTCGTGGACCTCTGTAAATTAATCCTTTTTCATAAAGGTTAACAAAAACCTCACGGACTGCCTTTGAACAGCCTTCGTCCATTGTAAAACGTTCTCTGTCCCAATCACAGGAGCAACCAATCTTTTTAAGCTGGCTGATTATGCGGTTGCCGTATTTTTCCTTCCAATCCCAAACGCGTTCAAGGAACTTTTCGCGACCCAGGTCATAACGGGTAAGTCCCTCCTTTTCACGCAATTCCGCTTCAACCTTAATTTGTGTTGCAATTCCTGCATGGTCTGTACCGGGAATCCACAAAGCCTCAAAGCCCTGCATTCTTTTATAACGAATAAGAATATCCTGCAAGGTTTCATCGAATGCATGTCCCATATGAAGCTGACCTGTTACATTCGGGGGTGGAATTACAATGGTAAAAGGCTTTTTGTTCTTGTCCGGTTTTGCACGGAAATAGCCCTTGTTTACCCAGTTATTATATATACGGTCCTCCACCGCCTTGGGGTCGTATACCTTTGACAATTCTTCTGCCATTTTAAACACTCCAATCTGTGATTAAATCCCCCGGCTACATTGTAACCTTAAGGAATACTTTTTTGCCTTTTTTTATAACAATCTTGCCGTCATTGAAGATTGATTTTTCAACGATATAATTTACATCACCTATTTTATTGCCGTCAATGCTGACACCGCCCTGCTGAACAAGTCTTCTGCCTTCACCTTTAGACGGAGCAAGTCCGCTTTTTACCATAAGGTCAAGAATATTAATTCCATTTGCCGCATCATCAGCTTCAAGTGCGTATGTAGGCATATTGCTGTCATCACTTCCTGCACCGAACACTGCTTTTGCTGCGCTATCCGCTTTGTTTGCCTCTTCTTCGCCGTGTACCATCTTGGTAACCTCGTATGCTAAGCGGCATTTAACCTCGTTAAGCTGCTGACCCTCTAACTTTTCATACTCAGCAATTTCTTCCATTGAAACAAATGTAACCAGTTTAAGAAGACGGATAACATCCTTGTCGTCAACGTTTCTCCAGTACTGATAGAACTCATAAGGAGTAACCTTTTCAGGGTCAAGCCACAGGGCACCCTTTTCGGTTTTGCCCATCTTTTTGCCTTCGGATGTTGTAAGCAGGGTAAATGTCATACCATAGGCATCCTTACCGTCCTTACGGCGAATAAGCTCGATACCGCCGATGATATTTGACCACTGGTCATCACCGCCGAATTCCATAATACAACCATAATCCTTGTGGAGCTTATAAAAGTCATAACCCTGCATCAGCATATAGTTGAATTCAAGGAACGAAAGACCTCTTTCCATTCTTGCCTTAAAACATTCAGCAGAAAGCATTCTGTTTACCGAGAAGTGCACGCCTACCTCGCGCAGGAAATCAACATAGTTAAGGTCAAGCAGCCAATCTGCATTATTAACCATAATTGCCTTGCCATCAGAAAAGTCAATGAATTTTGACATCTGCTCTTTAAAGCGGTCGGCATTATACTGAATGGTTTCCTTTGTAATCATAGGACGCATATCTGTCTTACCTGTGGGGTCACCCACCATTGTAGTACCGCCGCCAAGAAGAATGATTGGTCTGTGGCCTGCGTTTTGCATATGCTTCATTACAACAAGCTGCATAAAATGTCCAATATGCAAGCTGTCTGCTGTGGGGTCAAAACCTATATAAAAGGTTATTTTCTCTTCTGCAAGAAGTTTCTTTATCTCTTCCTCATGAGTCATCTGGGCAATCAAGCCACGCTCTTTCAGTACATCAAAAACATTTTTCATCTTATTAACCTTCCTTATTTGTTTTCATTGGATTTTTACTTATATTATTTAATTCGTTAAGCAAAGCATCAACTGTTTTTCGACTAACAGCAAACTCTGCCTTTCCGTTTATAAATGCCGCATAACTTTTGTCATTTACACCGGTCAGTCTTATAGTCTGCCCGGATGCACCGTTGTCATAAAATACAGAGACTGCAATTTCGCCCTTATTCTCAGGATTACCCGAAATCTCACTCATAATTTCAAGACCGCCTACAAGTTTCGCAATTGACTCAAACGCTGCCTTGCTTGCAGCCTTGCCGTTTACAAAAAAACGACTGTTAGGAGTGTTATTATGCTCGCTTGTCACTTCATAAAACTTATCCGCGGTTTTAACATTAATACTGCGGATATTTTCGATATCCGAACTTAAAATTCCTGATTCCAGTATATAAAACGGCTCGGTATTCAAAAATTCAAGCTGTGAGGAACTTAAAACAAATATGCCTTCTTTACCGTCCCTGACTGCATAAACCTTTCCACCCGTTTCTGCGCCAAGATAAAGAGTCTCGTCGCGGTCGCCCCATCTGAACTCCAGCACTGCACGTGATTCTTCGTCAAGCCCATATTCCGACATATCTTCGGGAGAATCGTCCACATAGCTCACCGCCGCAATGGATGGAATCCTCACAACAATCTGTTGTTCAAACCTTTCGTCATCCACATCCTTGCGATAGGGGCTTTCCATAATATAACGATTTAATTTGCTGTTTGATATTTCAGACGCGGTTTTCGTCCTGACAACCGTTTTTGTTTTGTCATAGTCTGTAAAGCTGTAATAGGTCAGTACATCGTCGGTCTTTATCAATTCTTCAAATACAAGAGCCGCCCGAAGCTTGTCAAGCTTTGCCACCAGTATGTCACACACAGATGTATGCACTTTATAACTCTCATCATCTTCGTTTATACGCACCGCACTGATTTCACCCTTATATCCGTCAAAGCTTAACGTGAATACACTTTTGTCAGCAAGAGTCAGCGTAACCGACCGGGGTTCTGTAATCTGAAAAGCTTTCAGTTCACTTTTCTTCAAAACACCCTGGGAATTAATAAGTGATGCGCTGTTTACGATATCCTGAACAGATTTCTGGTCAAGCACCGCCACCTCATTGCCCTCCACCTGCCATATACCATCCATTTTAACAAGAGTATAATTCTTATCACCATTCCTGACAGTATATTTAATAATATCAGAGGGTTTACAACTGAACAACTCAATATTCTGAGGTTTTTTACTGTTTTGATAATTTATATAGCCGTATATTCCAAAGCAACCAACAACAAGCAGCAGCAAAGCTATTATCCAAATCATTACTACTGTCTGTTTTTTCATGACATCGCCTCCTGACCTTAGGTTTAAATATAAATTTATCTTTAATTCTATTCCTCAATGTCTATTTTAATGCCAAGTTCCTTAAGCTGAGTGCTATCTACCACATCAGGCGAATTGGACATAAGCTCGGACGCATTCTGCACCTTGGGGAATGCAACAACGTCACGAAGGCTGTCTGCGCCGCACATAATCATTGCAATTCTGTCAAGTCCGATACCCATACCGCCGTGAGGAGCCGCACCATATTTATAAGCTTCAACCAAGAATCCAAACTTAGCTGCGATTTCTTCTTCGGTAAGTCCTAATGCCTTGAACATCTTCTGCTGAAGTTCATAATCATTGATACGGATTGAACCACTTGAAAGTTCTGTTCCATTAAGCACCAAATCATACGCCTTTGCAGTTACCTTTTCGGGAGCACTTTCAAGATACTGAATACAGTCATCCTGAGGCATAGTGAATGGATGGTGCATTGCAACATAAGTGTCATTTTCTTCATCGTATTCAAAGAAGGGGAATTCTGTAACCCAAAGGAAGTTAAAGCCTTCCTTAATAATGTCAAGTTGTTTTGCAACCTTACATCTCAATGAGCCAAGTGTTGAAAGTGTTGTGCTATTTTTATCCGCAACTATGAACACAACATCGCCCTTTTCGGCACCGCACTTATTTAGAATTGCATTAAGCTCATCCTCGGTCATAAACTTTGCAAATGAGCAGTTGGGAACATCTTCCACCCATCTGATATAAGCTAAGCCCTTTGCACCGATTCCGCGAACATATTCTGTCAGCTTGTCAATTTCTTTTCTTGTAAGAGTTGATGCTGCATCTTTTGCACAGATTGCACGAACAGAGCCGCCATTTTCGATTGCCGAGGTGAATACTCCAAAGCCGCAATCCTTCACCAAATCAGAAAGGTCGCAGATTTCCATATCAAAACGTGTATCGGGCTTATCAGAGCCATAACGTTCCATAGCCTCTTTATAGGTGAGTCTTGGAAGCGGTGTGGGGATATCCACATCAAGAACGTCCTTAAAGAGTCTTTTAACAAAGCCTTCGCCCATTTCAAGAATATCTTCAACGTCAACAAATGACATCTCAAGGTCAATCTGTGTAAATTCAGGCTGACGGTCTGCACGCAAATCCTCGTCACGGAAGCAACGTGCAAGCTGAATGTATCTGTCAAAGCCCGAAATCATAAGAAGCTGCTTGTAAATCTGCGGTGACTGTGGAAGAGCATAAAACTTTCCGTTGTGGATACGTGACGGAATGATATAGTCACGTGCACCCTCGGGTGTGGACTTTATCATCATAGGTGTTTCAATTTCGATAAAGCCGTTTTCTTCAAAATAGTCTCTTGCACTCTTTGCAATCTTTGACCTTGTAATGATGTTATCCTGAAGGGGTCCGCGACGCAAATCAAGATAACGGTATTTAAGCCTAAGCTCCTCGTTTACATTTGTTTTATCTGTGATTTCAAAGGGAGGTGTCTGCGCCTTTGCAAGGATTCGCAAATCGTCAACAAAAATTTCGATATTACCTGTCTTTATGGTATCGTTTTTACTTTCTCTTTCTCTTACCGTGCCCTTTGCCATAAGCACATATTCGCTGTGACAGGATGCCGCTTTTTCAAATACTGCCTTGTCGGTTGTTTCGTCAAAAGCAAGCTGAACGATACCTGTTCTGTCCCTTAAATCAATAAAAATCAAGGTTCCCATATCGCGGATTTTCTGCACATATCCGCCAACCACAACGGTTTTGCCGATGCCCTCGGTTTCGCCGCAGTAATTAGTTCTTTTAAGGCCTTTCATTGTATCCATAGTTTCAATCTCCTATCCTTTTATATTGACAATCAGTGCGTCTGCCGAAAGTTCTGTTTCAACAGCTTCTCCGTTTGCCATATTTTTAAGACTTCCCTTATTTTCAGCAATTTCGTTGTCTCCGATAACAATGCTGTATTTCGCGGAAAGCTTGTCTGCATATTTCATTTGCGCTTTAAGGCTTCTGCCGCATAAATCCTGCTCGGCATGAACACCTTTAAGCCTTAAATCATAAATCAGCTTTTGTGCCATCTTATCGGCATCATTACCCATTGCAGCAATGAATAAATCGGGACCTGCTTCACCTGCGGCTGCCTCGCCCTGCTGAGCCTTCATTACTAAAATCAGTCTTTCAAGACCTGCCGCAAAGCCGATGCCATCAGCAGGCTTTCCGCCAAGCTGTTCAACCAAACCGCTGTAACGTCCGCCACCGCAAACTGTTGACTGTGCTCCAAGACAGTCTGACACAAATTCAAAAACAGTTTTTGTATAATAATCAAGACCTCTTACAATATCAGGGTTTACTGTATAGCTAATACCCATATTGTCAAGACGCATCTTTGTTTCTTCAAAGTGGTCGTGACAATCATCACAAAGATGGTCAATCATTTTGGGTGCCTTGGCTGCAATTTTGCTGCAGATTTCTGACTTGCAGTCTATTATTCGCATAGGATTTTTCTCAAGTCTTTCAAGGCAGGTAGGGCAAAGCTCACCCTTAAATTCTTCAAAATATGCTCTCAGCTTTTCGTTGTAATCCTTTTTGCATACAGGGCAACCTATGCTGTTGATATTAAGGCTGATTCCTTTGAGACCAAGCTTATTTAAGAACATACTTGCAAGGGAGATAACCTCGGCATCGGTTGCCGCATTACTTGCACCAAAGCACTCAATACCAAACTGATGGAATTCACGCAATCTGCCCGACTGTGGTTTTTCATACCTAAAGCACGGAATAATGTAGCACAGCTTTGTAGGCTGAGGATTTGCATAAAGGGAATTTTCGATATAACTGCGCACGAGAGTTGCTGTTCCCTCGGGCTTTAAAGTAATCGAACGTCCGCCCTTGTCCTCAAAGGTATACATTTCCTTTTGCACCACGTCTGTTGTATCACCCACACCACGCTGAAAAAGCTCGGTGTGTTCAAAAACAGGTGTCCTTATCTCCTTATATCCGTAAAGGTCGCAAACCATTCTTGCGGTATTTTCTATGTACTGCCACAGCTTACTGTCCTTTGGCAATACATCTTCGGTTCCTCTTGGTTTTGTAATCATCTTGCACCAAAATCCTTTCTGTTACTCACTTTTTCCTTTGTTGTTGCTGTCCAATATATAATCTATAAGCTCAATTACCTGCTCACGGCCCTGACGGTTCTCCGATGAAAAAGGTATCAGTACCGATTCCTCGGTAAGCTGTAAATCTTCATAAATTGCGGTTAAATTTCCCTCAATCTGAGATTTTTTCAGCTTGTCAATCTTTGTAGCAACCACCAAAGGCTCATAATTATAGCTTTTTATCCAGTCAAACATCATTTTATCATCAGCCGTCGGCTTGTGCCTTGCATCAACAAGCTGTATTACCTGAACAAGACTTTGTCTGTTTGAAAGATAGCCCTCTATCATATCTCCCCATTTTTCCTTCTCCTGCTTTGAAACCTTAGCATAGCCATAGCCCGGAAGGTCAACAATGCGGTATTTGCCTGCAATCTCATAAAAATTTATGGTTGCAGTTTTGTCTGGGGTACTGCTTGTCCTTGCAATATTCTTGCGGTTGGCAAGGCAGTTTATAAGGGATGACTTGCCAACATTTGAACGCCCAACCAATGCAATCTCAGGAAGGCTTTCATCGGGGTACTGTGTGGGCTTTACCGCCGTCATCAACAGCTTAATGTCGATAAATTCCATTTTCCACTACCTCCGCTAAGTGCATTTTCAAGGACAGTCTTCATATCCTTTGCAAAAACAAACTCTACCTCGTTCTTTATTTTATCTGGAAGTTCCTCAAAATCCTTTTTATTCTCAAAGGGAATGATAATCTTGCGAATTCCCATACGGTATGCGGCCAGAGATTTTTCCTTAAGTCCGCCAATTGGCAGAACTCTGCCGCGAAGAGTAATTTCGCCCGTCATTGCAACATTACGGCTGACTGCTTTGCCTGTAAGAGCCGAAATCATTGCTGTTGCCATTGTTATACCGGCAGAAGGGCCATCCTTGGGAATTGCCCCCTCGGGCACGTGAACGTGAATATCCTTTTCCTTATAAAAATCAGAATTAATTTCAAACACATCTGCATTTGCACGTATAAAGCTGAGAGCCGCACGTGCAGATTCCTTCATAACATCGCCTAAGTTTCCGGTAAGCTCAAGCTTACCCGCGCCCTTCATTGTATTAACCTCGATATAAAGGGTATCACCGCCCGTCTGGGTCCACGCAAGGCCTGTTGCGGCACCCACAAGGTTTGACTCTGACATATGTTCATAAAGGTACACTCGGCTGCCGAGATATTTCTTTAATACCTTTTCGCTGGCAGTTACGCTCTGCTTCTTTTCCTCAACAATCTCCTTTGCAGCCTTACGGCATATTGCGGCAAGCTTGCGTTCTAGTGTACGTACACCCGATTCACGGGTATAGCCCTCAATAATCAATCGTATTGTGCTGTCCGGAATTTTAAGCATCTTTGCATTCAAGCCGTTTTGCTTTCTCTGCTTGGGAAGAAGATATTTCTTTGCAATACTGAACTTTTCGTCCTCGGTATACCCCGAAATCTCAATAATATCCATCCTGTCATATAAAGGTGAGGGTATATTCTCAACCGAGTTTGCCGTTGTAACAAACAACACTTTTGAAAGGTCAAAGGGAAGCTCAAGAAAATGGTCACGGAAGGCACTGCACTGTTCAGGGTCAAGGACTTCAAGCATCGCCGCCGAAGGGTCGCCGTGAAAATCACTTGACATCTTGTCAATCTCATCAAGAAGAACAAGGGGATTATTGCTTCCTGCCTGCTTCATTGCGGTAATTATTCTACCGGGCATTGCACCCACATAGGTTTTGCGGTGTCCACGGATTTCCGCTTCGTTTTGAATACCACCAAGGCTGACACGGACATACTTTCTGCCCAACGACTCTGCCAACGATTTTGCAATTGAGGTCTTACCTGTCCCCGGAGGGCCTGCAAGGCATATAATCGAGCCTTTTGTATCTTCTGCAAGGCATTTAACCGCCAGATATTCAAGTATTCTTTCTTTGACTTTTTCAAGGCCGTAATGGTCACGGTCAAGAATTTTCTTCGCTTTTTCTATATTTGAATTTTCTTCTGTTGATATTTCCCAAGGCATGGCAAGAACTGTTTCAACATAATTTTGTACAACACCATACTCCTGAGAATGTACCGAAAGTCTTGACAATCTGCCAAGCTCCTCGTCTAATTTTTCAACCACTTCTTTGGGAAGGTTTCGCTTTTCAATCTTTTCTCTGTACGTATCTGCCTCAACCTGTCCAGATTCAAAATCACCAAGCTCTTCCTGAATGACCTTCATCTGTTCACGCAAGATATAATCACGCTGATTTTTGTCAAGGCTTGTTTTAAGCTTTGACATAACACCCTGTTCGATTTCCATAATGTTGTTTTCGTTTTCCATAAAAGCAATAAGCTTTTCCATACGGGTGTCAACGTGAAGTTCTTCAAGTATAATCTGTTTTTCGTGAGGCTTAAGCGGAAAGTTTGTAGCAGTAATATCAGTCAGCTCGCCAGCATCCTCGATTTCAAGCATAGATGCAGCAATTTCGGGGTTCATCTTTTCGTAAAGATTGAAATACTCCTCAAGAAGCTTCTGTATTTTCCGCATAAGCACCTGCTCCTGAAGAGTATCTTTACAGGGTATGTCATTTTTCTTGACAACGGTTGCCTGAATAAAACGTTCGTCATTTTCAAAAACTGTCATTCCTGCACGGAACAAACCTTCGACAAGAACACGCAAATTTCCGTCAGGAAGACGAAGAATTTGCTTAACCTCGGCAACAACACCGATTTTTGAAACCTCATCCCGGCTAGGGTTTTCGGTCATTATATCTTTTTGATAGCTGAGAAACACCATCTGGTCCCCAGACATCGCATATTCAACAGCCGCAATTGATTTTTTTCTGCCCACATCAAAGTGCAGAACCATCCCCGGAAATATTGAAATTCCTCTCAAAGGGATAAGCGGCATTACATATCTTTTGTTTGCCATCTGTATGTTTTCTTCCTTTCAAGAGCAAAATAGAAACATTTTGCCCATTATCCATATTATTATACTATTTTTTTCGGAAGATTTCAACCCCTTCGGCACTAATTATTCCAATATTATCTGATTTTTTTGATATAATTCCCCCTGAATTTTCCTGATTTTGATTTTTCATTACATCAAGCACCTGAAATATGCTGTCGACAGAGATAATTTCGATACCATAATCCATAAATCTTTCCTGCCAATTTGCCGTCGGAATAATCACTTGTTTTGCTCCTGCATCCATTGCTGCCTTTATTTTAAGAGGAACTTCACCCACACCGCAAACCTCTCCACAAATTGAAAGCTCACCGGTAAGTGCTGTGGTACCGTCAAATGGAATATTTTTTATTGCAGAATACACTGCGCAAAAAATTGCGATACCCGCCGAAGGGCCATCCACGGGAACACAGTTGGGGAAATTAATATGAATATTATAATCATCCACCGCTATTCCAAGCTGACATTTAAGCACTGTTATTGTATTTTTTACCGATGATGAAATACTGCTTTTTCGCTTCAGTTTTTGACGGTTATTGGTGATTTCCTCCTCCTCAATTGCACCGGTTACGGTCACCTGACCTTCGCCTTTGCGGCAACATTCCGCAACAGCTTCGATGTCAAGTATACAGCCCTGCGAGCTGCCATACACAGCCAATCCCGAAACCTTGCCCACACGCGGCTGATTTGACATATGCTTTTCATATCTTGGACTGTACTTACATGTTTCAATAACCCATTCAACGTCCGAACATTCAACCCGTGTTCGCCTTTCAAGCTTTGTAACGCTTTCAGCCGTTTGCACTATGTTTACAGCATCTCTGCCGTTATCTGCAAATGCGGCCACCATATCAAATATCTCGCTTCCGAATTCTGTATCGGTCTTTTTTGCCGCGTCACTTGCTATCCTTTTAACCTGTTCGCGTGAAAGACTGCTGAAAAACACCTCAACACATCTTGAACGCAAGGCAGGGGGGATTTCCTCGGGAAGTCTTGTGGTTGCCCCTATCAGCCTGAAATCAGCAGGAAAACCGTTTCTGAAAATTTCGTGAATGTGTCTTGGAATTTCCTTGTTATCACGGCTGTAATATGCACTGTCAAAATATACCCTTCTGTCTTCAAGAACTTTCAGCAGCTTGTTCATCTGTATGGATGACAGTTCGCCTATCTCATCTATAAAAAGCACACCGCCATGAGCCCTTGTCACCGCTCCTTCCTTAGGCTGAGGCACACCCGCCGGGCCATACGCCCCCGCACCCTGATAAATCGGGTCGTGGACCGAGCCAATAAGGGGGTCTGCAATACTGCGTTCATCGTACTGCATTGTAGTAGCATCAATCTCCACGAATTTTGAGTATTCCTTAAAAGGAGATTCAGGGTTACGCTTTGCTTCATTCAAAACAACTCTTGCCGCTGCCGTTTTACCAACTCCCGGAGGTCCGTAAATCAATACGTGCTGTGGATTTTTTCCACATAGAGCACTGCGAAGGGCCTTGATACCTTCCTCCTGACCTATAATCTCACTTACCTTTTGCGGTCTTGTTTTTTCGGTTAAAGGCTCTGTCAGTTTAATGTTGTTCAACTTTTTGAGGCGTTCCAACTCTCTGGTGCTATCCTTATTTATAGAATTTCTGCCGGAGTGTTGACTGCTGAGCATAGACCAAAAATACACGCCTATTATTATTGTAAAGAAAAACTGCACAACTGTCATCAAGGTCGTTACGGTA
>JAZRJT010000086.1:0-2926 GCA_045645905.1 Clostridia bacterium
GAATTCAAAAAGAAGAAATAATTGTTTTTTATCCTAAAACAAAATATTTTGATTTATCAAAAACACACAAAAGCAACAGCCTGAAAACTGTTGCTTTTTCTTTGTTTGAATATTATAATCAAATCAACAAATAAGAATTTATCAAACAAAACTATAATTTTTAAAGTGAGATTATTATTATGAAAGACAAAAATTACTTTCTGAGCAAAGCTCAGGAAAATTATCCTGAACTTAATTTTACCGTTCTCACTCCCGACATAACCGAATTCAATGCGAAAAGCGGTGACAGCATTCTTCTCGACCTTGGCGAGCACGCGGTGGGGCATTTTTCATTCGCTTTTGATAAGGTTGATGTCTTTGTTGATGCTCCCGTTCGATTGATTATCAAGTTCGGCGAAGATATGAGAGAAATCAATGATGATTTTTCTAAATATATGGGTGTACTTTCAAAAACGTGGTTGCAGGAGGAAATAATCAATCTCGATTTTCCTCAGAATATAACTATGCCCCGAAGATACGCTTGCAGATACATAAAAATAACGGTAGAAAAAGCCAACAGACCTATAAGACTGTTTGATTTTTCTTTCCGTGCTTCTACAAGTGCGGACGTATCCGTTCTGAAATCTGCAGATTCAAATGATACTTTGCTGACTAAAATTGACGTTGTTTCAACCAATACTCTCAAAGAATGCATGCAGACCTTCTTTGAAGACGGTCCGAAGCGTGACCGCCGTCTTTGGATTGGCGACCTTCGTCTTGAAGCACTTACAAATTATTACACATTCAACAATCTTGAAATCGTAAAAAGATGTTTATATCTCTTTGCTGCAGGTGAATGTAATAATCTTGGATTTTTGCCGTCATTTGTTTATGAAACACCTTATTATCATTCGGGTGAAGCACATATCGCAGACTACGCACTTTTATATGTTGTTTCTGTCTGCGATTATTATGAACATACTGCAAACATCGGTGTTGTAAACGACCTTTTGCAGGTCTGCAAATCACAGCTTGACAGCTTTGAAGCAATACTTGATGAAAATATGATCGTTACAAATCAGGACGGATGGTTTGCTTTTATCGATTGGTGTCCCGGACTCGAAAAACTGACGGCTTTGCAGGGTGTATATCTTTATACTCTTGAACGTTTTTCTGAATTACTGAAAGCAATCGGTGATGAAGATTACAGGAAATATTCATCGCTTCTTTCAATAGTCCGTTCCGCTTCTGAAAAACATCTTTATAATGAAAACGTAAACGCTTTTATAAATGATCTGGATAACAGGCAGTTCAGTGTACATTCGCAGGTATGGATGATATTGGGCGGTGTAATAAACGGAGAAGAAGCCAAAAATCTTCTGATACACTGCCTTGATAATGACAACGCAAAACAACCCGTTACTCCTTATATGCGCCATTATGTCACAGAGGCTATGATAAAACTTGGTTTGGAGAATGAAGCGGTATTATATCTGAAAAGATTCTGGGGTGGTATGCTTGAACTCGGTGCCGATACATTCTGGGAAGCATATATTCCCGATGACCTTGATTTTTCACCGTACGAGGACAGAATGATAAACAGTCTCTGCCACGCGTGGAGCTGCACACCGTCATATTTCATCCGAAAATACGGGTTGTAATTTGGGGAGAGATTTTATAATGGTAAAAAAGTCACACAGAAACAGATACATTTAAAACAGAGCTTTTTCTCATAATCAACAAACCGACAAATTCCAATTTGTCGGACTCCTTCGATTTTATCGAGGGAGTTTTTCTCTTGTTTTCTCGCTTTTTGAATAAATGTGAAAATAAACTCATTAAAATTTCAAAAGACTCAACATCAAATAAAAACAGACGATATTTGCCATACCGGGCATAATTTTACTTGACTGAAACTTGATTGTTTTATGTTCGGGTCCGCAAAACCCTTGATAAATATAGGCTTTTTTACTTGTCTCATAGTTGACTGGCAAAAACAACTATTTCTATTTATTCCAATTGCTATTATATTTACGCAAAAAGAGCAGTAGTTATCTACTGCTCTTTTCACATTGATAGGGAACCGTTCCTTGCTTAATAGATTATGTAGTTAAAGTTTTATAAAAACTAAATTTTTATGAATATTTTACGTTTGTAAACATATACTAATAATTTAACCATATCGATCCATAAAATTGACCCGTTACAGACAACATTGACACAGTCAGAAAACTACATTTCCGCTATGTTGGATTTAGAGAAACGGCTTGAGTAAATCCCTTACATATCAACGGTTTAAGGCGTTTGATATAGAAACAACAAAGACTGCATAGGTGCTCCCTGTGCAGTCTTTTTGCTTATAGAATCAACGATTTTCTCGAAGAATTAACGATAAAATTAAAAGATTAACGATTTCGTTAATTCAAATCGTTAATCCGCTTTGTTACTTCGGAATACGGCTCATATATTTATATAACCATCACTTTCAGTGACATCATTCAAGAGTTGCAAAAATAATCTCAGGGAATTATAATGAGATTGATAAATTAGAATTTGAAAGGAAGATTCGATGCTTCTGAAAATAGTTTCTTTTATTGCTTCAATATTGTTGTTATTTACTTCATCGACAACACTACCCGCAGAATCAGATGTGCTTGTTGAAGAAGTCGTCAATTTAAGTGAAAACAGAACGGCAGACGAAATAAACGGTGCTAACGGAACAAAATTCTTTATTCAGCGACCCAAGGCAGAGAAGCTGACTACCATAAATGCCGCTGATTTCGGACTTTCTGAAGAAAACGAAGATAATTTTGCCGCTTTTCAGAGTGCGCTCAATTACTGTGCTTTAAATCCGCAGACCAAGCTTGTTATTGATAAAGGTACGTATTATTGTGAGAGCATTAACGGTCTTGATGCAAACAACTGCACCGATTTGCTGATTGAAGGC
>JAZRJT010000087.1:0-4867 GCA_045645905.1 Clostridia bacterium
TGAAGAAGATTGCAAATATCCTCTGGAAGAGGGATACGCAATTTCTATCAAGAATTATTAAAAATATAATATATACGACACAAACCCACCTGAAAATGGTGGGTTTGTCAGTGGTCTGACGCATATCCTGTTTTGGATATGCGTATTTTTATCTTTAAAAATTATGACATGCTCCTGCATCAAGATTAAACTTTTCAAATATCAGAACAATATCCTCTATTTTTTCAAAATCATCTAGCCAATCCTTCTTTAAAACCTGCTGAATTTCTCTAAGTACCTTTGTAGCTGTTGTGTCTGCAATCTTATCTTCATCTATGTCAAAATCTGTTATCCCTCTGCATATAATTTCTGCAATATAACTTTTAATAAGTTCTGTTTTAATGTTCATTTTATACACCCCTTCAACATTCAAATAAATGTAATTACGAATTATTATACATCAACTATGTTAAACTGTCAATACATCTAATTGAGTGTATTGAGGTGTTAATATGGCATATTATCCGAGATTAAAAGACTTGCGAGAGGATTGTGACAAAACTCAAAAACAGATTGCAGAAATACTTTTTATCACGCAACAGCAATACTCCTTGTACGAAAAGGGATACCGCGAAATTCCTTCTTCTGCACTTATTACTCTTGCAAAATTTTACGATGTTTCGGTCGACTATATCCTTGGTCTTACCGACAATCCAACAAAAATTTAATTTACCGTAAAAAATTATGCACCACGGAATAAAAATCCGTGGTGCATTTTATGCGTTTAGCATTTCAATCGCGTCAGCGAATTTCAATCGTCTTAAGACGAATTTCATTGAAATAATTGCGTAGCAATTATTTCATAGCCTCTTCAATTGCAACTGCAACTGCAACAGTCATACCAACCATTGGGTTGTTACCAGCGCCGAGGAGGCCCATCATTTCAACATGGGCGGGCACTGATGAAGAACCTGCAAACTGAGCATCGCTGTGCATACGGCCCATTGTATCTGTCATACCGTATGATGCAGGACCTGCAGCCATATTATCAGGATGGAGAGTTCTACCTGTACCGCCGCCTGATGCAACAGAGAAATATTTCTTGCCCTGCTCGATACATTCCTTCTTGTATGTACCTGCTACAGGATGCTGGAAACGTGTGGGGTTGGTTGAGTTACCTGTGATAGATACATCAACACCCTCAAGGTGCATGATTGCAACGCCTTCACGAACATCGTCAGAGCCGTAGCAACGAACCTTTGAACGTTCGCCATCTGAATATGCCTTTTCACGAACAATCTTAACTTCGCCTGTTGCATAATCAAATTCTGTCTGAACATAAGTAAAGCCGTTAATTCTTGAAATAATAAGTGCCGCGTCCTTACCAAGACCGTTAAGGATAACACGGAGGGGTTCTTTACGAACCTTGTTTGCGCTACGCGCAATACCGATAGCGCCTTCAGCAGCAGCAAAAGATTCGTGACCTGCAAGAAATGCAAAGCACTTTGTATCTTCACTGAGGAGCATTGCGCCGAGGTTACCGTGACCAAGACCAACCTTTCTGTCATCAGCAACAGAGCCGGGAATACAAAAAGCCTGAAGACCTTCACCGATAACTTTTGCAGCTTCTGCTGCAGTCTTTACGCCTCTCTTGATTGCAAGAGCTGCACCTACAACGTATGCCCAGCCTGCATTTTCAAAAGCGATGGGCTGAATACCCTTAACGATTGCGTAAGGATCAATGCCCTTCTCGTCGCAAATAGCCTTTGCTTCGTCAATTGATGCAATGCCGTTTGCATTAAGAACTTTGTTTATAGTATCAATTCTTCTCTCAAAACTTTCAAATAAAGCCATTATCCTATACCTCCTTATTCGTGTCTGGGGTCAATCATCTTGACTGCATCCTGAACTCTGCCGTATGTACCCATAGCCTTTTTCATAGCCTCATTAGCATCCATACCGCCTTTAATCATATCCATCATCTTGCCAACGTGAACGAATTCATAACCAATAATTTCGTCATCTGCATCAAGACCAATTTTTGTAACATAACCCTCTGCCATTTCAAGGTATCTTGAACCCTTTGCAAGTGTACCATACATTGTACCAACCTGGCTTCTAAGACCCTTTCCAAGGTCTTCAAGGCCTGCACCGATGGGAAGACCGCCTTCTGAGAATGCTGTCTGAGTTCTTCCGTAAACAATCTGGAGGAAGAGTTCACGCATTGCTGTGTTGATAGCATCACAAACAAGGTCTGTGTTGAGTGCTTCAAGAATTGTCTTACCGGGAAGAATTTCAGATGCCATAGCAGCTGAGTGTGTCATACCCGAACATCCAAGTGTTTCAACAAGTGCTTCCTGAATGATACCGTCTTTTACATTAAGAGTCAGCTTGCAGGCACCCTGCTGAGGAGCACACCAGCCAACACCATGTGTAAGACCTGAGATATCAGTAACTTCCTTTGACTTTACCCATTTTCCTTCTTCCGGTATGGGTGCGGGACCGTGATTTGCGCCTTTTTTAACAACGCACATTCTTTCTACTTCTGAAGAATAAATCATTTTTTTCTCCTTTCCCTTGGGCTATACGCCCACGCCCGTTTGTGGGGCATTTGTTTTTCTTTTTCTTTTGGAAAAATTCATTTGATGTTATTTTAACACAAAACGACATACTTTTACAAGAGAGTTTTGATATTTTTTTAAAATTTATAATAATAAATTCAATTTTTGTTAAAAATATATCAATGTTAAAGTCATTTGCCAACAATTTATAGACACTTTCGCAAAGAAGCTTCACACTGTGCTACACACTTTTACATTTTTCGTGCACAGGCATATATTTCGCCCCGTAACACTCGGTGATTTTATTTTGTTTAATATTGACATTTTCTTTGAAATAGTATATGATATATAAGATATAAATGACTTTTTGACTGACTATTTGATAAATTTTCAAGGTAAGGTGATAGAAATGTTCGGACAGGATATTGGTATAGACCTGGGCACAGCCTCGGTTTTGGTTTACATTAAGGGTAAGGGTATTGTTGCAAAGGAGCCCTCTGTTGTTGCTGTAGATAAGAATACAAACAAACTCTATGCCGTTGGCGAGGAAGCTCAGCGCATGCTTGGCCGTACTCCCGGTAATATTGTTGCAATACGTCCTCTTCGTGATGGCGTTATCTCCGACTATAACACCACCGAAAGAATGATTAAATACTTTCTTCAAAAGGTTACCAAACGCAGCATCTTTAAGCCCCGTGTAATTATTTGCGTTCCCAGCGGCGTTACCGAAGTCGAGGAGCGCGCCGTTATTGACGCAGGTATTCAGGCAGGCGCAAGCAAGGTTCATCTCATTGAAGAGCCTTTGGCTGCGGCAATCGGTGTGGGAATTGATATCTCTCAGCCTTATGGTTCTATGATTGTTGATATGGGCGGCGGTACATCTGACGTTGCGGTTATATCTTTGGGTGGTATTGTTACCAGCCAGTCAATCAAGGTTGCAGGTGACAAATTTAACGAGGCAATCGTTAGATATATAAGAAAAAAATATAACATACTCATCGGCGAAAGAACTGCCGAAGAATTGAAAATTAATATTGGTTGCGTTTACAAGCGCGACGAAAATCTCACTATGGATGTTCGAGGAAGAAGCCTTGTTTCAGGCCTTCCCAAAACTGTTACCATCTCTTCTCTTGAGATTTTGGACGCTCTTTCCGAGCCGGCTTCCTCAATTATCGAAGCGGTTAAAGCAGTTCTCGAAAAGACTCCTCCCGAATTGGTTGCCGATATCAGCGGCCGCGGCATTATTCTTACCGGTGGCGGCGCTTTGGTTTATGGAATGGACAAGCTTATCGAATCAGAAACAGGCATCCGCACAATTGTTGCCGATGATGCTGAGTCTTGCGTTGCTCTTGGCACAGGAAAAGCTCTCGATAATATCTCTATTCTCCAGAGTTACAACCCCACCAAACGTTTTAACGATTAGGTCATAAAGCAAGGAGGCTTACGCCTCCTCATACATAATAGATTATGTGTATCCGTTTAAGGCACAGCATTTGATATATACGGAGAGGTATCGAAGTGGTCATAACGTGGCTGACTCGAAATCCCCCGGGTGAGACTGTAAATAAAACCTCACAAATGGCTTAACCGTGCGGGTTTGAGCGATTTTGCAAATCACCCAAAACACCTTTATCTAGCGGTTTTTCTAACCAAAACCCAGACAATTCTATATTGCTTGTTTTTTGCTCTGTCAATTCGGAGCGAATTAACATACCTGGAGAAGTATCGAAGAGGTCATAACGAGAACGACTCGAAATCCCCTCGGTTACACTGTAACTGTACCCTCACAAATGGCTTAACCACGCGGGTTTAAGCGAGGTTCAAACCTTGTTTTTACACCCTTATCTAGCGGTTTTTCTAGCCATTTCTAACATTTTTCTAACAAAATTTTATAATTTGCTCAGTTTTTTCTCCGTCAAATCGGAGTTCAAACATACACACGGACAGGTATCGAAGTGGTCATAACGGGGCTGACTCGAAATCAGTTTGTCGGTATTCAATCCGGCACGTGGGTTCGAATCCCACCCTGTCCGCCAACGAAAACCGTGAACTATCAAGTTCACGGTTTTTCTGTTATTTAGTTGAGTTATGGAAAATATTGTGATATAATGTATTAGTATCACAAGAAGTTAATAACCGTTCACGTAGTACGCAAAGAAAGGAATAAATTATGATTGATTTTAAGAAAAAATTATCTGCAAATAAAGTAGAAATTAAAACAAACCCAATAGAAATATATTCTACTTTGGATAGAAAAAGTATTGCAGGCCCCTTGCGACCAGCACAAGAATATATTCTTAATGAGTGGTATAGGGATAATAAGGATA
>JAZRJT010000088.1:0-29108 GCA_045645905.1 Clostridia bacterium
ATTGGTTGCCGTTACCGAAGATAATGTGACAACGGGTGGCCTTTGTGATGCGGTAAGAAAAATTCTTTCCGTTCCCGTAATTGAATTTGGCTTTCCCGACAGGCCGCTTGCCCATAGTACCGTAGCTGAACAAAAGGCAGAGGCGGGCATAGATGCGGCGCATATTGCAGATAAAATTATCAAAACACTTGAGGGTGATAACCTTGGCTAAAATCCGACTTGACGTATATATGACAGAAAACGGTATGGCTCCCAGCCGAAGTGCCGCTCAGGCAATGATTATGGCAGGGGATGTATATATTGACAATCAAAAGGCTATGAAAGCAGGCGAAACGGTTAAAGGGACCGAAAACATAGAAGTACGCGGTAAGGGCCCGTCTTATGTCAGCCGTGGCGGGCTGAAACTGGAAAAGGCAATGAAGGTATTTCCTGTAAGCCTCGACGGCAGGGTTTGTATGGATATCGGTGCATCAACAGGCGGTTTTACCGACTGTATGCTGCAAAACGGTGCAGTAAAGGTGTATTCGGTGGATGTCGGTTACGGACAGCTTGCGTGGAAGCTCCGTCAGGACGACAGAGTTGTCAATATGGAGCGTACAAATATCCGCTATATTGACAAAGAACTGATTACCGAGCCTTTGGGATTTTTTTCGGTCGATGTTTCGTTTATATCATTAAAGCCTGTTTTGCCGGTGGCATATGACCTTCTTGAAGAGGGTGGCTCGGGCGTTTGTCTTATCAAGCCGCAGTTCGAGGCAGGCCGCGAAAAGGTGGGCAAAAAAGGCGTTGTGCGAGAAAAATCAACACATATCGAGGTTATCGAAAATGTTCTCGACTTCACCAAGGAAATCGTCTTTCCGGTAAAGGGTCTTGCCTTTTCACCAATATAGGGCCCCGAAGGTAATATCGAATATCTTATGTATATTAAAAAAGACGGCTCAGAATCGGAAGAATTTGATATTGATGCATTGGTGGAAAAATCCCACGAATTAAACAGATAAGGGGAGATATTATGCAAAACATTGCACTTTTTGTCAACAGAGACCGTGACACGAACCTCTCGGCAACGAAAGAGGTTATTTATCTTCTGCAAAAATATAATAAAACAGTTTATCTTTATGTATCACTTAAAGATGAAATTGACATTCCCAACCTGGTTTACGCTCAGGGTGACGGCATTTTTGAATATTGCGACGCAATTATTGCACTTGGGGGAGACGGAACAATTCTCAAAATTGTTAATCAGGCGGCAGATTTTAATGTGCCGATAATGGGTATCAATCTTGGACACCTGGGCTTTCTTACTCAGGCAGAGAGGGGCGACCTTTCAAATTTTGTAAAAATTCTGGAGGGTGATTACACAATTGAACATCGAATGATGCTTGAGGCTCAGGTTATATCGGGCGGTAAGAAAACAGCATCATTTAATGCTCTTAATGACATCATCATCCGCGGTGATTCTGCAAAGATGATTTCACTCACTGCCGAGGTTGACGGAACCCAGGCTAGCAGTTATCTTGCTGATGGGATTATTGTTGCAACATCAACGGGTTCTACTGCGTATTCACTTTCCTGTGGCGGCCCGATAGTACACAAAGCTCTTGACTGTGTGATACTGACGCCAATTTGCCCGCATACTATGAAATCAAGATGTATGATTATTCCGCCCGAGTCAGCGGCGGCAATCAGCTTTGATGCGGCATACTGCGGTGAGGTTGATTTAAAGATTGACGGAATATCCGTCAAGCATCTTGGTGCAGATGAATACATAAAGGTTGTACGCAGTGAAAAGCGTGTGCCTATGATAAACGTAAATTCCAGAGGATATTTCGATGTTATACGCGAAAAGCTCTCTGATTAATAAATGGAGGTGAGAGCATGCTTAAGGAACTGAACATTCAAAATATTGCAGTAATTGACAAGGTTCATATTGAGTTTAATCGTGGCTTTAATGTTCTCACCGGCGAAACCGGTGCAGGTAAGTCGATACTGATTGACTCAATCAATATGGCGCTTGGAAAGCGTGTCAGTCACGACCTTATACGCACAGGTTGTGACAAGGCAATTGTTAATGCCTGCTTTGAGGTTTCAGACAAGGCAACACTTGACGGACTTTCTGATTTGGGAATAGAGGTCGAGGACGGTATTATTGTCATCAATCGTCAGCTGACCAATGACGGGAAATCTACTTGTCGTATAAACGGTGTTACCATGCCGCTTGCAGTAGTGCGTGAGGCGGCGTCAATGCTGATTGACATTCACGGCCAAAGCGACAACCGTATGCTGCTTGATTCACACTGTCACCTAGCTTTTCTCGACAGCTTTGGTGATAGTCAGGATTTATTGACCGAATATAAGGCGTCATACAAGAAGATGCGTGATATAACAAAACAGATAAACGCGCTGTCAGGTTCGCTTGACGAACGTCAGCGCCGTCAGGAACTGCTTGAATTCCAGATAAACGAGATTAATTCTGCCAGACTTAAAAGTGGCGAAGATGAGGAACTTGAGGCAAAACGAGAGTATCTTTATAATATCGAAAGCATTGTATCGGGTGCGGGTGCGGCATATGGTGCACTCTACGGCGGCGAAGAATATTCGGCATATGACCTGCTCCGTCAGGCAGAAAGGGCTTTGGGCGGTGTAAGTCAGTATCTTCCCAATCTCAGCGAATGTTACGAGCGTCTTTCGGGCATTGTTGCCGAGGTTGATGATATTGCGTCAGAAATCAATTCCTGTCTGTCGTCGACCGATTTTAATATGGCAGAGCTTGATTTAATTGAAGAACGCCTTGATACCATATCAAATTTAAAACGCAAATACGGAAATTCCATTGAAGAAATTTTAAAATATGCAAAATTGGCAGAAGAAGAAGCATCATCAATCGAGCAAAGGGATGAAGAGCTTGAAAAGCTTGGTGCTGAATTAGATGCGGCAAAGGCAGAGGTTGAGAGAGCCGCATCAGAACTCTCGGTAAAAAGAACTGCGGCGGCAAAGCTGCTTGAAGAGAGAATCTCAGCCGAGCTTGCCGACCTTGATATGCCAAAGGTAAGGTTTGCGATTAACCTTTGCGAGCATACAGATGATGGCGAGATTTCATATACCGACTCGGGCAAGGATGAGGCAGAGTTTATGCTTTCAACCAATCCGGGCGAGGCGTTAAAGCCTATGTCAAAAATTGCATCGGGCGGCGAGCTTTCACGAATTATGCTTGCTGTAAAATCGGTGCTTTCGGGCTCGGATGACATTGATACAATGATTTTTGACGAAATTGACACAGGCGTCAGCGGAAGGGCGGCACAAAAGATTGCTGAAAAGCTTTCGGCTCTTGCTAAGGATAAACAAGTATTTTCAATTACCCATCTGGCACAGATTGCAAGTATGGCTGACAGCCATTATCTTATAAAAAAGACATCTACAGAACAAAGTACATCAACCGATGTGACCGAGCTTGACCACAGCGGTCGTGTTGAGGAGCTTGCGCGCATCATCGGCGGCGTAACGGTGACCGACCTTACACGACAAAGTGCACTTGAAATGCTTGAACTGGCGAAGAATAAAAAGGACAATTAATATGGAAAAATACGGAACAGTAACGGAACTCATTGGCGGATACATGAATGTTACCATTCAGCGTGATTCCGCTTGCGGTGACAATTGTACAGCCTGCGGTCTTTGTGGCAACAGCCGTGAAATGACTATAAAGCTTAAAAATACAAATAATTTTAAAAAAGGCGATAAAATCCGTTTAGTGTCAAGCGATAAAAGCTTTTTAAAACATTCGGCGGCGGGGTATTTAAGCCTTACAGCTCTGCTTATACTGGGTGCCGTAATCGGCAGTCTGTGGGGTGATGACTGGATGGCTTTTTTGGGCGCAATTTCAGGAACTGCTGTTGGTATTTTAATTTTAAAGCTGTTCTTCACGGATAAATTAGAAATAACAACCGAAAAGGTAGAGTAAATATGTTAATAACCATTGACAGCCTGAATAAGAGTTTTGGTCAGGAGGAAATCCTGAAAAATGTAAAATTGACCGTAAACGAAAAATGTCGTTACGGTCTTATTGGCGTTAACGGTGCGGGTAAGTCAACCCTTCTTAAAATTATTATGGGCACGCTGAACTATGACAGCGGAGATGTGGTAAAGGCGCCCGGCTTAAAAATCGGCTATCTTGAACAAAATAACGGATTAGAGCGTGACAGCACGATTATAGTTGAAATGCGAAAGGTCTTTGATGACGTTTATGAGGCAGAAAGAACAATGCGTCGCCTGGAGCTTGAAATGGCGGAGATTTCGGATAATACATCGGATGAATACAGACGGATTTCGTCTGAATATACCCGTGCACAAAATTATTTTGACAGCCGGGACGGATATAATATTGATGTAAAAATCAAGACAATATTAAACGGTATGGGCTTTGGTGACAAGGATATGGAAACCGTGATATCAACCCTTTCGGGCGGTGAAAAAACCCGTCTTGCCATTGCCAGGCTTCTCCTTGAAGAGCCGGAACTTCTTATTCTTGACGAGCCTACCAACCATCTTGATTTTAAGACTTTAAAATGGCTTGAAGATTATCTTGTCAACTACAATGGTGCAATTCTAACCGTATCTCATGACCGTTATTTCCTGGATAAAATTGTGTCACACATATATGAGGTAGAACGTGGCAAGGTGTATTCATATGCGGGCAACTATTCAAAATATCTTGTGCAAAAGGCCGAGCGCCGTGCCCGTGAGCAAAAGGAATATGAAATGCAGCAGATGCAGATTGCACAGCTGCAGACTTATGTTGATAAAAATATTGCCCGTGCGTCTACATCAAACAGTGCAAAGTCAAGGCTTAAAACCCTTGAAAATATGGAAGTTTTGGAAAGACCTGACGGTGATTTAAAGTCTATGCGGCTGAAGTTTGAGCATACCAACGAACCTTATAAGGATGTTCTTACCGTTACCGACCTTGATATTTCGGTGGGCGATGAGCAAAAGGTTTTATGCAAGGGTGTAAACCTTGCAATCAAGAAAAAAGAAAAAATTGCCATTATTGGCGCAAACGGAATTGGCAAATCGTCATTCCTTAAAATTATTCAGGGGATTATTCCATACCAAAACGGCACTGTTGAATGGGGCAAGAATGTCAGCATCAGCTATTACGAGCAGGAAAATCTTAATCTCAATCAGGATAAAATTGCACTTGACGAGCTGTGGGACAGATTTCCCGACACTCCCGAGGCTGAAATCCGCAGAGTGCTTGGCAATGTTCTGCTGACAAAGGATGATGTATACAAGCCTGTAAAGATTATCAGCGGCGGCGAACGTGCAAAGCTTGCTTTTTGTATAATTATGCTGGAAAAGTCAAATGTAATCATCCTTGACGAGCCTACCAACCATCTTGACCTAAGCTCAAAAGAGGTGCTGGAGGAGGCAATGAGCGAATATGGCGGAACAATGATATTTGTATCCCATGACCGTTATCTTCTCAACAAGGTTCCTGATAAAATTGCCGAGATTACCGAGGATGGCTTAAGGCTGTATCAGGGCAACTATGATTACTATTGTGAAGTAGTGGAGCGTGAAGCGGCACGTGATGCCGAAATTGCGGCACAACTTGCACAGCAAAAAGCGATGGAGAATATAAAAGCAAATCAGTCGGGTGGCTACCGCTCAAAAGAACAGCGGCGCCTTGATGCACAGCGCAAAAACCGTATTCGCGAGCTTGAGGGACTTATCGAACATGCAGAGGCCGACCTTGCCATGATTGAAGAGGAAATGACCCGTGAGGAAGTCTTTTCGGATTACAAGCTGATGAATGAGAAATGTGCTATGGCAGACAGCTTACGTCAAAATTTGGAAGAATACTACTCTGAGTGGAGTGAACTGGAATAAAAAATGAGATGTTTTAACATCTCATTTTTTATATATCAAAATAACTGTGATACTTAATTTTCTTAAATGCCTCATCATCAATATGCAGCTCTGCACACACATCCACAAAATAGTCATCTGTCATACTTGCGATGCAGTCGGTGACAATATCGTCGGCATCTACAAACAACTTTCCTTTTGAATTGCGATACTTAGGACTGAGTGCAGGGTTATCAATATAATGACGGAATATGGGTGAGTCTGTATTATTGTTTTCTAAATCATACAAAAATCTTGCATAAAGCTTTTTCATCAAGGGCTTTATGCTTTCGTCATATGGCTCAACTCTGTCTTCGTTAAGGTAAATCAGCTCGTTGTTTTCGGCAATCAGGTCACGAAGGTCGGCAAAGACCTCTTCATCCATATTAAGGCTCGGCTGATTTATACTGTTTTTGATTATGTTTATAATTATATTTGATATTATGTCGCTGTTTCTGGTGCCTATAAGACGTTCTGATTTAAACATTTCCTCGCTGATGGCTTTCACACGGTAAAGGTCAAGTCTGTCCTTGCCTGCATAGGCAATCATATCGCTTATCCTTACCACACATCCCTCCAATGTGTTGGGACGAAGAGATTTATGATAATTCTTCTTGGTATAACAGTTTTCTAAAATGCTGTCAAATTTCTGAAAATCGCTCAGCCTGCTTGGGGTGTATTCACGGCACACCTTTTCGCCGTTGTGGGCTAAAATTCCGCTTAGGGTCTGAAGTGTCAGGTTGGTATTTAAAATATTCCTGAAAATTCGTGCGCTGTGCACATTGTGGTTGAAGTAACGGCTTTTTCCGTGGCGGCGCTTAGTGCTTTCTTCATAACATTCCGAAAGCAGTTCTTCGCCTTTGTGTCCAAAGGGGGTATGCCCCATATCGTGACCAAGAGCAATTGCTTCAATCAAATCAAGGTTAAGCTTTAGTGCTCTGCCGATTGTCCTTGCAATCTTTGAAACCAACTGGACGTGAAGGGCACGGCGTGTAATATCGTCATTTTTATAAAACGAAAAAACCTGGGTTTTGTCGGTGTATCTGTTGTAAAAGGGGTTATAAATTATACAGTCAACGTCATATGCGTATGGAGGTCGGATTATATCATATCTGGGTGCCCTTGCAGACCTTACCACATCCTCGTTCTTTGTGGCATAGGGCGACAGGTTGCTGTCATATGTATTGTTTATTTCTTCAAGATACCGTTTTTCGCCTGCGGTAAATTCAAAATAGCCTTTCATTGTTTCACCTCTTTTATAATATTATATTGTATTTGTTGATGCTTTTCAAGTGTAAATTAAAACACTTGCTATTTTTTGTGGATTATGTTAGAATGGTTGCGGTGATGAAAATGAAAAATGATAAAAAAATAACCCAATGCGAAACATGTGCATATTTCGACTATGATTACGAGATGGATTGTGATGTGTGTACAATCAATCTCGACGAGGACGAGGTTTCGTCATTTTATGGTTCGGGACATAATTCCTGCCCTTATTACAGCTTTTATGATGAATACAAGATTGTAAGAAAACAAAACTAAAAAGATTAACCGCAGTGCCGTTGGCACTGCGGTTTTGATTAATGGGATTATTTATTTTTATATCTATCAATTACGGCGCGCATAGTTTCGATTGCGGGGCCGCCTGGGATTTTGCGAAGGTTTACACAGGTTTCAAGTGAAATTGCTGTATAGATATCCTCGTCAAACAGCGGTGAAAAGTCTTTGAATTCGTCCATACTAAGTGCATCAATCACCTTGTTGGTGTCAAGGCAGTATGCAACCATTCTGCCAACAACAGCGTGTGCATCACGGAAGGGTAGACCTTTCTTAACAAGGTAGTCGGCAACATCTGTCGCATTTGTAAAGCCGCCTTTAGCTCCTTCAAGCATTGCATCCTTGTTTATCTTCATTGTGGCAAGCATTCCGCCAAATACCGGCAGGCACATCTTAACGGTGTCAAGTGCGTCAAAGATTTGTTCCTTATCTTCCTGCATATCCTTGTTATATGCAAGCGGCAGACCTTTAAGCATTGTAAGAAGCCCCATCAGCGAGCCAAACACCCTGCCTGACTTACCTCTTGCAAGCTCGGCGACATCGGGGTTCTTTTTCTGCGGCATTATGCTGGAGCCTGTACTGTATGCATCGTCAAGGGTGATAAAACCAAACTCGTTGGAGCTCCAGAGGATGATTTCTTCCGAAAAACGGCTCAGGTGAACCATTATCATTGACAGCACAAAGGCAAATTCGCAGATAAAGTCACGGTCAGAAACACCGTCGATGCTGTTTTGAGTAATTCCGTCAAAGCCAAGCTGATTTGCAACATATGGTCTGTCAAGGGGATAGGTTGTACCTGCTAAGGCGCCGCTGCCAAGGGGCATAATATTCATACGCTTTCTCCAGTCACTAAGCCTTGAAAGGTCACGACCAAACATTTCGTAATATGCCATAATATGATGTGCAAAGGTGATGGGCTGTGCCTTTTGCAGATGTGTGTAGCCGGGCATAATTGTGTCAAGGTTTTCCTCTGCAAGTTTCAAAATGATACCTTGCAGATTTTCAAGCATAGATTTAAGCTCTTCTGACTCGTCACGCAGATACAGCTTGTTGTCAAGGGCAACCTGATCATTGCGGCTTCTGCCTGTGTGAAGGCGTTTGCCAACATCACCAATGCGTGAAATCAAAATTGTTTCGATATTCATATGGATATCCTCGGCATCAATGGTGAATTCCACCTTGCCGTCTTCAATATCCGCTAAGATTTCTTCAAGTGTTTTTACGATAAGCTCGGCGTCCTCTTGGGGGATAATTCCCTGCTTGCCAAGCATTGTTGCGTGTGCCTGACTGCCGCGGATGTCCTGCTTATACATACGGCTGTCAAAACGGATTGATGAGTTAAAATCGTCAACTGCCGCATCTGTGGATTTTGAAAATCTTCCACCCCATAGTTTCATAATGGTTTTTCTCCTATACATATAAATTAAGGGGCATCAAGGATGCCCCTGTCAAAATCAACTACTTTTCGTTATTTTTCTTATTCATTAATGCACGAACTTTAAGGGGCAGACCAAAGAGGTTGATAAATCCTTCAGCGTCCTTATGGCTGTAAAGCTCTTTGCTGTCGCCAAAGCTTGCAATTTCTTCGTTATAAAGTGAATAAGGTGATTTTGCACCTGCAGGTGTGCAGTTGCCCTTGTAAAGCTTAAGGCGTACTGTACCTGTAACGTATTTATCCATTTCGTCATACATTGCTGACAATGACTCACGAAGAGTTGTAAACCACTTGCCGTCATATACAAGCTGTGAGAACTGAGTCTGGCTCATTCTCTTAAACGCCTGGGTGTCACGGTCAAGGCACAGATATTCAAGCTCCTGAATTGCGGTGTAAAGGATTGTGCCGCCGGGAGTTTCATAAACACCTCTTGACTTCATACCAACCAAGCGGTCTTCAACGATGTCTGCAATACCAACACCATTTTTGCCGCCAAGCTCATTGAGCTTTTCAACCAATGCAACGGGTGAAAGCTTTTCACCGTCAACTGAAACGGGAACACCTGCCTCAAAGCCGATTTCAACATATGTTGGTTCGTCAGGAGCGGCTTCGGGTGATACGCCAAGCTTTAAAAGGCTGTCAAACATAGGTTCGTTCCAGGGGTCTTCCAAATCCATACCTTCGTGGCTGATGTGCCAGATGTTTCTGTCACGTGAGTAAAGGTCCTTCTTTGTAACGGGAATTTCGATGCCGTGAGCGTTTGCATAATCAACGGCATCTTCCCTTGATTTGATGTCCCAGATTCTCCAGGGAGCGATGATTTTAAGTGATGGGTCAAGAGCCTTAACTGTAAGCTCAAAACGTACCTGGTCATTACCCTTACCGGTTGCGCCGTGGCAGATTGCAACTGCGCCTTCCTTCTGTGCGATTTCAACCAGTCTTTTTGCAATAACAGGTCTTGCGTGTGATGTGCCAAGAAGGTACTTACCTTCATACATTGCACCTGACTTAAGAGTGGGGAAGATGTAGTCTTTAACATATTCTTCTCTTAAATCCTCTATGTAACATTTAAGTGCACCTGAACGGATTGCACGTTCTTCAAGCCCGTCTGTTTCCTTACCCTGACCAACGTCACCGCAAACGCAAACAACATCATAGTCATAATTCTCTTTAAGCCACTGAATAATGATTGATGTGTCAAGTCCGCCGGAGTACGCAAGTACTACTTTATCTTTTGCCATAATATTACCTCCTGATAGGTTAAAAAATACTTGTTTTATTCAACGTTTTATATTATAATGTATGTTATGGAAAAATGCAACACTTTTTTAAAAATTTTTTGTATTTTTATGCAAAAATAATGAATTTTTATGCATAAAATGAAATATTATATGCATTTTACAAACGAAAGGCAAAACATTATGAGAATTTTAGGTATCGACCCGGGCTACGCAATTGTTGGTGTTGGGGTTGTGGATTTTGAAGGTAACCGTTTTAAGGTTGTTGATTTTGGTGCGATTACAACCAATGCGGGCGAGGATATGTTTGACCGTTTAAAATCAATTTATGACGAGGCGGTTGAGATTATCGAAAAAACAAAGCCAGACGCAATGGCGATTGAAGAGTTGTTTTTCAACAGCAACCAAAAGACGGCAATCAATGTTGCTCAGGCAAGAGGAGTTTTGGTTCTTGCGGCAAAAAACTGCGGTGTTCCCATTTATGAATACACTCCCCTTCAGGTAAAGCAGGCGGTTGTGGGCTATGGCCGTGCCGAAAAGGCTCAGGTTCAGCAAATGACAAAGGCGATTTTAAATCTTGAGGCTGTTCCCAAGCCCGATGACACTGCCGACGCTCTTGCTATTGCCATTTGCCACGCACATTCATACAGAGCGGCAAAGTGGTAAAATTATGTCATTTCGCTCTTGTATTTTGCTGAAAATGATGGTATAATAAACAAGATTGCAGATTTTAAAGAAAAGAGGTTAATAAGTGAAGTTCAACACCTATTTATTTGATTTTGACGGAACATTGGTTAATTCAATGCCTGCATATATTTCGGCTATGCTGAAGATTCTTGATGAAAACAACATAAAATACGGCGACGATATAGTGAAAATCATTACACCACTTGGTTATGCGGGGACTGCACGGTACTTTAAAGAGCTGGGTGTACCGCTTTCCGAGGATGAAATGGTGAAACAGATGAAGGCAAATGCATACAATGAATATGCATATAATATTCAGGCAAAAGCCAACGTGACTTCTGTTCTTGAAGAACTGAAAAAAGGCGGAGCAAGCCTTAACATTCTTACCGCAAGCCCTCACGAAGTTCTTGATGTGTGTCTTAAAAGGATAGGGATATTTGATTTGTTTGCAAATGTGTGGTCTTGCGATGATTTTTCAACCACAAAGGCGGACCCCGGGATTTACAAAATGGCGGCAGAAAAGATGGGACAGCCCGTAGATAAAGTTCTGTTCCTTGACGACAACTTAAATGCCGACAAAACCGCCAAAAGTGCGGGGATGATGGTGTGCGGTGTTTATGATGATTCGTCCGGAGATTACACTGATGAAATAAAAGACGCAACAGATTATTATATATACGATTTCTTGGAACTTTTAAAATTGGACTAAAGGTCAGGAGAGGATTTTATGAAAAAGTATCTATTGCCCAATGACGGAACTTTTTATAAGGCAAGTCTTCATACACATACAACCGTTTCGGACGGAAGAATGACCCCTGAAGAATTAAAGGAGCATTATAAGGAAAACGGTTATTCTGTTGTTGCGTTCACCGACCACGATGTTTTGGTTCCTCACCCCGAGCTTGCGGATGAGAGTTTTATTCCCTTAAATGGCTATGAAATGGAGATTATGGAGGAGGGAAAAGAACGGCGTATCAAAAAATCCTGCCATATGTGTTTTGTTGCAATAGAACCGGACAATCTGACACAGGTTTGTTTTCATCGTTCAAAGTATGTGGAGGGAAATGCACTTAACTATCTTGACAAAATTAAATATGACGAATCTCTGCCTGATTATGAAAGAATACACAACCACGAAACAATCAGCGATGCGATGAAGCAAGGCAGAGAAAACGGCTTTTTTGTGACCTTTAATCATCCTACATGGTCCCTTGAATATTATGAAGATTATATGGGTTACGACAATATGCACTCAATGGAAGTTTATAACCACGAATGTTACAGACTGGGTTATAATGAATTTAATGAGAAAGAGTATGACGATATGCTTCGCAGCGGCAAGCGTATTTATTGCATAGCAACCGATGACTGCCATAGCAAAGATTCCTGTTGTGGCGGATTTACAATGATTAAGGCAGAAAAATTTGAATACACAGCCATTACCAAGGCTTTGCTTGACGGAAATTTTTATGCATCCACAGGCCCGCAGATATTTGATTTGTGGGTTGAAGACGGCAAACTTTATATCAATTGCTCGGATGCCGAAAATATTGCTTTGCACACTGCAGCACGTCGGGCAAAAAGATTGATTGCAGATGACGGAAAGGTTTTAAATTCTGCTTGCTTTGATGTTCTTCCTGAAGACGTGTATGTAAGAATTACCGTTACCGACCACAAAGGCAAGTGTGCATACACAAATGCGTATTTTACAGACGAAATTTTATAGAAAGGCAGATTTATTATGTTTTATTATATATCAGGCACGGTGGCATTAAAAACCGAAAGCTTTGCGGTTATTGACAATCAGGGCGTTGGCTATCGCCTTTATGCCAGCACAAAAACCCTTGAGTCAATAGGCGAGGCAGGCTCTCAGGCAAAGCTTTATACCTATTCAAATTTCAAGGCATCTGCTGATATATTTGACCTTTATGGATTTGCCACAATGGAAGAGCTTAACTTGTTTGAAATGATTATTGGGGTGTCAAGGGTTGGTGCAAAAACCGCCATTGCTTTGCTGTCAAACATTTCGCCATCTAAATTTGCCCTGTGCGTTGTGACAAACGACTTTAAATATATTGCAAGCAAAACCCCCGGTCTTGGCGCCAAGGGTGCAGAGAGAATTGTTCTTGAACTAAAGGATAAATTCAAGGGCGTGGATATAGGCAACATTTCAACCGAGGAAGTCGTTGATGTTTATCACGGCGGCGATTCTGAGGCTGATGAGGCGGTAAGTGCCCTTATGGTGCTTGGCTATTCCGCACAGGAAGCAAAGGGAGCGGTTTCTGGAGCCCGCGGAACGGTGGAAGAAATTGTGAAGGAAGCCCTTAAAAAACTTATGAGAGGTTAACGCCTTATGGATTTTGAATTGGAAAACAGAATTGTAACTACCTGCGAAATACACGGTGACAACGAAATTGAATATAGTCTTCGTCCCAAGCTCCTTTCTGACTATATCGGGCAGACTAAGGCAAAGGAGAACCTGAAGGTTTTTATGGAGGCGGCAAAAAAAAGGAATGAGTCACTTGACCACGTTTTGCTTTACGGCCCTCCCGGTTTGGGAAAAACCACTCTGGCAGGGATTATTGCCAACGAAATGGGGGTTAACATCCGCATTACATCAGGCCCGGCAATCGAAAAGCAGGGCGATTTGGCGGCACTCCTTACCAATCTTTCGGAGAATGATATTTTATTTATTGACGAAATTCACCGTCTTAACCGTAGTGTTGAAGAAATTTTATATCCCGCAATGGAAGACGGTGCACTTGATATAATTATAGGCAAAGGTCCATCGGCTCGCTCAATTCGGCTTGACCTTCCTAAATTCACACTTATCGGTGCAACCACCAAGGCGGGCGCTTTGACTGCACCATTACGCGACCGATTTGGTGTGATTTCAAGGCTTGAGATGTACACTAACGAAGACCTGGAGCAGATTATTTCCCGTTCGGCAGGGATTTTGGGGATTGAAATCACTCCCAAAGGAGCGGCAGAAATAGCATCACGTTCACGTGGTACTCCCCGAATTGCAAACCGATTGCTGAAACGTGTTCGTGATTTTGCCGAGGTTGAGGCAAACGGCGTTATAACCGACCAGGTTGCAGATTTTGCTCTTAAACGTCTTGAAATTGACAAGCTTGGTCTTGACCGCATTGACAAAACTATGATTGAAGCTATTATAAACTTTTACGACGGAGGTCCTGTCGGTCTTGACACCATTGCCGCAACGGTGGGTGAAGACAGCGACACCATTGAAGATGTTTACGAGCCATATCTTATGCAGATTGGATTTATCAATCGCACTCCAAGAGGACGAGTTGTGACCAGACTTGCGTATGCGCACTTTAATATAGATTTTAACGGAAAGGATGAAATATAATGCATAAAAAGTTTTACTTAACAACAGCTATTGCATATACCTCAAGAAAGCCGCATATCGGCAACACCTATGAGGTTGTACTTGCGGATGCTATTGCCAGATTTAAAAGATTTGAAGGCTATGACGTGTTCTTCCTTACGGGAACAGATGAGCACGGTCAAAAAATTGAGCAGCTTGCAGATGAGGCAGGTATCTCACCACAGGCATACGTTGACGGCGTTGCAGGTGAAATCCGCACAATCTGGGATTTGATGAATTCATCATATGACAAATTCATCAGAACAACCGATGACTACCATGTTGACAGCGTTCAGAAAATTTTCAAAAAGCTCTATGACCAGGGCGATATATACAAGGATTCATACACAGGCTGGTATTGTACACCTTGTGAATCCTTCTGGACAGATACTCAGCTTGTCGACGGCAAGTGCCCCGACTGCGGACGAGAGGTACACAAGGGCAACGAGGAAGCATATTTCTTTAAAATGAGTAAGTATCAGGCGGCTCTAGAGAAGCATATCGAGGAAAACCCTGATTTCATTCAGCCCGAATCCAGAAAGAAGGAAATGATAAACAACTTTATCAAACCTGGCATTCAGGATTTGTGCGTGTCACGAACAAGCATTAAATGGGGTATCCCCGTTACATTTGATGATAAGCACACAATTTATGTATGGCTTGATGCACTTACAAATTATATTAATGCACTTGGCTATACTCCTGACTCAAAGGGCGAGCTGTATGATAAATACTGGCCTGCAGATGTTCATATTATAGGTAAGGATATTCTGCGTTTTCATACAATTTACTGGCCTATATTCCTGATGGCTCTTGGTGAACCATTGCCAAAGAAGGTTTTTGGACACCCATGGCTCCTCAGCGGTGAGGATAAGATGAGCAAGTCTTTGGGCAATGTTATTTATGCAGATGACCTGGTTCGTCATTTCGGCACAGATGCGATAAGATATTATCTCCTTCGTGAGATGCCTTATGCTCAGGACGGTACAATCACCTATGAAAAGATTGTAAGCTCATATAATACCGACCTTGCCAATGTTCTTGGAAACCTTGCAAATCGTACAGTTGCAATGGTGAATAAGTATTTTGAAGGAATTGTTCCCAATAAGGAAACAGCAACCGATTTTGATGCAGATTTGGCGGCAGTTGCCGAAAAAGCAAAGGCGGATGTTGTGGCCTTGATGGATGAATTCCGCACAGCAGATGCCCTAGAGGCACTCTGGACAATAGCAAACCGTGCAAATAAATACATTGACGAAACAATGCCCTGGGCACTTGCCAAGGATGAAGCACAGATTGGCACATTAAAGACAGTTATGTATAATCTTGTGGAGGCTCTTCGCTGGATTGCATCTCTCCTTGCACCATTTATGCCCGAAACTGCCGAAAAGCTGACTGCGGCACTTGGCACAGATGCATACACTCTTGACCAGCTTGTGAACTTTGGTACAGCAGAGGCAGGACAGAGGGTTGGCGAGGCAGCAATGCTCTTTGCAAGAATTGATGCTGAAAAGAAGCTTGCTGAAATCGAAGAAGAAAATGCGGCAGGTAAAGCACCCGCAATTGAAATCGAACCCTTTAAGGCAGACATCGACTTTGAAAAGTTCCTTGACCTTGATATCCGTGTGGGCAAGGTGCTTGAATGTGAGCCTGTTCCTAAATCATCAAAGCTTTTGAGATTTATTATCGAAACAGGCAGCGAAACAAGACAGATTTTATCTGGTGTTGCAAAATTCTGCAAGCCCGAGGATATGATTGGTAAGAATGTTCTGTTTGTTGCAAACTTCCCGCCAAGAAAGATGATGGGGCTTGAGTCAAACGGAATGATTTTGAGTGCTGAATATAAGGATAACCTGAATGTAATAACCGTTGATGAAGGAATACAGAGTGGTGCTCAGATAGTGTAAAGACAATCCCACCGTCAGTTGTGAACAACTGACACCTCCCTTTACACAAGGGAGGCTATAATAATACTTGTGTAAATAAATATGGAGATGAGAATTTATGAGTATTTTTAACAAGGCAGACATTCTTCTGCCCGAATGTATTAATATGGAGAAATGGAGTGTGGTTGCCTGCGACCAATACACCGCTCAGCCCGAATACTGGGAAAGAGTTAAAGAATTTGTAGGCGATGCACCTTCAACACTTAATATTGTTTACCCCGAGGCATTTTTGTCGGAGGGTGATGCAAGGATTGCGGCTATCAACAATTCTATGAAGGAATATCTTGAAAGAGAGATTTTTGTTACTCTAAAGGATAGCTTGATTTATGTTGAACGTACAATGAACAACGGCAAAATCCGACGTGGAGTGGTGGGAGCTATTGACCTTGAAGAATATGATTTCTCAAAAGGCTCAAAAAGTGCAATTCGTGCAACAGAGGGTACAATTCTTTCAAGAATTCCACCAAGAGTTAAAATTCGTGAGAATGCTCCGCTTGAACTGCCTCATGCAATCTTACTTGTCGATGATATAGGGGATTATATTATCGGCGGAATCGAAAAAACAAAACCTCTTTATGATTTTGACCTTATGGAAGGTGGTGGCCATATTGCTGGCTGGCATATCCGCGGTGACGAGGCAGATGCCGTAATTGGCAGAATTAATAAGTTTGCCAAGGATGCGCCCGACAACCTTGTGTTTGCTGTGGGCGATGGCAATCATTCTATTGCTACTGCAAAAACCTGTTGGGATAATTTGAAAAAGACTCTTACCGAGGAAGAACAGAAAAATCATCCTGCAAGATTTTGTCTTGTGGAGCTTGAAAATATTCACGACGATGCTCTTGAATTTGAACCTATCCACAGAGTAGTGTTTGGTAAAGTTATTGCGGATGTAAAGTCAGCACTTTCGGAGTATTATCAGGTTTCGGATACTGCGACAGATGGTGCTCAGGAGATAGTTCTCGTTGCAGGTGAGTATACCGAGAGTGTTTTTGTCACCAATCCGTCATCAAATCTTACGGTTGGAACTTTGCAAAACTTCCTTGACAGTATGGGTTACGAGCTTGACTACATACACGGCGAGGATGTGGTAAGACAGCTTTCTGCTAGTTGCGATGCTGTAGGATTTTTACTTCCTTGTCCGCAGAAATCGGAGCTTTTTGAAACGGTTATTGTGGATGGCGCTTTGCCCAGAAAGACCTTCTCGATGGGCGAGGCAAACGAAAAACGTTTCTATCTTGAAACTAAAAAAATTATATGACAACGAATCGGGGCGGTGTTTACCGTCCCGAAAAAAATGTAACTTTACAGGTGATAAAATGAAAATAAAACTCGGATTTGAACATACCAAGCGTGCGTGTTATATAGGCGCGTTTGTCCAGGCAATGGTGTGCAACTTTATGCCGCTTCTGTTTGTGATTTTTAATCAGGACTACGGCATTGCACTGGGGCTTGTAACACTGATTGCAACCCTTAACTTTATAATGCAGTTTATGATGGATTTTATTTCTCTGTTTTTTATTGACAAGGTAAGCTATCGGGTAACAATTATTGCCGCAAACCTGTTAGCAGGATTTGGATTTTTGTTTCTTGGCCTTGTTGCACCACACGTGGAAAATACTTATGCCGCAATTATATTCTCGGTTCTGTTATTTTCGGCAGGTGGCGGTGTTTATGAGGTTCTGCTTAGCCCGATAGTTGAGGCTTGTCCCTCGGAAAATAAAGCGGCATCTATGAGCTTTTTGCACTCTATGTTCGGCTTTGGCTCGGTTGCTACCATTTTAATAACAAACATCCTGTTGTTTTTCCTTGGCAAGGAAAACTGGTACTGGATTGCGGTTTTATGGGCACTTGTTCCCATTGGCAATGCGCTGTACTTTTATTTTGTACCAATCAACAAAATTGTTGAAAACAGCGAAAGAATGCCTATGCGAAAGCTGTTCAAACGCAAGAGCTTTCTTATATTCTTTTTGATTATGTTCTGCAGCGGTGCAACCGAGATTGCTATGAGTCAGTGGGCATCAGCCTTTGCTGAAAGCTCTCTTGGAATATCAAAGACCCTTGGCGATATTTTAGGGCCTTGTATGTTTGCGTTAATGTTGGCATTTTCAAGAGTGTTTTATTCAAAGATGGCTGACAAAATCAACCTTGCAAAATACTTGCTTTGGAATGGTATTGCAACGGTATTCCTTTACATATTTGCGGCGGTGCTGCCCTTTAAGTTTGCGGCGATTATCGCCTGCGGCCTGTGCGGCTTTACTGCAGGAATAATGTGGCCTGCAACACTTTCTCTTGCATCAAACACCTATCCAACAGGCGGTGTTGCTATGTTCGGCCTTTTTGCTCTTGCCGGGGATTTAGGGTGTACCCTTGGCCCCACAACAGTTGGAATGGTATCATCAATAATGGGTGACGAGTTGAGCACAGGACTGCTGATTGCCTGCGTATTCCCTATACTTTTGGTGGTGGGGGTATTGCTTTTGATGAAAAGAATAAAGAAACATCCTGAAATTAACATTTAAAAGAAATAAGGGCTGTCGCTAAACGGACAGCCCTTTTAAAATGCTTTTGAAATTAGTTGCATTCAGCTACCAACGGACCTGCAAGCTCTTTAAGATAGAAGAGCTTTCCGGGGAGTGTAGGAATGTATGATGATGTGATACTTGTGTCAGGGCCATAGTGGAGAGTAGTGAGGAAACTCATACCCTGCCAGCCCATACCTCGGCCAAGTGAACCATCGCATCCGCCGATAGCGTAATCTGCCTGAAGGAAAAGGCCGGGGCCTATTGTGTTTGCACGGCAAGGAACCAGTGTTGTACGGCTCTTGAAGCTTGTGATAGCGTTCTGCTCGATTGTCATAGGTGTCAGGTTTGCGGCAATACGATGTGTTGCAGCTTCCCATTCAGCAGCAGATGCATAATCCTGTGCAAAGGTGGGTTCCCAGAATGCAATGTGGCATGCACGGCCAATGCCGTATACCAATACAAGCTTTGCACCTTCTGCTTTAAGTGCTGAAATCTTGCCGGCATATGTAGGAAGGTTATCCTTTGTTGCAAAGTTTCTATGTGCTTCGGGGATTGTAAGGTCGCCCAGCTTGTTAAAGAAAGCCTGCTTCATACTGTATTCAAATGATGCGGGGTTGGTTGCATCCAAGGTGTTACCTTCGGCATCTGCCCATTCATCCATATTGAATGTGTATACGTGCTTGCAGTCAAGATTCCATGATGTAATGAAATATGCTGCCCACTTATACATACCCATAGGACCTACGGGAAGAATCATAGCCAGTTTCTTGCCTTCTTCTTTTGCGAGCTTAATCTGCATTGCGATTTCGTGACCCATAAGTGTGTCAAAATAGTTGATGTTTTCACATTCAATGGGATTAAAATCCTTGTTCCAGAAATCCTCACGGGTTATGCCTTTGTCACAGCATTCGTCAATCTTTTTGATGTCCCAGCCTTTGGGGAAAAAGCTTTCACAATCGCTGCCCTGTACTGTACTTAAAAAATCCATTTTTTTCGTCCTCCTATAAAATTATTGTTTATTTACAAAATCTAAAATTTCTTCGTATGATGTGATACCGGTGGTTGCACCCTTTGCCATTACACAATGTGCGCCGGTTCCGTTGGCAAACTTAACACAGTCCTCTAGGCTGCAATCCCTTGCAAAAGCAGCCAGAAAACCCGAGCAAAAGCTGTCGCCCGCACCGGTTGTGTCAACTGCGGTAACGCCCTTGCAACAGGGGAAAATCTGACCCTTGCTTTCGGTACTGCGTCTTAGGAATGCACCCTTGCTGCCCATTTTGATGACAACATTTTTTGCACCGCGGCTGAAGAATACATCGGCAATTTCTTCGACATCTTCTTTGCCTGCAATGCACACAGCCTCATCAATGCTGGGCATAAGATAGTCTATGTAGGGCATTGACATATCAAGAAGCTCGCCCCATCTGCCGCTTGCATCCCAGCAAACGTCAAGGAAGGTTGTCTTGCCCATTTCCTTACATTTCTTTAAAAATTCCATTGTTTGGACGCCGTCAAAGGTGTTCATCAGGAATGAACCTGTAACAAACACCAAATCGCAGTCTTCAATTAAAGAATAGTCAATGTCCTTTTCGGAAAATACTGCATTTGTGCCTACGCAGTGGAAGAAGGAACGCTCGCCTGTTTTGTCAAGCATAAGCACCGACGCTGAGGTCTGAACACGGTCGTCTGTTTTAAGACCCTTGGTGTTTACACCTGCGGCGGTAAGCTTGTCACGAAGAAAGCTGCCGAAAACATCAGCACCGACCTTACCTATCATTGTAGTTTCAACACCCAGCTTTTTAACGTTTATTGAGGCGGTCATTGCATTTCCGCCATTATGCAATGTAATTGAGTTTACCGGTAGCAAAAGACCTTTCTCGGGGTATGCGGTGACAGGCTCTACAATTACATCAGCAACCAAAATTCCAACACAAGCAACTTTTTTCATTATGGCAACATCCTCCTTACAGTAGGTTTGGGATATACCATACATTGTGCAAATGCTTCGGCGTATTTTACGCCGCACTGGTACCCGCGGTATTTTGAAATGGTCTTTACCATATCTGAAAAGTCGATATTGTCGTGCTCTCTCATCCATTTAAGCTGACTTTCGTGACATTCAAGCATTTCAAGCTTTAAGTCAATCTCGTCGGTAATATCCACATATTCGGTAGGGAGGAATTCGTTTCCGCCTAAGTTATCCATATAGAATATGGGAGTAACCTTGGATGGCATTTTAAACCCTGTTTCATAATGGGGGCAGCTTGCCGCGAACGCCGCATCAAAAACCAGATTGCTTACTGCAACATGGTCGGGCATATAGTCGTTTGGTGCGTGGGTAATAATAAAATCAGGCTGTGCCTCGCGGATAATATCCACAACCTTGTCGCGGTGTTCTTTGCTTTGATGATAAACAACAAGGTCACCGATGTCGCAGGTAACAACCGTAATTCCGCATAAACTGCCTGCGGTAATGGCTTCGTTTCTGCGGATTTCACGCAGCTCGTCAGGCTGAATAACAACGTGACCCATATTGCCGTTGCACACATGACAAACTGTAACATTATCTCCTCGCTTAACACATTTTGCCAATGTGCCGGCACAGTTGATTTCTATATCGTCAGGATGACAACCGATAGCTAATACATTCATTGTGTAACGTCCTTTCACATTATATTTTTGCAAAAAAGCATATATAATTTATTCATTGTATAAATTAATTGTAACAGATCATTGAGGGTATGTCAAGATGGTTATTTCGTTGACAAAGATATTTTTATTTGTTATAATTTAGTGAAAAGCAAGCGGATATAGGTGAAAAGATGACTAAAGCAGTAGGAAATTCTCAATTAATACAAAAAATGAACAGATTAAAGGTGCTTAACTACATCAGGCACAATCCAAATGTGGCAAGGCCTCTTGTTGCACACGAAACGGGACTTTCGGTAGCGTCCCTTACCAATATAACCTCGTATCTTCTTGATATGGGGCTTATTGCTGAAAGCGGTGTTGAAAAGGCAGAACGTGTCGGCAGAAAGGGTACACTCTTGCGTTTTTGTGCCGAGGCATACGGGCTTATCTGTATATTTATAGGGGTGGATTCCGTAAATGTATCATACACTGACCTTGAGGGCAGAATTATTACACGAATTTGTGTAAATGTATCTGATATGCAACCCGATAAGGTAGTTGAGCTTGTGCGTGAAAAAGTGGCATCACTTGTGAACGAGCACGGGCGTGAAAGTGTGCTGGGTATCGGAGTAGTGGTTACAGGTATGGTTCTGGAGGACAGCAGGTTTGTTGCTTCGGCAAGCCTTAAATGGAAGGAATTTGACCTTAAAACAATTCTTGAAGAGAAAACTGGAATTCCGGTTTTTATAGATAATGTATCGTTCCTTAAGGCAGTTTGGTATTTTTGTTGCGCAAACAGAATTGAAAAAAAGAATATGCTGCTTATCGACCTTGAAAATGGTATCGGAGCAAGTCAGTTTTATCACGGAGGAATTAACCGTGCAATGCTTGGCGAAATCGGGCATACTACAGTTGAAAAGGACGGCGAGCCTTGCTTCTGCGGAAACCGTGGGTGCTTGGAGACAATGTGTTCAGAGCATAGGCTGATTAAGCTTTACGAAGAAAAAAGCGGCGAAAGCGGTGTGACGCTCGAATATATTTCAGAAAAATATGAGCAATGTGATAAGGCTGCAAAATCTGCTGTTGAGGAATGTGGCAAATATCTGGGGATTGGTCTTGCCAATCTGGTGAATTTATGCAAACCTCTGGCGATAGTAATAAATATGGGGGTATATGTTAAAATACGTCCGTTGCTTGAATGTGCGATACAGGAAATGAAGAGCCGTGCGTACCCTGTGCTTTTACAGGATTTGGAAATCCGTGAGGTAGTCATCAGCGAAGAAAATACCGTAAAGGGTGCTGCGTTTAATCTGTGCGAAAGACTTTTTGATATCGATTATCCAGGGAATATAGTTGAATAAACCATTCTTGAAAAAGAATGGTTTATGGTTTATTTTTCTTTATCTTTATTGGCAGAATGAACTTTGAATTTTGTTATTTTGGGTAAGTTTTGTTCATCATTCACGCCTTCTTCTATATAGGCATCTTCTGCGTCAATCTGCGCCTTTTGCAATATTTCTATGGCATCTGTAACAGCATTAAAAAGTTGAAAATAAAGTTTTTTGTAATTAATCATTTTAGTACACCCCTAAATTAAAAAATGCGACAACCGAAGTTGCCGCACAAAAACGCAAACTCCGATAGTCGCTAAACCAATTTAATATGAATGCATTAAACATCACATCAAACCCTGAGGAATTTGCATTTTTTCAAATTCATAGGGATTGACATAACTAAAGAAAAGTATAAAAATACCTCGGATTTTAATATTAAATTGGTTTAGCATTATTATGATATCACAAAACGAAAAAAATTACAATAGGAATTTGTGAAAATTTGCAAACGACAGTGCATTTTGCAAATGATTGACAACAAATATATTTGGTGATATAATTTTACGTATGGTTTTAAACAAATTGCAAATACTAAAAAACCTTAGGAGGTTTGATTTGTGATAAACAAAATAATTCCCATAATTTTGATTATAGTACTGATTTTTTCTGTACCGGTTGCCGCAAAAGGCGATGACACAGCGGCAGTTCCTGTGCTGATGTATCATTCGGTGGGTGACGGCGACAGCCTTGTTGTTATATCTCCCGAAAATTTCAGAAGCCATCTTGAGGCAATAAAGCAAAACGGCTTTACCCCCATTTCGCTTGACGAACTTATAAAATTTGTTGATTACGGCTTTCCACTTCCTGAAAAGCCTGTTTGCATAACCTTTGATGACGGTTATCTGGATAATTTCACGGTGGCTTTCCCTATGCTTAAGGAGTATGGTTTCAAAGCAACAATTTTCGCCATTGTCAGCTCGGTGGGCAAAGAAACGTACAAAAATACAAGCTACGGGATTACCCCGCATTTCAGCTATGACCAGGCAAGAGAAATGATAGATTCAGGTCTGATTTCGGTGCAGAGCCATACTTATGATATGCACCAAAGTACAAAGTTTGAAAGCGGACCGGCAAGAGAAACCGTCCTGCGTTTTGAAAACGAGGGACTTATGGATTATATTTCGCGTTTTCAGAGCGATTTTATGACTTCAAAAACAATCCTTGAAGCCGAACTCGAAAAGCCTCTTGTTGGGTTTGCCTACCCTTTGGGTAAATATAATGCCGTGACTGATTACGTTCTTAAAAGCAATGGCGTAAGGGTTACCATGGCAACCTCCACAGGTATGAATTATATAAAAGCGTATGACAAAAATAGCCTGTATAACCTTAACCGTTATAACATTTATAACGGAATAAGTTCACAGCAACTGATAAAATGGCTTAACGGAGACTAATTATGAAAAAGAAAATAGCTATGCTGGTGGCATTGATGCTGCTTGTTTTACCGAAAGCGGCGTATGCACAGCAGAATTTGGATGTTAATATATCGGCAGAAGAATATACAGAGCTTGCCTATACCGACAACGGAGAAGAAGTCATTCCGCGACAGAAAATCTTCGGTGACACTGCACGGATATCCGATATTGTTCCGCAAAATATGGGAAAGATTTTTCGCGGATGGCGCGCTAATGGGAATAAGGAACTGCTTAAACCCGGTCAGCAAATTAAGGTCAAAGACGATATTCTGCTGAATGCCGTATGGGAAGACGGAAAGCTTCCTGAATTAAAGCTGAAGGCTGTATCGGATAAAGACGGTAGTGTAACCTTCTGCCTTGATTTTTCTTATGGTGGGTTTATGAATTATGCATCATATGCGGTACACACCCGCAATCTGACAACGCTTGATGAGAATGTTTTTGAAATAACCGACGGCAAGATTACCGTCGACAGTTTACCGATGGGTCAGTATAAAGCATTTTTGCTTGCAAAGAAATATGACATTGAATATTTGAGTGATACGGTAAACTTTGTTGTTCTTTCGGGGATGACGGCGTCTGATGATACCTTAAAGCTGGTTATGGATGGCAAAGATTTGATTTTTCCAGATGAACAGCCGCAGCTGATAGACAGTTATACATATATTGCAATCAGGCAGTTCTGCGAAAGTATGGATGCCAATGTTTTTTGGCGTGATGAAGACCGCAGTGCAACCATCACCCTTGGAGGAACAATAATTAAATTGTTTGAGAACTCAGATGAATGTATAGTTAACGGAACTGTTCAAAAGCTACCGGTAAAAACCATAATAAAGAACGGAAGAATGTTGTTGCCCCTTCGGTCTGTGGCGGAATTCTGCAATGCCGAAATAGTGTGGGATGATAACCGTACGGTTTATATTTACCGTGGCAGTAATAATATATTTGAAGAGAATATGATGTATATCTGCACAGAGGACGGCAGATATCTGGGTACTGATGGCGATGGAATTGTCGTGAAAGAAAAAGTAGATTTTAGTTGCGCATGGATATTTGACCTGGTTGACAGGGCAAGCGGGATTTATGCGATTTATAACCCTGCGAATCTTGAAAAACCTTTGAAGGTGAGAGAAAGTTTGATTGTTTCGGGGCAACAGGTAATAATGGATAAAAAAACCGGTTTTGACGGACATCTGTGGAAGCTTAGCCAAAACAATGACCGAACCTTTATCATATCCCCCGCCAACAATCCCGAACTCTTTTTTGATGCTGAAAATATGTGTCTGACTGAAAATGAAGTAGTATTGAATATAAATTATATAAGCAGTCTTGATTTGTAGAAAAAACAGCCACAAATTGTGGCTGTTTTTTTCGGTATGACGTGCATATCAATGCTCTTATCAATTTGTCGCAACATAATACGTGGTTAAAAGAGCAATTTCAAAAGAAATACTGACTAAGCGAGGCTTAATCAGTATTTCGGACTACTAACAAAAGGTAGTACATATTTAATTTTGAATTGACCCGCCGTGTGCCGAACGGCATGCACGGTGGTGTGAGAGGGCGATTAATTTCGCCATACTCGATTTATATAACCTTTTTCTTATTATTCAGAATAGCCGAGTGTTGTATAGAACGCAAGATTTGCCTGAGTGTTGTCAAGTCTTCCGTACTGAAGAACAATAGGAGTATTGCTTGAAACCTTCATAGCATACTGCGTCTCAAAAGGAACTTTATATCCGCACATATGTTCGATATTGTTCATTCTGAAGCACTTAACTCTCTTTGCGCCAACTTCCCAAACAATGCCTGAGTGGGGCTCTTTATCTGTGAAATAAATGCTAACATCAATTTTTGCATCTACGTCTGAATCGTTAACGATGATAACTGATTCGTGGCCTTTTGCAACGCCTTCGCCTTCCTGCGGAAGCTCACAGTCGGGGATTATCCATTCTTTTTTTCCAATAGCCATTTTTTTCTCTCCAATCAATATAATTTATATAACTTTGGCAGGGTTTCCCCTGCCAAAGTACTGTTTTATATTAGAAACCGAGTTCGATGATACCCTTCTTGAGGTAATCTGTCATCTTGTGGCAACCATCCTTAGTGATAGCAGCACCGATTTCCCATCTGCAGCCGAAGCCGTCGCCCATAATAAATGTGTCAACCTGGAAGGTCATATTTTCTTCCAGCTTGTAAGTTGAGTCTGTTTCCATCCAGGGTGGCTCAACCTCAATCATACCTGTTCCGTGACAAGGTCCGTATACATAGCTGTCCTTGAAGCCATTGTCAACATACATCTTGTAGAAGTTCTGAGCAACATCACTTGCCATAACGCCTGCTTTAAGCTGGTCGATTGTCCAGTCGTGAGCTTCTTTACAGAATTCAACAACTCTTCTTCTTTCACCTTCGAGCTTACCCATAGCGATGGGAAGACCAATAGCAGGTGAGTAACCGTCGATTTTAGCAGAAAGGTTCAGCTGAACAATATCGTTCTTGCCGATTGTTCTGTAGCCTGAACGTGAAATTGCGTGGCTTGTTGACTTTTCGCTGAATACGTACATAGGAAGACCTTCGTATTCTGCGCCTTCTTCGTAGATAACCTTCTGTGCGATACCTACCATCTGGAGTTCAGTAACGCCGGGCTTGAGGTTACGGATAACTTCGTCTGTTGCGATGTCAACAATTCTAAAGCCTTCCTGAATACAAGCAAGCTCGTTAGCTGACTTAATCTTTCTTAAGTTAACCATAATATCGTTGCACTTAACGATTTCTGCCTCGGGATAGCTGTTCTTAAGACCTTCATAAATGGGAAGTGTGCATTCTACATAGCTTCCGAGACCAATCTTAATCTTGTCGCCTGTAACGCCGATAGCCTTGAAAACGTCGTTGAATGTATTAGCCTTAAGCTCGGGGTAAGAGGGGTCAGCTGATTCTCTGAATTCTCTCAGGCAGAATACCTTGTCAATCTTACCAACGTCCTTAGCAAAAATGATACATTCAGGACCAACCATCAGTGCTGCTTCTCCTGTTGCAGAGATAGCAACACCTGCACGTTCAAACAGAGGCCAAAAACCACTGAAATATCTTGCATTTGCGTAGTCTGACTCTGTTGAGCATACAACCATTACATCCAGACCTTTTTCTGCAACAAGCTTTGCTGCTCTTGCAATTCTTTCTTTGTACTCATAATCGGGAATACAAATCCTTGACATAAAAACATCTCCTGTCTTTAATATAATTTTTCGGGGAGACGCCCCCGTTTAATTTTTCTTACATTAAATATAACATAAAATTTGTTTTTTGTCTTTGAACTATATTCCCTAAATTTTGCACAATCGTAAACAAATTTAAAATTAAACAGCATCTTGCATAATGCAGGATGCTGTTTTTTATTACATTGTGACGAAGAACTTATCGTCTGTAAAGTCGATTTTAATATTGTCACCGGCTTTAATTTCACCGTTGAGCATTTTTTCGGCAATCATATCTTCGATATCGCTCTGGATTGCACGGCGGAGGGGTCGTGCTCCAAAGCTAGGGTCAAAGCCCGTGTCTGCAATACGGTCAATTGCAGCATCGGTGAACTCTGCTGTGATATCGTTTGCTGCAATCCTTTCCTTAAGGATGTCAAGCATCTTTGCGGCGATTGCCTTGATGTCATCCTTTACAAGCTGACGGAAGACTATAATATCGTCAATTCTGTTTAAGAATTCGGGACGGAAGGCACGTTTAAGTTCGCCCAAGACATCCGATTTAATCTTGTTATAATCTTTTTCTGTATCCGAAGCGGCCGCCGCAAAGCCAAGTGACTTGTTTTCGGTTATCATTCTTGCGCCGAGGTTTGATGTCATAATTATAACGGTGTTGCGGAAGTCAACACGTCTTCCCTGCGAATCAGTCAGGATGCCGTCCTCTAAGATTTGCAGCAAAATGTTAAACACATCGGGGTGAGCCTTTTCAATTTCATCAAAAAGGATTACAGAGTATGGCTTTCGGCGTACCTTTTCGGTAAGCTGACCACCTTCGTCATAGCCTACATAACCGGGAGGCGAACCAACCATACGTGATACGGCGTGCTTTTCCATATATTCTGACATATCAATACGGATAAGAGCATCTTCGTCACCAAACATTGCTTCGGCAAGTGCTTTTGAAAGCTCGGTTTTACCAACACCTGTAGGACCAAGGAAGATAAATGAGCCTATGGGGCGTTTAGGGTCTTTAAGACCTACCCGGCCTCTGCGGATTGCCTTTGAAACCGCGGTGACAGCCTCGTTCTGACCAATAACACGTTTGTGCAGCTCTTCTTCAAGACGAAGCAGTCTTTCACTTTCGCCTTCTTCTATGGCTTTTACGGGAACGCCTGTCCAGGAGGAGACGATTTCTGCAATTTCGTTGGGGGTAACCTCGGAATTTTCGCCGCGACTTTGGTTTTCCCAGGTTTCCTTTTGTGTTTTAAGGCTTTCGGTCAGCGCTTTTTCTTCATCACGGAGCTTTGCCGCTTTTTCGTATTCCTGTGAAACAATTGCCGCCTCTTTTTCCTTGCGAAGGCTTTCAATTTTTTTCTCAATTTCCTTTACATCGGGTGGCGCAGTAAGGCTTTTGATTCGAATTCTTGATGCCGCCTCGTCAATAAGGTCAATTGCCTTATCGGGAAGGAATCTATCGGGAATATACCTGATTGACATTTTTACTGCCGCATCAAGGGCACTGTCGGTAATTTTTACCCGATGGTGTGCTTCATATTTGTCGCGGATGCCTTTGAGGATTTCGATACTTTCTTCATAGCTTGGTTCATCAAGGACAATTGACTGGAAACGACGCTCCAAAGCGGAATCCTTTTCAATATACTTTCGGTATTCTTCTAAGGTTGTTGCACCAATAATCTGTATTTCACCACGTGAAAGAGCGGGTTTTAAGATATTTGCCGCATCAATTGCGCCTTCTGCCGCACCTGCACCGATGATGGTGTG